>NZ_JBIVCD010000001.1:0-461511 GCF_044746425.1 Pseudomonas sp. NPDC086112 | reverse complement strand
TGGCGGTGAGCGTGCCGCCCACGACGCTGTACACCAGCGCCACCCCGGCCGAGCTCAGCGCCGGCAAGCCGCTGGTGTTACTCGACAAGGCATAGGTCAGCGGCGTGTCGGCGCCGGACTGGAAGATACCGGTCACGCTGCCGCTGGCCGTGGTCGCCTCGCCAGCCACGTCGCCCGTACCCCCGGCAATGCCGTTGGCCAGGCCGTCCTCGTCGACGGTTCCCGTTGCGGCGGTACCGGTCGCCGTCGGCGTGTCGTCGTCGACGGTGATGACCAGTTTGTCGGCCGCGGTCGTCACCGTGTCGCCGTCCTTGTCGGTGGCTTGCAGCAACGAGCCCAGGTTGATGGTGATGTCGTTCTCGTTGTTACCTGCCGCGTGATCCAGCGGTTTGAGCAGCGTGAAGGTGTAGGCACCCGCTGCGGTGAGGCTGAAGGTGAACACATCGGTCGCGCCGGCCGTGGCGGTGAGCGTGTTGCCCACGACGCTGTACACCAGCGCCACCCCGCCCGAGCTCAGCGCCGGCAAGCCGCTGGTGTTACTCGACAAGGCATAGGTCAGCGGCGTGTCGGCGCCCGACTGGAAGATACCGGTCACGCTGCCGCTGGCCGTGGTCGCCTCGCCAGCCACGTCGCCTGTACCCCCGGCAATGCCGTTGGCCAGGCCGTCCTCGTCGACGGCTCCCGTCACGGCGGTACCGGTCGCGGTCGGCGTGTCGTCGTCGACGGTGATGACCAGTTTCTCGGCCGCGGCCGTCACCGTGTCGCCGTCCTTGTCGGTGGCTTGCAGCAGCGAGCCCAGGTTGATGGTGATGTCGTTCTCGTTGTTACCTGCCGCGTGATCCAGCGGCTTGAGCAGCGTGAAGGTGTAGGCACCCGCTGTGGTGAGGCTGAACGTGAAGACGTCGGCACCGGCTACGCCGGCCGTGGCGGTGAGCGTGCCGCCCACGACGCTGTACACCAGCGCCACCCCGCCCGAGCTCAGCGCCGGCAAGCCGCTGGTGTTACTCGACAAGGCATAGGTCAGCGGCGTGTCGGCGCCGGACTGGAAGATACCGGTCACGCTGCCGCTGGCCGTGGTCGCCTCGCCAGCCACGTCGCCCGTACCGCCGGCAATGCCATTGGCCAGGCCGTCCTCGTCGACGGTTCCCGTCACGGCGGTACCGGTCGCCGTCGGCCCGTCGTCCTCGAAGATCATTTTGGAGCCGATTTCGGTTTTCGAAATAGAGGCCTGGACCAGCGTGAAACCACCAATATCAAAATCGGCATGGGCAGTGCCCTTGGCATCCAGGGCCGCCCCGTTCTCGATGAGCACGCGGTTGTGGTCCGTCGTTGTGGTGTATTCAATCTGGTAGCCGGCTTTAACGCCGGTGATGGTAGCAACCCCACCGGAAAAGGTGATGCCAATGGCCGGATCATTCACCGATCCGTTTGAGTTCTCGATCACCTGCCCGGTGCTGATGTTGATGATGCGAACATTGGTGATGGCAACCGACGCATCACCCGCATAGCCGTCGATGAACGCCGCGCCAGATTCAACAGCGGTGCTGAATGCGCTGATTTTTACCACAGCACTCTTGCCGCTTTGCAACTGCACGACGTCGAAATTGGCCATCTTCGCATTGAAGACGCCGGTAAAGTCGATGTTGGATTCAACATCTGCTTCGTTCTGATCCAGGTTAGGAATGGTCATATCCTGCCTGGCACCTGTGACGAACGAATAACGGATGCCTTCCTGTTCCGTAATCATCTGGCTGTTGGTGCCGAAGGTGGTAGGGCCACCCGCCTGGCTGGTATTGATCGTGTCGCCAGTCGTTATACTGGCGCCAGTTGACTGATTCGCCGGATCCTTGCCGGTGGCGATGATGACGGGATCCGTGATCCGCAAGACACCATCGACAGTTGCAGTTGCCGGGTTCGCTTTCGTGAACATCAGGAAGAGGTTCTGACCGGAGGGCGCATTGGCCAGGCTGAATTCCAGGTCCTGACTGGCGCCGACGTACACCTTATTGAGCAGATTGAGCGAATCATCGGCGTTCGCAGCATCTGGGTGCTTGAGCGGTTGGTACTCCACGGTCCAGATCTTGCCGCCCGAGACCGGCGATCCAGTTTCTTCGATATAGGCAGCGAACACGATCGCGCCGGTCGAGCCACCGGCCCGGCCCAGAACGATGTTGTCGTTGTTCGCGTCCGTATAGAGGAGGATGCTGGTGCCATTGAGGGTATCCAGACCGCTGTCCAGGCCATTGAGCGGTGCGCCATTGCTGTCGACGAAGCTGATATTGGTAATAGTGGCTCCGGGGTCCGCGGTGACGGTGAACGCATTGCTGCCCGTATTGCCCACGGCACCGGTATAGCCACTCAACGCTGCACCCGTTGCGGTCCCGGCACCCAGTGCGGTCAAACGGGTAGCGAAGGTCGAGGGCAGGGAGGTCACCAGAATGTCGTTGTCGTCAGCGTCTCCCGTAGGGGTTGGCGTGGCGGTGGCGTTCTGCAAACCGGACGTTTCGTCCAGCGAAACGTTCGCGCCGCTCGCCACGACGCTCATAGCGTTCGTCAGCAATGAATTTTGCTCAATTGTCATGACTTTTTCCTGGGTAATTGCGGTCATCAAGGCCTGACCGTTGACCATTGGTCGCAACTATGGATAAGCGCCGAGGATCGCGCATCGGCGGATACTCCCAGACGGTGTGGGAGTTTCGGACTACTCGGGAGGGGGAGGCGGGAAGAGGCGAGAGGGCGCGGCGTGGCAGCGATCATGAACAAAGGTCATCATGCTGGGGAAATTGGCGGTGAATCGAATGCCGGATAACTTCGTTCCGCTCAAGTAAACACTCAGCCCTTTACCGAGCGCTGGCCCTCGGTAAAGGGTTTTGATAGCTCATAACGACGTTCTGACTACCAACGGACAATCAACGGGCTGGGCACCCTCTACCTCAAGGGCCTCTATCAGGTGCCGGGCCGCATTGCGACCAATCTCGTAGTACGGCAATTGCACCGTGGTCAGCGGCGGGATGAACAGTTCGGCGATGCCGATCATATTGTCATAGCCGAGCACGGCGACATCGGCGGGAATTTTCAGGCCTCGGCCCAACAACAGCTGATAGGCACAAAAGGCAATCCGGTCGTTGCCACAGATCAGGATGTCGAATTGCGGGCGACCCTCGATGATGTGCCGGTCGAGGATGGCTGCGGTTTCACCATAGGCGTCATGATCGGAAAGGTCGTATTGCAGGAGTGCCTCAGGCGCAAGGCCAAATGCCTGACAGGCACGCTGCAGGCCTTTTTGTCGCAAGCCCCAGGCCAGGCTCTGTTTGGGCAGATTGATGCACAGAGGGCGCCGATAGCCTTGGCTCAACGCGTGATGTACGGCTCGATACTGCCCCGTTTCGTCATCTGGCACATAACTGACCAGGCGACTGTCATCTGCCAGGCAATTGGCGAGCACCAAGGGTTTGCTCTTCAAGCGTTCGGGAATGCATACCTGACGAAACCCCATGGCGCTGAAGATCAACCCGTCAGGACGGTGCGACAGCATCAGGTCAATGTTCTGGTCGGTTGGCGGGTTGCTCAACAGGTTGAGGATGAACACATTCCAGCCCGCCTGCTGCGCGGTCTGTTCGATGGACAGCAGCAACTCGACCGCGAACGGTGTGGTCGCGGTGTCCAGTGCGAACACTCCGATGGTTCGCGACTGGAGGTTGTCGCCGCGCATCTTGCGCGCCGACAGGCTCGGTACGAATTGCAGTTCGTCAATGGCGCGACGCACCCGCTGAAGGGTTTCGGGGCTCAGTTTTTCCGGATTATTGAGCGCTCGAGAAACCGTCATCAGGGACACGCCGGCCAGCTGTGCAACGTCTTTCACTGAAGTCATGCGAGGCGAGGCCGGTCAGGTTGACGCAGGATCATGACACAGCGCCCGGGTTTCTCGCGACTCGAATGACGCCGCTCACAGCCATCCCGAGGCCAGAGGCCACGCCTTGGGAATCGAGACACGGCCGCCACTCCCATGGGCAAACAGCTTCACGCCCAGGCTGTCGGGCCGTGGATAGAACCGACTGCTGAGACTGAAGCGCCCGTTTTCGTCGAACACCTCGATGGACGAGCGATCGAGAAATACGCGCAGTTCCAGTCGCTCTTGTGTCGGGTCAATCGCCACACTGCGCTGACCGGTGACTTGCGCACCCGAGCGGCTGCGGTCAAGCACCAGACGCTGCAGCGACGCATCGTAGTAGAGCAGGGTTTCTTCGTGGTCATCGTCGCTGCAACGCAAGGCGATTCCGAGGTGGCCGTTGGTGCAGCCACGCAAATCCAGATGCACATGGATTTCGAGCATCTCGCCATTCACTTCCGGCACGCACTGGGTTCCCGAACCCTCCCACCAAGGCACGCCCGGCAATGGCGCCATGCGCAGAGCGGTGAGCTCCCGTGCCGGATACACGCAAAGGCGATCGGCGTGCAGTTCAAGTTCGCGCGGCACACCGAGCATGCCGCACCAGTGATGAGCCTGGCTCGGCATTGGGCTTTCCCACATGTCGAGCCATGCCCACACAAGGCGCCGGCCATCGGCGGCCAGAAGCGTTTGCGCGGCATAGAAATCGTGGCCGTTATCCAGCTCGATAAAAGGCCCGCCGGTGAAGTGCCATTGACTGTCGAGTCGGCCCACTCGATAACCGGTCTGGTATTTGTTGAGGCGATCGTAACCCTGGGGCTGCATGCCCTGAGGGGAGTAGAGCAGCACATCGCGTCCGTTCAGCCGGAACAGATCCGGGCACTCCCACATATAGCCATCACCCTCGTTGCCGCTGGCTACATAATCGAGGAACTCCCAGGTGTGCAGATCCGTGGAACGGTACAGCGGCAGCAGCGGTTTATCGCCCAGACGTGCGCCGGCAATCAGGTACCAGCCGTCATCCTCCTGCCATACCTTGGGGTCGCGAAAGTGCATGATCGAATCGTGCGGCGCGGTCTCGATGACGGCGCCATGCTTGACGAACCGGATGCCGTCGCTGCTGGTGGCCAGGCACTGGACTTGACGGATCGAGCGCTCGTCACCCACGTCCCCCAGCCAGGTGTGCCCGGTGTAGATCAGTGCCAGGGTGTCTCCACACACCACCGCGCTACCGGAAAAACAACCGTCTCGGTCGAAGTCATCGCCGGGCGCCAGCGCAATGGGCAGATGCTGCCAATGGACCAGATCGGCGCTCTTGGCATGCCCCCAATACATCGGGCCCCATTTCGCGTCGAAGGGATGGTGTTGATAGAACACGTGGTATTCGCCACGAAAGTACACCACCCCGTTAGGGTCGTTCATCCAGCCCGCTGGGGGGGCAAGATGATAACCGGGACGATAATCATCGATGACGCGAGACAGGCCATCACTCAGCGCATATTGCGCAAGCTCAATTGCAGCGGACATTGGAACACTCATGGAATTCAAAGACACAGTCATAGGGCGCTTGCTCGTGCCGAGCGCAGAGGGACGCCAGCCGGCAGGGTTTCAACGGCGTGTGGGTGACGGCTCAAGGCCGCGCCGTCGGCGTCGAACAGGTGCAGGTTGTCGATGTCCAGTTGCAGCTCAACCCGATCGCCCGCTTGCCATCCGGCGCTGACCTCGCAACGACAGATCAGTGGCTCGTCCTGACCTGTCTCGAGGTGCACATAAGTTTCGCTGCCCAGGTATTCGACCGCGGTCACCACGACGCCGGCAGTTCCATCAGCCGCTTTGAGCGACACGTGTTCCGGGCGAATCCCCAGGCTCAGCGGCGTGCCTGCCGCCAGGTTCGAGCTATCGAAGGGCAGGGAGGTGATACCCCACACAAGGGTATCGACCAGGCTGGTTTCGCCTGGCGTCTGAAGGCGCGCCGACAGAAAATTCATTCTGGGCGAACCGAGAAAACCGGCGACAAAGCGGCTGGCCGGGCGCTCATAGAGTTCGCGCGGTGAGCCGACCTGTTCTACGCGACCGCCATTGAGCACGACAATTTTGTCGGCCAGGGTCATCGCTTCAACCTGATCGTGGGTGACGTAGATCATGGTCGAGCCGAGCCGATCATGCAGTCGGGCGATTTCGTTGCGCATCTGCACCCGCAAGGACGCATCCAGGTTGGAAAGCGGTTCGTCGAACAACAAAATGTCCGGTTCCCGCGCCATGGCTCTGCCCATGGCCACACGCTGACGCTGCCCTCCGGACAGTTCCTTTGGCTTGCGTTGCAGCAGTTTGTCCAACTGCAGGATTTGCGCAGTTTTCAGCACGCGCTCGCGCAGGCTGGTCTTCTCCGTCTTGGCCAGTTTGAGACCAAAACTGATGTTGTCGTAGACGCTCATGTGCGGGTACAGCGCATAAGACTGAAACACCATGCCGACACCACGCTCGCGCGGTTCCAGGTCGTTGACCCGACGCCCGTCGATCAGCAGGTCGCCGCCGCAGATCGAATCCAGGCCGGCGATCAGTCGTAGCAGGGTCGATTTTCCGCAGCCCGAAGGGCCAACAAACACCACGAATTCACCCGCCGCGATTTCCAGGCTGACGTCGCGAAGAATCCGCATGCCGCCCAATTGCTTGTTTACGTTGTCCAGTTTCAATTTGATCACGATGCTGTTCCTTGTCTTTGTTGGGCATCAACCCTTTAACGCGCCGGCAGTGAGACCGGAAACGATTCGGCGCTGGAAGATCAGCACCAGAATCACCAGTGGGACGGTGACCACCACCGAGGCGGCCATCAACAACCCCCAAGGCAACTCATGGGGGCTGCCGCCGGAAATCAAGGCGATGGCGACCGGCACCGTGCGTTGGGTGTCGGTGAGGGTGAAGGTCAGGGCAAACAGGAACTCGTTCCACGCGGCGATGAAAGCCAATAAGCCAGTGGTGACCAGTGCAGGCCAGAGCAGCGGCAACAGCACGCGGGTCAGCGTGACCCAGGGTGAGGCGCCATCCATGATTGCCGCTTCTTCCAGTTCATGGGGCAGTTGCCCCATGAACGTGGTCAGCACCCAGACGGTGAAGGGCAGGGTGAAAATCGTATAGCTCAGGATCAACGCCCAGGAGGTGTTGTACAGGCCCAGGGCGCGGATCACTTCGAACAGCCCCGACAGCACCGCGACCTGAGGAAACATCGACACGCCAAGGACCATCATCAAGACCGTGCCACGCCCCCGAAACTTCACCCGGCCCAAGGCATAGGCGGCGGTCAGGCTGAGGAACAGCGCCAGGGTCACCACGCACAGCGCAACCACCAGCGAGTTGCCGATCGCCCTCAGGAATGAGGCTTGATTGAGCACCGCCGCGTAATTGGAGAAGTCGGGGTTGTCGATCCAGTAGCTCACCTCGAACAAGGCGCTGGACGGCTTCAGCGACGTCACGATGGCGTAGTAGAAAGGGAAGACCGCATACAGCAGCAACACCCCGATCAGACACCAGAATCCGAGGCGCAACAGCGATTTTTTCAGTAGGCGCAGGTTCATGACCGGACCTCCAGTTGACGGCGTCCGAGGTAGAGATAAAGCAGGGCGATGACCGCAACCACCAGAAACAGCAGCGTCGAGGCCGCGCTGCCGTAACCGACGTCCTGGAATTCCACGAGGTGCTGGCGGGCATACACCGACATGCTCATGGTGCTTGACGAGTTCGAGGTCAGCACATAGATCACGTCGAACACCCGCAGCGAGTCGAGAATACGGAAGATCGCCGCCACCAGCAGTGCGGGCATCAGCAGGGGCAGCGTGACACGCCAGAACACCTTCAGCGGATGAATACCATCGACCCTGGCGGCTTCGTAGCAATCGCTTGGCAACATCTGCAAGGCGGCCAACATCAGCAGCGTGACAAAAGGGACGGTCTTCCAGACATCGACGATGATCACCGCCCACATCGACAGATCCGCATCGGCCGTCCAGGCCAGAGGGGCGTCAATCAGGCCCAGGCTCAGCATCAGGTGATTGATGATGCCGAACTGGTCGTTAAGCATCCATGACCAGATCTTCGCCGAAACAATGGTCGGAATCGCCCAGGGAATCAGAATCAACGCACGCACCAGAGCACGTCCGGTGAACTTGATGTTCAGCAGCAACGCCACCAGCAGCCCCAGTACGACTTCCAGTCCCACCGACACCACGGTGAAATACAAGGTGTTGCGCACCGCGTTCCACCATTGCGGGTCGACCAGAATGCCCGACCAGCTGGAACCGTTGTGGAACAGATAATTGCCAAAGCCTATGAAGGTTCCGCCACCGGTGTCCGCCAGGTTGGCGTCGGTCAGGCTGAACCAGAATGTGCGCAGTAGCGGCCATGCTGCCACCAGGGCCAGACACAGCAGCATCGGCGTCAGAAACAGCCAGGCGGCGCGCACTCGGCGACGTTGTACGGGCGTTTCCCTGGTGAGCAGCAGCTCATCACAGGGGGCATGGGTAGAAGAGACAGACATGGTGATTTCCTTCCTTGTGGCTTACCAGTTCCGGCGTTTGATGCGCGTGAGTTCGCTTTCCAGTTCCGCCAGCGCCTGATCGACAGGCAACTCGCCCGCCAGCACACCATGCACTCGATCGAAGAACGCATTGGAGACCCGTGGATAGCGATCGGCGGTGATGGAGGCGGGACGCATGACCCCATCGTTGAGAATGCTGTGCAGCTGGGCGTAATAAGGCATGGCCGCGAGCAGTTCGGGGTCTTGATACAGCGACTCGATAACCGGGTTATAGGCGCCTATCAGGGCACGATGTTTTTGCTCTTGGGCACTGGTCAGGTAGCTCACCAGTTCTGCGGCCAGTTTTGGATGGGCGCTGTAACGCGATACCGCCAGGCCCCAGCCACCGAGGGTGGATGCATGGCTGCCGGCCTCGCCACCGCGGGGCAGGGGAGCGACCCCGACCTTGTCTTTTACGGCACTGTCCTGACCCTGGACCAGGGCCCAGACATACGGCCAGTTACGCATGAACAGCGCATTGCCCGACTGGAATACGCCCCGGCCTTCTTCCTCGGTGTAATTGAGCACGCCACGCGGGGAGATGTCGCCTACCCAGCTTTTCGCCAGGGTCAACGCCGTTCTTGAAGCCTGACTGTTGACCACGATATCGCCTCGTGAATTGACCAGTCCGCCTTGCGGTTGACTGCTGATCCACTCCAGCGCATTACACGTCAGGCCCTCGTAGGCGCGCCCTTGAAAGATGTAACCCCAGGCATTGGGGTTCCCGGCAGTGCGTTCAGCCTGTTGAATAGTTCTGGCGGTAGCGGTCATTTCCTCCCAAGTCCGGGGAACCTGCTGGTTGTACTTCTCCAGCAAGTCCTTGCGGTAATACAGCAGGCCCGAGTCGGTGAACCACGGCATCGTCACCAGCCGTCCGTTTACGGTGGCGTTATCCACCTGTGCCTGGAAATAGCCCTGGGTCGCGTTGGCGGGAAGCACCTCGCGCAGATCCAGCAAATGTTTGGCCAACATCCCCGGCCACACCATATCGATTTGAATGATGTCGATGTCGCTGGACTGCGCACTGAGGATCTGTTGGTAGAACGACAATCGCTCGGTGGCCGAGTTAGGTGTGGAAACCACCTCGACGTTGTTGCCGGTCTGTTTCGACCACGCCTGGACAGCCTCTTTGCAGAGTTGTAACTCCGCACCTACCGCCCCACACGAGATCGTCAAATCGGCTGCGCTCGAGAGGGATGGAAGCCCGGCGCAGAGGGTAAGCAGTGTTGCTGGAAGAAGAGATTTGAGGTGTTTCATAAAGCCCTCTTTATTTTTGTTTTTAGAAAAGTTAACGTTAACATCGCCAAATGTAGCAGTGTATTTGCGATGAGGCATCCTTTTTTTGGTGGATTTTGACAATTAACAATTCACGAAAAAAAGGCCGGTCGCAGGACAGAAAAATAAAAACAAAACAGGAAATCCCCCATGCAGAAAGCATCAAGCTGGCTACTCGCAGGCGTACTCGGCACCTCGGCGGCGACCACTCAGGCCGCGACTCTGGAAGAGCGCATGGCTGCGTTTGAAGCCCGTGCCAGCGCGGCGGAAAAACGCGCCGCCGCAGCCGAACAGCAAACCCAGGCACTCGCCAGGGAATTGCAGCAAATCAAACTGGCGACTCCCGCCTTGCAGGCGTCGGCGTCTACTGCAGCCGCCACTGCGGCGCCCACTTTGGACACTCGACTGGCAAAACTCGAAGCCCGTCAGCAAAGCATGGAAAAGCAGGACAGTAGCGGACACCTGACTGACGGTTTCAGCTTCAAGGGCTACGCCCGCTCCGGATTGCTGATCAACGATGGGCTGGGTGGTGGTCGTGGCGGCCCTTATACAACGCCTGCCGGTTCAGTCGGTGGTGCCGTCGGGCGACTCGGTAACGAAGACGACACCTACATGCGCATAGATCTCTCGAAAGAAATCTATGCGCAAAACGGTACCCGTTCCAAATTCACGGTGTCCATCGCCGACGGTGTGGAAAGCTCCAACGACTGGACCGCCGACGAGAGCAATCTGAACGTGCGTCAGGTGTTTACCGAGCTCGATCATCTCGCCGCCTTCAAGGGCAATTCAGTGTTCGAGAACTCCACCCTGTGGGCTGGCAAACGATTCGACAGAGACAACTTCGATATCCACTGGCTGGACTCGGACGTGGTCTTTCTGGCCGGCACCGGGGGTGGTATCTACGATGTGCAGATGAACAAGGACTGGCGCTCGAATTATTCCTTGATGGGGCGTAACTATGGGGATTTCAGTGAGGGCGGTGTCAATGCCGATGTGGAAAGCTACATCCTGACCTCCAACCAGTTCTTCGATAATGGTCAGTGGCAGTGGATGTTCAATGGCATTGGCTCAAAGAAAAACGACTTTGCCACTCGCAGCAATGCAGCGGGCCTGACGCCTGCGGATTCCGGTTTGCACAGCATGGTCGCGAATCATCAGAAAAACTTTTTCGGCCGCGAAGGCTTCTTTAAAACAGCGCTGCTCTACGGGCAAGGTCTGGGGGCAGAGGTCAAGAACATCGGTTCGGATGGCGAGCTGATCGACGACGCCCGGGCTCTGCGTCTGGCGCTTTACGGCGAGACACCCATTGCGCCGGGCTGGCGCATCGGCCCCAGTTTGCTGGCCGAACAAAGCAAGGACAGATACGTCAAGGGTGACGACTACCGCTGGATGACGTTGAACGTGCGGTTGGCCAATGAAATCAACAGCAATTTCGAGATGGCCTACGAGATGAGCTGGCAAACCATGGACCTCGACCCCAAGGGCTACCTGCAACGTAATGCGGTCGACGGTAACTTCTGGAAATTCACCATTGCCCCGACATTCAAACCCGACGTTGGAGACCTGCTCACACGCCCCGAATTGCGAGTATTCGCAAGCCTGATGAACTGGTCTTCGGATCTGGACGGATACAGTTCCACAGACAACTTCGGCAAGTCGGACTTCAACGCCGGCGGTGTATGGCAGTACGGCATACAGATGGAAACCTGGTTCTGATATCTGCTTCATCTGTGTAGGCGCCAGGCTTGCCGGCGAAGGTGTCTTTGAAAGCGCCTTCGCCGACAAGCCTGACTCCTACGAAGCGTTCATCAGGCGGTTCTTCCACGTTGAATCACGATGGGCGGCTCGATCAGTTGCAGTTCGAGCTCACCCGAGGCTGGCACGAATCGCGGGCCAGTGCTTTCAGGCGTTGCCCGCAACCTCCAGGTGCGCTGCACCTTCGCCAGTTTGGCGACTCCCGACCCCAGGGACCAGCGCCGGCAGACCTTCTCCAACTTGAGTGGGTAAATGGTCAGTTGGTCGCCTTTGAAGTGCATGCGCAGGAAACACTTGTGGTCGGCGATGCACTGCGAGGAAAAAACCGCCTCGCTATGTAGCCCCCAAAAGGTGTTGCCCATCACCATCCAGGCACCGAACAACAGCCCTCCCAAACTGCCGCCGAGCACCAGCGTTTCCGCCAGGAACAACACAACCTGGTGCAGGTTTTCAACCTCCAACTGCAGGTAGTGGATGTTGACACGGCCCATCAGCCACAGCAGTCCGATCGCCAGTCCCAGATGAAGGACCCCGTGAACAGCTCCAATGGCATAGGCGAGCTTTCGGGTGCGCTTGACCCCGGCGGCTGAGAACACGGCGCAACCCAGCACAATGATCACGGCGAACATCACCGACGAAGGACTGTGTGACAAGACCAGGAGCAGATGTCGCCAGACTTCACTGATGTTGGGAATAGACGCTTGGAGGTCAGACAACACGTCCATCAGGCTGCGGTTGCCTCGTGCCAGGTGGGGCACCGTGCTGGCGCTTTGTACCATCCAGTCAAACAGCAGGTACAAGATGGCCAGCATGGCGCAGAACGAGAAATTCCGGGTAGGTAGCCGCCATGCCCGATTACGCAGTTGCTCGGAGGTCTTTTTGGCCGGGTAGACCGCCGCCAGCTCGTAGTGCTGCCGGGTTCCGCCAACGTTGATCGGCTTGGGCGGATCGGGAAGGTGATGGGTGGCATTCAAGAAGGCGCCACCGCCTCCGCAGGTGATGCGCTGCGGCGCCTGGGTGCCCGCTTGTGGCTGGTAGCGCGCGTAGTGGTGTGAGTCTCCGGCCAAGACGACCGCGAGGTGGTCACCCAAGAGTTCCTCGATCTCGCGCAGGCTGCGAAAGCGCGGCGTCTGGGTTTCGATCGAGGGCAAGGCCTTGCTGTCCTCCCGTGCCAGCCGCTCGGCCTCGTCCACCCAACTCGGCTCGGGTGTGCAGAGGATCACGCGATCGCCTGGCTGCAATTTGGCGTGCATCTGCTGGAAGTATTGCTTCTGCTGTCGGTCGATCATGGATTCAAACTGCAGATCCAGACCCCAGATCCACCAGCCATTGGGCAACTGCAGCACGTAGTAACCAGTGCGCTGGCGGGTTTCCCAGGCGCCGATGGGCTTCTGCTCGCAAAACAGTTGGGAGAAACCGCGCAGACCGTCATACCAATCGTGGTTGCCGGGCGTCGCCAATATCCACGGCGCACCCGGCTGCCGTACGGGCTGGGCCTGGTCACCAGGGCGCTCCTTGGGTACCGGCGCGGGAAATGCGGCGCGGAAGGGATCAAGGAAACGGGTGCGATACCCGTTGCCGGCCGGTGTGGGATAGACCTGATCGCCGCCGAGCAGCAGCACGTCGCCGCGCGGCAGTGAGAGCTGGTGTTCCGGCAACTCGACAGCATGGCTGACACACAGCGCCATCGAGTAGGTGGAGTCCCAGCCATCGCCGGTATCGGCCAGATAATCGACCCACACGTCACCGTCGGCAACCACCTGGATAGGCGGGTTAGAGTCCCGGGGGTTGAGCATCGCCAGCACTTCGCGCGGGTCTGCGAAGGCTCCCATCGTGGTGGCGACAGCCGTTTGCAAGCCCGTGCGCATCAGCTGCAACGGGCCTAGCCAATTGACCATCGCCTCCTGGGTGTAAAGCTCGATGCGGCTATTGAGCGTGGGAGATTGGGTGGAACGGGTCATGGCGAGGGGCGAAGTGTGCGGCGTGTGCGCCTCTCCAGCGCGAAACTCAATCGAATGCTCCTTCATCATCCAGCCTCCATTGCTGTAACGAGTTCAGGTACCTCAAAAGGGTGATCTTTTGTCGGTCGATTCAGAATAGGTCAGTTACGCGATGGTTGCCGATTCATAGCCTGAGGCTGTCGTGAACGGTTCCCGAAAACGTTGTCTCTACCGGCCCGATGAGAAAGACAGGTCCCACGCCATCCCATTGAACCGTTACGGTGCCGCCATCACATTCAACCTCAACGCAATGATCTAACAAACCATGACGAATGCCGTTAACAGCGGCGCCACAAGAGCAGGAGCCTGAGCCGAGTGGAATCCCGCCCCCGCGCTCCCAAATGCGCAATCGAATGTGCTTTCGATTAATGATCTGGACGAAATGCACATTCGTCTTGAGGGGGAATAGAGGGTTGGTTTCAATGATCGGTCCGAGGGCCGCTATATCGACGGCGGTGAGATCATCGACGAAATAGGTGCAGTGCGGATTGCCCATACTGGTCGCTGCTGGGTCACCCGCCAGTGGTAAAACAGCCGTATCCAGTTCCAGCGCCAAGGGAATTTCCGACCAGCCGAAAAGCGGCTCCCCCATGTTGACGGAAATTGCACCGCTTGAGGTTCGCTCACAGGTGAGTAGGCCACGGTTGGTTCGCAGCGTTATCGACGTCGTATTTGATTCGCGCATCAGCATATCCGCGGCCCCCCGCGTTGCGCTGCCACACGCATCCAGGGTGGAACCATCGGCATTCCAGAACATCAGGCGCGCAACGGCATCATCGCAATTGAGCACCACCGCGAGTTGATTGAACCCGATTCCTCGGTGCCGATCACCCATTCGCCGAGCCATGGTGCTTGTCATTGGATTGGCCGAATTTCGCGAGTCCACAATGACGAAGTCATCGCCATTGGCGTGCATTTTATGAAAACTTAGCGACATAAATTGATCCCACTGAATTCCAGGCAATCTCTGCCGCGACGCACTCGATGTAGCAGCTGCCGAGCCTGCGAGGCTGCGCAGCAGTCGTGAGTCCGGCAGGCAAGGTCTGCCTGATATATAACTATTGCTGATTTGCGGCTGCTTCGCAGCCGAACGCCGCCTCGCAGGCTCGGCAGCTGCTACGGATAACATTATGTCTTGACTGACTGACAGACCCGCCAGAATAGCGGGTCCGAAAGGAGGGATCAGAGTTTTGGCATCTGCCCGATGCGCCCGAACATTTCGGTCACGATCTGCAGGTCCAGCAGGAACTGGTCGACAGTCTTGAACTCGTTGTCGTTGTGGCCGGTGTACTTGACCTCGGGCCTGGCCAGGCCGAACTGCACACCATTAGGCAACTCATGGACCGAAGTGGCGCCGGCAGAGGTGCCGAATTTGTGTTCCATGCCGAGGTTTTCGCTGGCCACGGCCAGCAGGGCCTTGACCCATTCACCCTCCGGGTTGCGGTGCATCGGCTCCGCGATCGAGTAGTCAAAGGCCGCCGCAATGTGGGTCTTCTTGCTCCAGACGGCAAGCTTGTCGGCGATTTCGGTCTTGAGCACTTCCGGGGATTTGCCCTTGGGCACCCGCAGGTTGACCGCGAGCTTGAAGGCTTTTTCATCCATCCCGACGTAGGTCAGGGATGCGGTCAGCGGCCCCATGAAGTCATCGGAAAATCCGACCCCCAATTTGCCACCCAGGTAGTCCAGTCCCCAGTTGTCGGCGGCGTAGCGGGCGGCGTCGGTGATGTGGTTGTGCTTGAGCGCGACCTTCCCGTCGAGGCTGTTGATGAAGTCCAGCATTCTTGCCACCGGGTTGACGCCTGACTCGGGCTCGGAGGAATGGGCGGAAACGCCAGTGACCGTCAGTTTGACGTCCATGCCGACGACCTTGGCGCTCACCTCGAAGTTGCCGCCATTGCGCTTGGCATAATCGCTACCTGCCTTCTGCAGGCTGGCGGCCAATTCGGCGGGCTTGGCGGTCACCAGGGTGGCGACCGACGTCGATGGAATCTGGTTGGTTGCCAGGCCGCCCGTCATTGCAGTGATTTCGGCGCCTTTGCCTTCTGCCTTACGCCGGGCAAAGCTGGCCATGACGGTGCCGTAGCCTTTCTCGGCAATCACCACCGGATAGCCGCCATCCAGCGCCAGGTTGTAGTTGGGCGTCGGGTTGTGTTCGAAGTAATAGGGGATGGCGTCGCCGGTGGTTTCTTCGGTGGTGTCTACCAGCAGCTTGAAATTCCTCGCCAGCGGCAGCTTCTCTTCCTTGATGATCTTCATGGCGTAGAGCGCCACCACGATACCGTTCTTGTCATCCTCGGTGCCGCGGCCATACAGGCGGTCGCCGACCAGAGTGACCTTGAACGGATCGAGTCGGGTGCCGTCTTTCAGGACCCAGTTCTCCGGCGTCACGGGCACCACATCGGCGTGCGCGTGAATGCCTACGACTTCGTCGCCATTGCCTGCGAGGGAGATTTCATAGACGCGGTTGTCGATGTTGCGAAAGTTCAGGTTGAACGCTTGGGCGAGGCCCTTGAGCTTGTCGGCGATCTTGATGAATTCGGGATTGTCGTGCTGAGCAACGCCGTCCACGCGGAAGGTCGGGATTGCCACCAGCTCGCGCAGGGTCTCGGTGGCCGCGTTGCCGTATTTCACCCGTGCATAGAGGCCAAGCAGGCGATGGATCTCGTTCTGTTGTTCAGCGGTAAGCGGCTTGTTGCCCTGGAAGGCACTGATTGCCGGGCCGAGATCGCTGGTGTGGGCAAGGTCGCTCTTGGCCAGGCGTGCCAGGAATTGCCTGAAATCGGTGACCGATGTGTCACTGAAGGTCTTGAGGATGGTCGCGCTCTGTTGCGGGGTGATGTTGGCGTGCGCTGACGTGGTGAGCGACGAAAGGCTGGCCAGCATCAGGGTTGTCGCGGCCAGGTGCTTGAGTGAAAAATCCATTGTTGGGGGCATTCCTTTGCAGGCAGGTTGTAAGAAATATCTGGTCGATGAGTCAGAAACGTTTCCAAACTACCACCACAAGGGAGTGGTACGGGAGTCCCTGAAGTGGGATCTGTCGCACAAAAATGCAAAAGCGACGCAGAAACGAAAAAAAACCGGGAAGTGAGCAAAGCGCTTTTTGTAGGAGCCAGGCTTGCCGGCGAAGGCGTCCTTAAGAGTGCTTTCGCCGGCAAGCCTGGCTCCTACGAAAAGCATTGCGGGAAGGTTGCCTAGGTTTTCATGTGTTCAGACGGTTCTACCAACGCAACTCGAAGGCATTTGTCGCGCCCGGCTGGATGCTGCTGCCCAAGCGTGCGCACTCGCGAGAAAGGGTGTCGTGCAGCCATTGACGGTCATCCCCTTCGGCGCGACAGATGCGAAAGCCACGCAGGTGAGTGGGGACCAGATCCAGCGACTGCAGGTGACCGTTCGGGTCCAGCGAGGCAAAGTACAGAAGCCCCAGGTCGCCGCGAAAGTCTGTGTGGCCCTCGATGCCTTCGTAATCGTTCAGCAGATCCCCGCAGCCGTAGAGAATCAGGCGTTCGCGGTACACCTCGATGCCCTTGATGTGGTGTGAGGAATGCCCGTGCACCAGGTCAACTCCGGCTTCGTCGATCAAGGCATGGGCGAACCGGACCTGCTCGCGCGGAATATCGAACCCCCAGTTGCCGCCCCAGTGAATGGAGGCGACCACCAGGTCTCCCGGTTTTTTGCCCTGGAGAATCCGTTCGGCCACAGGGCGCAGGCTGTGCATCGACAGATCCTCCAGGCGCGCAACGCCTGCGCGCCTGTCCGTGGCGGCCCAGTCCGGCGGTATGCCACTGTCTGGTGCGCCGAGGCCAAACACCAGCAAGCGCCGCCCGCCAGGCTGCGGCAGCACGGCGGGCGCTTCGGCCGATAGCCTGTCGTGCCCGGCGCCGGCGCTGCACATGCCGTTGCTCGACAAGGTATCCAGCGTATCGGCCAGGCCGGTTGCTCCCCAGTCCAGCATATGGTTGTTGGCCAGCACGCAGCAGTCGATGCCGGCTGCGCTGATGGCCGGGAAGTTTTCCGGGTTCATGCGGTAATTGATGCCTTTTGGCTCCGGTCGTCCGCGGCGCGACACCGCTGTTTCCAGATTGATGATGCGTGCGTGTGGCTGGCGACGTTCAAACTCATCCAATGCAGCGCCCCAGACATAAGTGAAATCGACGGGGAGGGGAATCGGGCCATTGAGTCTTTCTGCCAGCCGGACGTAAACGCCGGCATTCTTGACGTAGTCTTCGTAAAGCTGCGGATCGCCAGGACGCGGCAGTACTGCGTCGATGCCACGGGCGGTCATGACATCGCCGGCGAGAAACAGCTTCAGTGTATCGGTAACAGCCGCCATGGCACCCTCCAGCATCAAGAGTAAGCATCTGTTTTAAAACAAATATATTTTTGTGTTGGCCTTCCCAGACGAAGAGAAAGTTGATAAATTGCCGCCCGTTCTTGCAGCGACCCTTACAGGGCTTGTCGCGCAAGGGCACTCGCTACAGATACAGGGGCGTCGCCAAGCGGTAAGGCAGCAGGTTTTGATCCTGCCATGCGTTGGTTCGAATCCAGCCGCCCCTGCCATTTTCCTGATACTCATCCAAGTATGGCCCAGCCGACAGGCAGTGCGGGAGTCCTGGAGAGTCGTCATACAGAAAACGCCAACGCCGATCCGGCCTGGCGTTTTTTTATGCCTGTAAATCCCTCTAGGTGACGTCTTTGACGTTCAGCCGTCTTGCGAGTGCAGCGAGCGCGGCGCCGTAGCGGCGCGCTCGCCAGTCACTCAGTGGGGCGCGCGAGGGATTGTCTTGAGCAGCTCTTCAGGGCTGATGTGGCCGACGACCTGCTGGACCACGCTGCCCGGTTGCGGCAGGTCAAGGATGTGCCCCTTCATCTTGCCGATCACGTGCATCTCGCAAGGCTTGCAGTCGAACTTCAGCGTCAGCACCTCATCGCCATGCACCAGTTGCATCGGCGCGACCTTGGTACGCACGCCGGTGACGCCCTTGGCCTGCTTGGGGCAGAGGTTGAAGGAGAAACGCAGGCAGTGCTTGGTGATCATCACCGGCACCTCGCCGGTCTCCTCGTGAGCCTCATAGGCCGCGTCGATCAGCTTGACGCCGTGACGGTGATAGAAGTCGCGGGCTTTCTGGTTGTAGACGTTGGCCAGGAACGACAGGTGCGACTCCGGGTACACCGGTGGCGGCTCGGTCTCGGCCTTGCGACCACCACGAGGGTGGGCTTTGATGCGGGCCGCGGTCAGCGCTTCGATGACTTCGCGGCGCAAGGCCTTGAGCTGCGAGTTGGGAATGAAATACGCCTGCGGTGCATCCAGCTCGATCGCCGTGGCGTGGTACTGAGTAGTGCCCAGTTGGCCGAGCAGGTCGTGCAGTTGCTCCAGGGCCTGCTCCGGCTTGTTGGCCAGACCGAATGGACCGTCCAGGGCGACACTGACGCTGACACCTTCCTCGCTGGTGGCCGTCAGTTCCAGGCGATCCTCACGCAGGCGAGCGATCCAGGCAACACCGATCCGGCGCTCGGCGGAGGTCTTGAGCAGGGCCTGGTGCCAGTTGTGGTCGAGGTTGCGGCTCAGCGGGTGATTCGGTCTCAACTGGTGCAACCCTTTTGGCATCTCATTGGGTTCCACACGATAGCGGTAGCGCTTTTCCCCGTCCTCTTCGAACTCGCCCTTCGGCTCGGCGATGTTGGTACGCCAGCCCACGACTTCACGCTTGACCAGCACATTGAGGCCGTCGCCGTTGGACAGCGGTTCGTGGGTGACCACCAGCAGATCGCGCTTGCCGACTTTCTCCACCACGCCTACTGGCAGGCCGGTGAAGGTCGGTGTGTCGAAGGCGCCGATGTCGATCTTGCGGTCGCTGACGAAGTAGTCGGTGCTGCCACGGTGGAAGGTTTTGTCCGGATCGGGCACGAAGAAGTGCGCGGTGCGGCCGCTGGACGCGCGGGCCAGGTCCGGCCGGTCTTCGAGGACATCGTCCAGGCGCTGGCGATACCAGGCGGTGATGTTCTTCACATAGCCCATGTCTTTATAGCGACCCTCGATCTTGAACGAGCGCACGCCGGCGTCCACCAGCGCGCGGATGTTGGCGCTCTGATTGTTGTCCTTCATCGACAGCAGGTGTTTTTCGTAAGCGATGACACCGCCTTTTTCGTCCTTGAGGGTGTAGGGCAGGCGGCAAGCCTGGGAGCAGTCGCCTCGGTTGGCGCTGCGGCCGGTCTGCGCATGGGAAATATTGCACTGGCCGGAGAACGCCACGCACAGCGCGCCGTGGATGAAGAATTCGATCGCCGCATCGGTTTCGTCGGCGATGGCGCGGATCTCCTGGAGGTTCAGCTCGCGGGCCAGTACCAGTTGGGAGAAGCCGGCCTGGTCGAGGAACTTCGCCCGCGCCAGGGTGCGGATGTCGGTCTGGGTGCTGGCATGCAACTCGATCGGCGGGATGTCCAGTTCCATCACGCCCAGGTCCTGGACGATCAGCGCGTCGACGCCGGCGTCGTACAACTGGTGGATCAGCTTGCGGGCCGGCTCCAGCTCGTTGTCGTGCAGGATCGTGTTGATGGTGGTGAACACCCGGGCGTGGTAGCGACGGGCGAATTCCACCAATTGGGCGATATCGCTCACCTCGTTACAGGCGTTGTGGCGGGCACCGAAGCTCGGGCCCCCGATGTACACGGCGTCGGCGCCATGCAGGATGGCCTCGCGGGCGATGGCCACATCGCGGGCGGGGCTGAGCAGTTCCAGGTGATGTTTGGGCAGGGACATATTTTTTTAGTCGGGCTTGTCACGGTCGAGGTGCGCATTGTAGCGGCGAAATGTTTGATCGGCACCCATAGGCCCCTCCTGCGACGAGCGGGGCGGCTGGATGAAGCTGTGGTTAGCCTCTGCCCGGCATGTCGATGTGATGTTGATGCACCCGTCGATACAGCGTTGCCCGTGAGATGCCCAAGGCCTTGGCCGCGGCGATGGGTTTCCAGCGATGACGCACCAGGGCATCGATGAGTGCCTGGCGTTCCGGACTGGCGCAGCGTTCCACGGTGTCAGCTGAAGCCGGATCATTGAGTCGATGGCCGAGCAGTTGCTCAGGCAAGTCACTCAACAGAATCAAATGGGTCTCGCACACCGCACAGGCGTAACGCAGCACGTGCCGCAGTTCGCGCACATTTCCCGGCCAGCGATAGCCGAGCAGGCATTCCAGCGCGGCGCTTCCCAGTTGCACCGCTATCCCACAGGCCGACGATTCTTCTTCGAGTATCCGGTTGATCAAGGCCAGCCGATCGCTGCGCTCGCGCAACGGCGGTAACTGGTATCGCGCGCCTCTGAGGCGAAAGTACAGGTCCTCGCGAAACGCCCCAGAGGTCACCAGCGCTTCCAGATCGCGGTGGCTCGCGCAGACGACCTGAATGTCTATCGCTTTGCTTCGTGACGCTCCCAGGGGCGCCACTTCGCCCTCGGCTAAAACCCGCAACAGGCGGGTTTGCAGGGGCAGGGGCATGTCACCGATTTCATCGAGAAACAGAGTGCCGCCATCGGCCTGTTCCAGCAGCCCTTGCATGCCTTTGCTCGAGGCACCGGTGAAAGCGCCGGCCACATAACCAAACAGCTCACTTTCGATCAGGTTTTCGGGAATCGCTGCGCAGTTCACCGCGATAAAAGGTTTCTCACGGCGCAGGCTGGCCTGGTGCAGCTGCCGGGCGAAGACTTCCTTGCCAGAACCGGTTTCCCCCTGGATCAGCACCGGTAGATTGCGGTCTTTGACCCGCACCGCAAGGCGCAGGCTTTCTTCCAGTCGCGGGTCGAGTTCGGCGGGTGACAGCACCCGGCGCGCCGGGGTGCGTTTGACCCGCCGTGGCGCGTTGAGTCGTCCATGCAAGGCGTGGCGGCCACCCTGGCAGTGAAACAGGCAAAGCGATTCGTCCCTGGCCCGATGCAATAACTGCTGATCGAACACTTGGTCGATGTGTTCCGGCAGTTGACCAAAGCTGTGCGACAGCCACTGCCGCGCCGCAGGGTTCAGCGCCTGCAGGCGTCCGTCATCGTCCCAGGCGAGCAGGTAATCGGGTTGGCTGTCGACGTAGCCCGGGCTGTTGTGAGCCCGCAGCACCCAGTAGCCCTGGGCACTGCTCATGAAAAACGCCTGTTCTATTTCCCGCGCGCTCTGCACCACCATCTGCCGGATCAGGTGTTGCGAACGGCGGTCGTCCGCAGAGCGCACCGCGGACACATCAAGCACTCCGAGCAGTTCACCCCTAGGGTCGAAGACGGGAGCAGCAGAGCAGGTGAGCCCGATAAAAGCGGCGCGGAAGTGATCTCGCTTATGCACCGTGACTGGTGTTCGTGCGGTCAGCACCGCGGCCACGCCACAGGTGCCTTCCTCACCTTCTGACCAGCAGGTGCCCAGGTACAGGCCGGCTTTGCGGCAGTCATTTCGGATAGTGCTTTCCACACGGTAGTCGATGGTCTGGCCCTGGGCATCGGTCAGCAATACGCAGTAATCGGCATCGCGCACGCGACCATGGAGGCGGGCGACTTCTTCGCTGGCGATGCGCAGGAACAGTTCGGAGCGTTCTTGACACTCCTGCAGCACGTTCTGCGAAAGGATGCGTGGCCCTTGTAATGAGCCGGGGTCCAGGTGGTGTTGCTCCATGGAGCGGCGCCAGGAGTCCAATATCAAGTCCGGCACAGGCAGTTGCGGCAGGTGCGCTGCGTTCTTCAAAACACGGCTGACGCAATCCACGTGCGCCTTCGAGTGGGCGGAAAGCATTTAAGGTCTCCGGTTCGATGTTCTTTTAGTTGTGCGGCCATTAAGCGCCGTTCACGGACGCTCGACAAGCATCGGTTCACTCATGGCGACGGTGAGACGCAACGTCTCAAGGTCTCACCACGAACCCGTGCTGGCTGACATGGGACGTCTCAATCGAGCGTGATCCCAACCCTCATGGGCTCAAGTCGGAGCCGCTCTGGAACAGGCATCCTGGCGCTTTTTTGCAAATCTGGCACCGGCCTTGCTCTAGTCCCTGAAACGTAGCCCCTGAAACGTAGCCCCTGCAACCTAGTCCCAGCAACCAGTGCGCTGGCAACCCAATAATAAAAAGAGGTGCCCTATGTCCTCCTGCCGAGGCCTTTTCCCTGTTCTACCTGTGGTGCTGGCATGAGTCGCTTGCCATTGACCGTCGGCATCATTGCCAACCCGGCGTCCGGCCGGGATGTACGGCGCCTGACGGCGAATGCCGGGTTGTTTTCCAGCACCGACAAGGTCTCGGTGATCCAGCGGCTGCTGGCAGCTTTTGGTGCCACCGGTGTCGAGCGGGTGCTGATGCCCACCGACATGACCGGCATCGCCGCTGCGGTGTTGAAGAACAGTCATGGCCGCCAGGCGCGTGACAGCCACTGGCCCACCCTGGAGTTCCTCGACCTTACCTTGCGCCAGAGCGTGGCGGACACTCGCCAGGCTGCGCGCTGGATGGCTCAACGCGGCGTGTCGCTGATCGCCGTACTCGGCGGTGACGGTACCCACAAAGCGGTGGCTGCAGAAGTCGGCGACATTCCACTGCTGACGCTGTCGACGGGGACCAACAATGCCTTCCCGGAACTGCGTGAGGCCACCAGTGCCGGGCTGGCCGGCGGGTTATTCGCCAGCGGACGGATTCCACCCGAAATCGCTTTACGCCGTAATAAGCGCCTGTTGGTGCGGATTGCGAACCGCGATCTGTGCGAAGTGGCCTTGGTGGACGTGGCGGTGTCCTCGCTGCCGTTTATCGGCGCCCGCGCCATCAGCCGTGGGATCGATCTGGCGGAGGTGTTTGTAACCTTCGCCGAACCTCAGTCCATTGGCCTTTCGGCGCTCTGTGGCTTGTGGTTTCCGGTATCGCGCCAAGCCCCCAATGGCGCCTGGATGCGCCTTGATCCGCACTCTTGCGAAGCGTTGCTGGTGCCACTGGCGCCCGGCCTGTTGCAAGGCTGCGGCGTACTCGCCGCCGCCAGCCTTGAACCCGGCGTTGCCCATCGTCTGTGCCTGACCAGCGGCACCCTGGCCCTGGATGGCGAGCGGGAAATCGAATTCAACGCCCCTGACTTACCCACCGTTACCCTCGATGCCGGCGGTCCGCTGAGCATCGACGTCAATGCGGCCTTGGCCTATGCAGCGCGAGAGCGGCTGCTGGCCATCGGCCGTGAACATCCGCAACACCCTCTGAACCTTGCACCTTGAACCTGAGCCTCAAGACACCCTGGAGAATAAAAATGTCGACACAGCTGACCGCTGATCAATTGCTGCATGCCTATCGGGTGATGCGCACCATCCGCGTTTTTGAAGAGCGCTTGCACGTGGAGTTCGCCACCGGCGAGATTCCCGGTTTCGTCCATCTTTATGCCGGTGAAGAGGCCTCGGCCGCCGGTGTCATGGCTCACCTGGGGGATGATGATTGCATCGCCTCCAATCACCGTGGCCACGGTCATTGCATCGCCAAGGGCGTTGATGTGTACGGGATGATGGCCGAGATCTACGGCAAGAAAACCGGGGTTTGTCAGGGCAAGGGCGGCTCCATGCACATTGCCGATTTCGAGAAGGGCATGCTCGGCGCCAACGGCATCGTCGGCGCCGGCGCACCGCTGGTTGTGGGCGCGGCTCTGGCCGCCCGACTCAAAGGTACCGACAGCGTCGCGGTGGTGTTCTTCGGCGACGGCGGCTCCAATGAAGGTGCGGTGTTCGAAGCGATGAACATGGCTTCGGTGTGGAACCTGCCGTGCCTGTTCGTTGCCGAGAATAATGGTTATGCCGAGGCCACGGCCTCCAACTGGTCTGTGGCGTGCGATCACATCGCCGACCGCGCGGCCGGCTTCGGCATGCCCGGGGTCACCGTCGACGGCTTCGATTTTTTCGCTGTTCACGAAGCCGCCAGCGCCGCCGTGGAACGGGCACGAGCGGGTGAAGGACCGTCACTGATCGAGGTCAAGCTGACCCGCTATTACGGTCACTTCGAGGGCGACGCCCAGACCTACCGGGCACCGGACGAGGTCAAGTATTTCCGCGAGCACAACGACTGCCTGATGCAGTTTCGCGAACGCACCACCCGGACCGGTTTGATTAATGCCAGCCAGTTGGACCAGATCGATAGCGAAGTGGACCTGCTGATCGAAAATGCCGTGCGCAAGGCCAAATCCGACCCCAAGCCGAGTGCGGCCGACCTGCTGACCGACGTCTACGTTTCCTATCCCTGAACGCCCCCTATAACAAGAATCGAGACCTTCATCATGGCGAGAAAAATCAGTTATCAGCAGGCAATCAATGAAGCTCTGGCCCAGGAAATGCGCCGCGATCCCACGGTGTTCATCATGGGGGAAGACGTCGCTGGCGGCGCCGGTGCTCCCGGTGAAAACGACGCCTGGGGCGGGGTGCTGGGCGTGACCAAGGGCCTCTATCACCAATTCCCCGGACGTGTGCTGGACACGCCGCTGTCGGAGTTGGGTTATGTCGGTGCTGCGGTAGGCGCAGCGACCTGCGGCGTACGCCCGGTGTGTGAATTGATGTTTGTCGACTTTGCCGGTTGCTGCCTGGACCAGATCCTCAATCAGGCGGCCAAGTTTCGCTACATGTTCGGTGGCAAGGCCTCCACCCCGTTGGTGATTCGCACCATGGTCGGCGCGGGCCTGCGGGCAGCGGCCCAACACTCGCAAATGCTCACATCGCTGTGGACCCACATCCCCGGGCTGAAAGTCGTCTGCCCGTCGTCCCCTTATGACGCCAAGGGCCTGTTGATCCAGGCTATCCGCGATAACGACCCGGTGATCTTCTGTGAGCACAAACTGCTCTACAGCATGCAGGGTGAGGTACCGGAAGAGCTCTATACCATCCCGTTCGGAGAAGCCAACTTCCTGCGCGATGGCAAGGACGTGACGCTGGTCTCCTATGGGCGCACGGTCAATACGGCGATGGACGCAGCCCGCAGCCTGGCCGCGCGAGGCATTGACTGCGAGGTCATCGACTTGCGCACCACCAGCCCGCTGGACGAAGACAGCATTCTCGAAAGCGTGGAAAAGACCGGGCGCCTGGTGGTGATCGACGAAGCCAACCCGCGCTGTTCCATGGCCACTGACATCTCGGCCCTGGTGGCGCAAAAAGCGTTCGCCTCGCTCAAGGCGCCCATCGAGATGGTGACTGCGCCGCACACACCGGTGCCATTCTCCGACGCCCTGGAAGACCTCTATATCCCTGATGCGGCGAAGATCGAAAACGCCGTGCTCAAGTTGATCGAGTGGAGCAAGCGTTCATGAGCCAGATTCATACCCTGACGATGCCCAAGTGGGGCTTGTCGATGACAGAAGGCCGGGTCGATGTCTGGCTCAAGGAGGAGGGCCAGGCGATCGCCAAGGGCGATGAAGTACTCGATGTGGAAACCGACAAGATTTCCAGCAGCGTCGAGGCGCCGTTTTCCGGTGTGTTGCGTCGGCAGATCGCGCGCCAGGATGAAACCCTTGCGGTCGGTGCGTTGCTCGGCATTGTGGTCGACGGCGAAGCCAGCGAGGCCGAAATCGATGCGGTGATCGAGCAGTTTCAGGCCGCGTTCGTGCCGGGTGACGGAGCCGAGGAAGACAGTGGGCCGAAGCCGCAGAAGGTCGAACTGGACGGGCGGCTGATCCGTTACTTCGAGCGAGGCGAAGGCGGGGTGCCGTTGCTGCTGGTGCATGGGTTTGGCGGTGATCTGAACAATTGGATGTTCAACCATGAAGCATTGGCTGCCGAACGCCGGGTGATTGCTCTGGATCTGCCGGGCCATGGCGAATCAACCAAACAGCTGGAGCACGGAAACCTGGATGAGCTGAGCGGCGTGGTGCTGGCATTGCTCGATCACCTGGACATTCCCGTAGCGCATCTGGTGGGGCACTCCATGGGCGGCGCGGTATCGCTGAACACTGCGCGTCTGGCTCCACAACGGGTACGTTCCCTGACCTTGATCGGCAGCGCCGGTCTGGGCGCGGACATCAACGGCGATTACCTGCAAGGTTTTGTCGAGGCGGCCAGCCGCAATGCCCTCAAGCCACAGCTGGTACAACTGTTCTCCGACCCCGAACTGGTCAATCGGCAGATGCTCGAAGACATGCTCAAGTACAAGCGCCTGGAAGGGGTGGACACGGCCCTGCGCCAGCTGGTTTCGGGATTGTTCAAAGAAGGACGGCAACAGTTCGATCTGCGCGGCGTGGTGCAAGAAAGCCGGCAGCCGGTGTTGCTGATCTGGGGCGGTGACGACGCGATCATTCCTGCGGCCCACAGTGCCGGCCTGACAGCCCGGGTCGAAATCCTGCCGGGCCAGGCGCACATGGTGCAGATGGAAGCGGCCGAGCAGGTCAACCGGCTGATTCTGGACTTTGTGCAACAACACTGATGCTCCCATGGCGACCTTTTTGCGGGTCGCCCTGGCCAACGACTTCAAGGAGATTCCAACATGAGCCTTTCAATTGATCCGACCCGCCGCATGCGTGCCGCTGTCTGGCATGGCCGTCACGATATCCGTGTCGAAGACGTTCCACTGCCCGTGTCGCCACCTGCGGGCTGGGTCCAGATTCGCGTGCAATGGTGCGGTATTTGCGGCTCCGACCTGCATGAATACGTGGCCGGGCCAGTGTTCATCCCGGTGGATGCGCCACACCCGCTGACCGGTATCAAGGGGCAGTGCATTCTCGGTCATGAGTTCTGTGGCGAGATCGTCGAAATCGGAGCCGGTGTTGAGGGGTTCAGTGTGGGCGAGCCGGTGGCAGCCGATGCCTGTCAGCACTGTGGCACCTGTTATTACTGCACTCATGGGTTGTACAACATTTGCGAGAACCTGGCCTTCACCGGGCTGATGAACAATGGTGCATTCGCCGAGTTGGTCAACGTGCCGGCCAATCTGCTTTACAAGTTGCCGGCCAACTTTCCCGCTGAGGCCGGGGCGCTGATCGAACCGCTGGCAGTGGGCATGCACGCGGTGAAAAAGGCCGGGAGTGTGCTGGGGAAAAATGTGGTGGTGGTTGGCGCGGGAACCATCGGCCTGTGCACCATCATGTGTGCCAAGGCTGCTGGTGCGGCCCAGGTCATCGCCCTGGAAATGTCGGGAGCGCGCAAGGCCAAGGCTCTGGAGGTTGGGGCGAGCCACGTGCTGGACCCCAATGAATGTGACGCTCTGGTAGAGGTGCGGCGGCTGACCGGCGGACTTGGGGCGGATGTCAGCTTCGAATGCATCGGCAACTAACACACGGCCAAGCTCGCTATCGACCTCATCCGCAAGGCCGGCATGTGTGTGTTGGTGGGCATCTTCGAAGAACCCAGCGAGTTCAATTTCTTCGAGTTGGTCTCCACCGAAAAACAGGTGCTGGGTGCGCTCGCCTACAACGGCGAGTTCGCCGATGTGATCGCCTTTATTGCCGACGGCCGGCTGGACATCACACCGTTGGTAACCGGGCGCATTCAGCTGGAACAGATCGTCGGGCAGGGCTTTGAGGAATTGGTCAATAACAAGGAACGCAACGTGAAAATCATCGTTTCACCCGCTCGAGTCTGAAGCACTGGCAAGCGCGCGATTGACGATGGCCCAGCCTGTATAAAAACACCCTGCGCGAACCCTTGCGATGATTTTTTGGGGCTGGACAGCGGCGTGCTGGATGTGGGTTTTCAGTACCTGCTACAGGCATAAAAAAAGGACCTCTGAAAAGAGGTCCTTTTGTTTTTCCATGCTTCAGCGCAACGATTGCTCAGTTCTTCACCGTTTCCTCAAGAGAGAAGCGCCCCAGTGGATTCTGCTGGAAGTTTTCGATGTTCTTGCGCGAAATGTTGATGTAAGGGCTGTAGTAAAGGTCGATCCAGTTGACGTCATTTTTGGCGATCTTCTGCAGGTCGACGTACATCTGTTCACGCTTGGCCGGGGCCGCTTCAATACGGGCAGCCGATACCAGATCCTTGACCTTATCGTTCTTGTAGCGGGTCATGTAGTTCATGTTGGTGTCGTGGCCCAGAACGAACGTGGTCTTCTGGTCCGGGTCGAGGATGTCGTTGGTCCAGTACATCACGGACAGGTCGTAGTCACCGTCGACCAGCATCTGCCAGCTCTGGGTGGGGTCAACTTTTTGCAGGGTGGCGGTCACACCGACAGCCGCCAGTTGCTGTTGAACCAGCACGGCAATCTGCTCATCAGCTTCGTTACCGGCGTTGACCACGTAATTCAGCTTCATGCCCGCTGCGCCGGCATCGCTCAGCATTTTCTTGGCTTTGGTCGGGTCGAATGGACGCTTCAAATTGTCGGCGTAGTGGTAAAGCGAGCCTTTGGGAATGTAGGAGTAAGCCTCCTGGCCATGGCCGAAGGTGACGGTATCGACCAGCGATTTTTTGTTGATGGCCATGTCCAACGCCTGACGTACTTCAGGCTTGGCCAGCAGCCCGTGCTCGTGGTTGATCAGCAGGTGATCTTCCCGAGTGGAAGGGTCGGAGTGGATGGTCAGGTTGGGGTCCTTGCGCAGCGCATCGACTCGCGAAAACGGTACGAAGATCGCGGTGTCCAGCTCACCTGCCTGCACCTTGAGCATCCGGGTATTGTCGTCGGGAATGGAAATCCACTCCACGCCATCCAGGCTGACCTTGTCGGCCTGCCAGAAGTGCGGGTTCTTCTCCAGCTTCACGCGATCTCCGCGCAGCCACTCTTTGACAAAAAATGCCCCTGACACCACAGGCTCCTGAGCATAGGCATCTTCGCCCATGCGGGTCATGGCCTTCTGCGAGAGCACCGACACAGTCGGCGAGGCCAATTGCGAGAGGAACGGTACCGACGGGGTAGTCAGGGTGACCACCAGGGTCTGCGGATCGGCTGCTTTCGCCGTGTCGATCAGTTTGTAGGCATCGCTCCACAGCGACGCCTTGTTATCGCGAGTGCGCAACAGACTGAATGCCGCATCATCGGCCGTGATCGGCGAGCCGTCGGAGAATTTCGCCGCGCGCATCTTGAACGTGTAGGTCAGGCCATCGTCGGAGACTTTCCAGCTTTCAGCCAGGCCGGGTTCCATCTTGCTGCCGGCCTTGTCGACCCGGATCAGCGTGTCGTAGACATTGGAAAACACCCAGGTATCGCGGTTTTGCGCGCTTTTGATCGGGTCGAACGTGGTGCTTTCTTCACGGCAACCGATGGTGAGTACACCCGCCGCCTGGGCAATGCCGCTGGCAAGGGTGCAAGCGGTCAATGTGGCTGCGGCGAGCAATTTCAAATGCCTGGATCTCATGGTCAAACTCCTTCTTGATGAGTACGTGGTTTTTTAAAACAGAGGCTCCTCGAGCACGCAGTCGTAACGGCGAGCGTCGAGTTGACGGGTAGGGGGCGCCACCTGGCTACAAGTGGCACGAACGTAGCGACAGCGTGGGTGAAAGGCGCAACCGGATGGCAACTGCAAAGGGCTGGGCGGTTCACCGGGCAAAGGGTCGGTGGGTAGCGCCCGGGCCGGATCGATTTCTGGAATCGACTGGATCAGCGCGGCGGTATAGGGATGTCGCGGGGAGCGAAATACTTCTTCCACCGGTCCTTCTTCGACGATCTTGCCCAGGTACATCACCGCCACCCGATCACAGAGCCGGCGAACGATGGCCAGATCATGGGCAATGAACACAATCGCCAGGTTCATGCGCTGACGCAGCTCCAGCAGCAGGTTGATGATCTGCCCCTGGATGGACACGTCCAGCGCGGCCACGCATTCATCGGCGACGATCAGGCGCGGCTCCACGGCCAGCGCACGGGCGATCCCGACACGCTGGCATTGGCCGCCGCTCAAGGCGTGCGGTTTGCGGGCGGCCAATTCGGGGCGCAGACCGACCAGCGTCAGCAGTTCATCGACACGGGCGGCAATCAGCGATTCCGGCACCTTGCGTTGTACCCGGAGCACTTCTGCCAGGGTCTGGCCGATGCTCAGGCGTGGATTGAGGGCGGCATAAGGGTCTTGGAAAACCATCGCTGTCTCATGACGCAGTCTCTCGATATCGATCTTCCCGGCATGGGCCATGTCGATGCCATCGAACAGCACCTGCCCGGCGTAAATCTCGTTAAGGTGCAGGATCGCTCGCCCCAGGCTGCTTTTGCCACTGCCCGACTCGCCGACCAGCCCGAGCGTCTCTCCGGCTGAGAGGGTCAGCGAAACGCCGTTGACCGCCGTCAGCCATTGCCGGTTCATGCCCAGCAGACCAGTGCCCGGCGCGGCGAAGCGCACATGCAAATCCTTGACCTTGAGCAGGGTCATGAGCGGTCTCCGGCGGCCAAGGGGTAATGGCAAGCGATGCGGTGTCCATGGCTGACCGGCTGCAAACCTGGCATCAGTGTTGTGCATCGGTTGCCGATTTGCTGGCAACGCGGATTGAAACGACAACCCTGGGGCAGGGCGTCGAGCAGGGGCGGTTGCCCGGCGATGGTTTTGAGCAATGCGTGACCGTGACTGGTGGCCGGTTGACAGTCGATCAACCCCGCGGTGTAAGGGTGGCGCGGATGGGCCAGCACCTCGTGCTTGTTGCCGTGCTCGCACAAGCGTCCGGCGTACATCACCGCAATCGAGTCGCAGGTCTGCGCAACGACCCCCAGGTCATGGGTGATCATGATGATCGACAGGCCACGCTGGTCACGAAGATCCAACAGCAGGCGCAGGATCTGCGCTTGCACCGTGACGTCGAGGGCGGTGGTCGGTTCGTCGGCGATCAGCACGTTCGGGTTGCAACCCAGTGCCACGGCGATCATCGCTCGCTGGCGCATGCCGCCGGAGAATTCGTGAGGGTAACTGTCGACTCGTCGCTGCGGATCGGGAATGCCCACCTGACGAAGGACGTCGATGGCTTGAGCGCGGGCTTCACGCTTGCTGGCGCCTTGGTGCAGACGAATACCTTCGCCAATCTGCTCGCCGATGCGCATCAACGGGTCGAGATGGCTGCTGGGGTTCTGGAAAATCATCCCCAATTGACGCCCACGCATGCGGCGCATGCCGGCCTCGTCCAGGTGCAGCAGATTTTCCCCGGCCAGTTGCACGGCTGTGCCTTCGACTCGCAGGTTCGGCGACGGCAGCAGCCTCATTAAACCGCGACAAGCCAAGGTCTTGCCGGAGCCGCTTTCTCCCACCAGTCCGAGCACTTCACCCTCGGCCAGGTCAAAGGACAAACGATCCACCAGCGTCACCTCGTGCTCACCCTTACGGGCGATAACGCTGAGCTCCTCGACCTTCAGCACAGGCGCACTCACGAGCGTTCACCCAAGTGTTCGGCAACAGCGTCGGCCAACAGGCTGAAGCCCATGGCCAGGGTGACGATCGCCAATCCCGGAAAGGTGCAGATCCACCAGGCGGAAGTAATGAAACTCTGGCCTTCGGCGACCATCGTGCCCCACTCGGCGGTCGGTGGTTGAACCCCGAGGCCGAGGTAACTGACCGCTGCGCCGTTGAGCAATACCAGCACCGCATCGGACATGGAAAACACGATCGAACCGAACATCGCGTTCGGCAGCAGGTGCCTGAACAGAATGCGCCCATGACCGAAGCCGAGGCTTTTGGCGGCCAGGGCAAAATCGCTTTCCTTGAGTATCAGGATCTGCGAGCGGATCAATCGTGCGTAGGACACCCAGCCCACCAATGCCATGGCGATATAGAAACTCATCAGGCCGGGACCGAGGATCGCCATGATCGCCAGCATCAACACCAGGAACGGGAAGGCCAGGATGATATCGATCAGGCGCATACAGAACGTGTCGAAACGTCCGCCGATGTAGCCGGACAAAGCCCCGACACACGTGCCGATCAGAAACGGGAAAATCACCCCGATGACCGCCAATTGCAAGTCGATGCGGGCCGACCAGATCACTCGGGACAAGACGTCGCGGCCAAAATTGTCGGTGCCGAACGGGTGGGCCAGATGGGGCGCCAGCAAGCGAATATCAGTGTTCTGGGCGATTGGATCGAAGGGCGCGATCCAGGGCGCGAAGATCGCCAGCACCAGCCAGCCGAGCAGGATTGCCAAGCCTAATCCCATTGCCAGTCGAGGGTTGCGCAAACCCAGGCGCAGGTTCAGTCGAGTAACCGTCGTTGCCTGGCTGCTCATCGGATTTTCACCCGTGGATCGATGGCGACTGTCACCACGTCGGCGAGAAAGTTTACCGCCACAGTGGCGCAGGCCAGCACCATCGCCACGCCCTGGACCACCATATAGTCACGGGTGAAGATGCCTCGGACCAATAACTGGCCGATCCCGGGTATGGCGAACAGACTTTCGATGACCACCGTGCCGCTGATCAGCCAGCCGATGTTCACCGCCAGCAGGTTGACGGCGGGTACGAGCGAGTTGGGCAGCACATGGCGACGAAACACCACGTCTTCAGACAGACCGCGAGCCCGGGCTGCCGTGACATGGTCGGCTTGCAACTCCATCAGCATGCTTGCCCTCAGGTTACGTATCAATACCGCCGATAACGCCAGGGCAATGGTCAGGCAGGGCAGGACCATGTGGTGCAGTTTGTCCAGCCAGGAACGGCCGTAGCCGGAAACCGGAAACCAGCCCAGTTGTACGCTGAAGAGCAGGATCAACATGATCCCCAGCCAAAATGCCGGCATGCCGAGGCCGGCGGTGGTGAACAGGCGGATCAGGTTGTCACCCCAACCGCCCTTGTTACGGGCCGCAACGGTGGCCAGCGGCACCGCGATCAACATGGCAAGCAGCACGCTGCCCAGCACCAGAAACAACGTGGGCTCGATGCGCGTGCTGATCAGCTTCAAGGCGTCGACCTTGTACAGCAATGACTGGCCGAGATCGCCGTTGAACAGGTTTTTCAGGAAGTAGAAGTACTGCATCCACAGCGGCTGATCGAGGCCGAACTGAGCGCGCACCCTGAGCAGCCCCTCCGGCGTACTGCGCGAGCCGAGCAGGGCGCGCGCCGGGTCGCCGGGAATCGAGCGCACCAGCACAAACGTGATGAGACTGATGCCGAACAGCACCGGCAGCAGCTGCAGGGGGCGTGACAGGATGAAACGGTAACGCGACAGATTCATCGACTAACCTCGGTGCCGCTGGAGGAAATCCAGTAACACCGGAAAGTAGGCGTGAGGTTCTTCGTAGAAGGGCATGTGGCTGCTGTTGGGGAACACATGCAGTGCCGCATCCTTGAGCGCCATTTTCATGCGCATGGCACAGGCCGGCGTCAGTTCGTCGTGCTGGCCGGTGGTAATTAATACCGGCATGGTGAAATCGGCCATTTCCTGGAGACGGTTCCAGTTTTTCAGGTTGCCGACGTAGAGAAACTCATTCGGCCCCTGCATGGTTGTGTAGGGCTCCATGTTCCAGTCGCCCAGAGAGCGCGTGACCGGCGCCGGCCACTCGTCCAGGCGGCAGACGTGGCGATAGTTGAGGAGGGTGATTGCCGCTTGGTATTGAGGGTGATCGAGGGTGCCCATGGCTTCATGGCGCTGCATCATGGCCACGGTTTCGCTGCCAAGCGCACCACGCAGACGCTCCAGTTCCTGAGACAGGTGCGGGATATCGCCTACGGTATTTTCCAGAATCAGGGTTTTGAGTGCATGAGGGTGGTAAATGGCATATTCGATCGCCAGCCAGCCGCCCCAGGAGTGCCCCAGCAAATGCACCCGGCCCAGGTCGAGGGCCTGCCGGACGGTTTCCACCTCAGCGACATAACGGGAAATATCCCACAGGGATGGGTCTTGAGGTCTGTCAGATGCGCCGGTGCCGAGTTGGTCGAAGGCGACCACGCGCAACCCCTTGTCCTTGAGCCAGCCATGGGCGTCACGCAGATAATCGCAGGGAAGCCCCGGGCCTCCATTGAGGCATAGCAGGACCTCATCGCCCTCGCCAAAGCTATAAACCACCAGATTGTGGCCATCGACCTCGACGTTATAGTGCTGGTCCGGCTCGATTTCACGCCACATCGCAATTCTCCCTTTATGATGCTGACCGGTTCGGAGGCTAACTAAATGGCCTACCTTACTGAGTAAGTCTTGCGCCCAAAAGCTAGTATTTCTAATAGGTTTTGTCTGGCAGTCCCTCGCCGAGGCGTGGCATTCTACGTGCTGAATTTCAGGATTGAAATTAATTAGGGAGGGCAATGGATGCAGACGAAGCTATCAGACCTCAATCCCCGTCTGTTGTCGGGCAAGAGCCTGGATGAGCAGATGGACAACGCCTTGCTGTTGGCCCAGGAGCTGGGCTTCGATGCGTTGGTGTACGACTACAGCCCGGTGCCGCTGGACCATGAAGGCAAGTTGATCACGCCCTCGGTGCTCAAACTGCGCAACACGCCAGCCGATTGGCATGCGCGTTGGTGTGCAGAGGGTTACTACCAGATCGACCCTGTCCAGCAGGTAGCACTCAATTGTGTTTCACCCTTTGTCTGGTCTTACAAACCCGGGACTGACACCCTGCTGGAGCCGGTCATCAGTCAGTGCCATGCGCCAGTGGTGAATTATCTGGAAGACGCGCAGATGACCTGTGGTGTGTCGGTCCCGATTCATCTGCCCAGAGGCGGCTTTGCCTCCTTGACCGGGCTGCGTACCAGCAGCAGCAGTGTCCTGTGCGATGCCCGGCGGACCCTCGCCGATTTCAGCCTGATTTCCCATGCCTTGCAGGAAGCGGCCTATCCGTTGCTTGGCAAGGAGGCTCACACGCCTCCCGTTCATCTGACCAAACGTGAACGCGAGTGCCTTAAATGGGCGGCTGAGGGGCTGACCGCCGCCGAGATTGCCAACCAACTGAATCGTTCATTGGCCACCATCAGCCTCCATCTGACCTCGGCCATGCATAAACTCGGGGCCAAGAATCGGGTCCAGGCCGTGGTTCGGGCCACCCACTATCGATTGCTCGATAGCTGAAACAGGGCAAAAACCTATCTATTTCTCTAGTTATTTTGAAGGTCTGATCCCGCTATCGTGTGCCGTACGGTTTTTCAGGGGCGGCACGAAGAAATGGAATCTATCGGAATACGCGAAGGCTTCGCACCTTTTGGTCCTTATCAGACCTGGTATCGCGTCACAGGTCACTTTGACGGCAAGAACACGCCGCTGGTGATTTTGCATGGCGGCCCGGGCTGCACGCATGATTACGTCGATGCCTATAAGGACATCGCCGCGAGTGGGCGGGCGGTGGTGCATTACGATCAATTGGGTAACGGTCGCTCGACCCACCTGCCGGAAAAAGACACCTCGTTCTGGAACGTAGCGCTGTTTCTCGAGGAGCTGGACAACCTGCTGGATCATCTCGGTATCAGCGACAATTACGCACTCCTGGGGCAATCCTGGGGCGGCATGCTCGCCAGCGAGCACGCGGTACGCCAACCTGCGGGACTACGGGCCTTGATCCTCGCTAATTCCCCGTCGGACATGCGCGTCTGGGTTCAGGAAGCCAACCGTTTACGTCAACTGCTGCCTGCCGGGGTCCATGAAACTTTGCTTGAGTACGAACGGGCAGGGGATTTTCAAGCGGCCGCCTATCAGGACGCTTCGAGGGTTTTTTACGACAACCATGTGTGTCGCGTCATTCCCTGGCCCGAAGAAGTCGCGCGTACGTTTGCCCAGGTCGATGCCGATCCCACCGTTTACCATGCGATGAGCGGGCCGACGGAATTTCATGTGATAGGCAGCCTGAAAGACTGGACCATCGTCGACCGTTTGCCGCAGGTCAACGTGCCGACGCTGGTGATCTCAGGTCGCTACGATGAAGCAACACCGACGGTGGTCAGACCCTTTCTGCAGCAGATCCCGAATGTTCGTTGGGCGTTGTTCGAGAACTCCAGCCATATGCCCCATGTCGAGGAGCGGGTCGGCTGCATGGGAACGGTGGTGAGGTTCCTGGATGAGTGCTTGAACGGGGCGATGGCTGGCGATCGCAAGCTTGAAGAGCTCTCACTCTGACCCGTGTCTTTCCTGTTCCGTGGCAAGAAGAATCCACCGTCGCTGACGAGCACACCTCGACCGTTGGATTCCGCTGCCAGGGTCATATCGGTCACGGCCACCCCGAAACTTGTTTCGTTTTCAAGCCGCCGGCATTTGCTGGCGGTGGTAGAGGAACTCGAGGACCGTTGTGCGATAGCGGTGGTACTCGGGGTCGTTGGCCAGCACCAGGCGATTGCGCGGTTTTGCCAGGCCAACGCTAAGGAACTCACCGACGGTGGCCGCCGGCCCGTTGGTCATCATCACGATGCGGTCGGAGAGCAATACGGCCTCATCGACATCATGGGTGACCATCACCACGGTGCTCTGAGTGGCGGCAACGATACGCAGCAGCTCGTCCTGAAGGTGCGCGCGGGTGAGGGCGTCGAGCGCGCCGAAGGGTTCGTCCATCAGCAGTATTTTCGGCTCCATGGCCAGCGCGCGAGCGATGCCGACACGCTGCTTCATGCCCCCGGAAATCTCGCTGGGATGCTTGTGCATGGCATGCTCAAGACCGACCATTGCCAGCGCCGCCTCGGTACGCGCCTTCAGCGCGGCCTTGTTTTCGCGTTTGCCGAATACCTTCTCCACAGCCAGGTGCACATTACCGAAGCAAGTCAGCCAGGGCAGCAGGCTGTGGTTTTGAAACACCACTGCGCGCTCAGGGCCGGGACCGTCGATCTCGCGACCGTTGCATATCAAGCCGCCGCCATTGGCTTCAAGCAGACCGGCGATCAGGTTCAGCACCGTGGATTTGCCACAGCCTGAATGGCCGATCAACGAGACGAACTCGCCACGAGCGATGCTCAGGTTGACGTTGCTGAGGGCCTGGAAGCGGCCTTTTTTGGTGTCGAAGTGCTTGCTGACCTGGGTCAGCTCGACGAATTTAGTCATCTCGGTTCTCCTGCATCGGGTAAGCGTCAGGTGCGGGCAACCCAAACACCCGCGCGGGCGTCGGTTCAGTTGGTGTAGTCGAAGCGTTTGGCGATCCACAACAGGCCCTGCTCGAGCAGCAGGCCGACCAGACCGACGATGATGATGGCGATGAGAATGTGCTCGACATTGAGGTTGTTCCATTCGTCCCACACCCAGAAGCCCAGACCGACACCGCCGGTGAGCATTTCTGCGGCGACGATCACCAGCCACGCCACGCCGATGGACAGGCGAATACCGGTCATCAGATGCGGCAGCACCGAAGGAAACAGGATGTGGGTGAACACCTTCCATTCGCTGAGCTTGAGCACCCGCGCGACGTTCAAGTAGTCCTGCGGCACGCTGGCGACCCCTGCGGCGGTGTTGAGAATGATCGGCCAGATCGAGCTGATGAAAATCACCCAGATCGATGCCGGGCCGGCGGCCTTGAACACCAGCAGGCCGATCGGCAACCACGCCAGCGGCGAGACCGGACGTAGCAGGCTGTTGATCGGCGCGAACATACCGCCTAGGAAGGCGAAGCGGCCGATGGCGAAGCCCAGCGGAATACCGAGCAGGGCGGCGAGGCCGAAGCCGATGCCGACCCGGCCAAGGGAGGCCAGTACGTTCCAGCCAATGCCCATGTCGTTCGGACCGTTGTCGTAGAAGGGGGCGCTGAACAGCTCCAGGGCTGAATACCAAGTAGCGAGCGGGCCGGGCAGGCCCTCACTGCGTGCGGCTATAAACGCCCAGACGGCGAGAAACAGGGCGATACCCAATGCTGGGGCAATGCCATCCCTGGCGCGTTGACGCAACCCGCTCAGGAAGGGAGAGCGACGCTCTGGCTGGGTACTCGCCGTAGTGGTGGGCGGCGCTGGCAACTTGAGGGGTGCGTTCATGGCGGGTTACTCCGGTCAGGCTTTGATGGTGAAGGAGTTGGCATAGGCGGCCGGATTGGAGCCGTCCCAGACCTTGCCGTCGATCAGGGTGCTACTGCGCAGCGGACTGCCCGGTACAGTCAGGCCAAGCTGGCTGGCGGCTTCGCCGTAGAGTTTTGTCTGGTTGATAGACTTGGCCACACCGGCGTAGTCCACATCCTCCTTGAGCAGGCCCCAGCGACGGAACTGAGTGAGGAACCACATACCGTCCGACAGGTAGGGGTAGTTGACGCTGCCATCCTTGCAGAAGGACATCGCATGCTCGTCCGTCCATTGGTTGCCTGACCCGTCGTCATAGTGGCCGAGGAAGCGTTGTTCGATCACTTCGACGGGCGCATTCACGTAGGCCTTGCCGGCAATCAGTTGGGCGGTGCTTTTTTTGTTCTCTACGCTGGCCTCGATGAACCGGCTGGCGTCGAGCACCGCCATGGTCAACGCCCGGGCGGTGTTGGGGTATTGCTCGACGAAGGCACGGGTGGTGCCAAGGATTTTCTCCGGGTGATCGGGCCAGAGTTTCTGGGTGGTAACGGCGGTGAAGCCGATGTTGTCGGCAATCGCCCGGGCTCCCCAAGGCTCGCCGACACAGAAGCCGTCCATGTTGCCCACGCGCATGTTGGCGACCATCTGTGGCGGTGGCACCACGATGGTCTTCACATCGGTCAGCGGGTTAATGCCGAGGCTGGCGAGCCAGTAATTGAGCCACATGGCATGGGTGCCGGTGGGGAACGTCTGGGCGAAGGTCAGTGGCGTGCCACCTTGCTTGACCTTGGCGGCCAGTTGCTCGCCATTGGTCACGCCCGCTTGCTGCAGCTGTTTGGAGAGGGTGATCGCCTGGCCGTTCTGGTTCAGTCCCATGAGCATGGCCATATCTCTCTGCGGCCCGCCGATGCCCAGTTGCACGCCATAGATCAGGCCGTAGAGCACATGGGCAGCATCCAGTTCGCCGTTGAGCAGTTTGTCGCGTACGCCGGCCCAGGAGGCCTCTTTGCTCGGCGTGATAGTAAGGCCGTATTTTTCGCCGAAACCCTGGGTTGCCGCCACCACGACTGATGCGCAGTCGGTGAGGGGAATGAAACCGACCTTCAGTGCAGCTTTCTCCGGCGCGTCGCTGCCGGCAGCCCAGACTGCGCTACGCAGAAAGCCCGGCGCGACAACATCGAGGGCGGCGATCCCGGCGACAGTACCTGCCGTCACCAGGGATTGCTTCAGAAAAGTGCGCCGGCCAGGGTGTACCGGATGTTGCGAGTCACGCTCATCAGTCATAACCACATCCTTTTTTTAGGGGCAAAAAAAAACGGCGTGCGCCAGGCACCCTCGATAGAGGGACCTGACGGACGCCGTTGTCCGGAAAGTGCAGCACGCCGCCATTGGCGTGCCGCATAAGTCTGTTAGTCAGTAGTAGCAAAGGGCTTGCCAAGTTTATGTCCGAGTTTTTTTATGCAAAAAAAATCAATTGGTACAAAGGCTTGAAGTAGTTTTGTGATGTTTTCTAAAAAGATATCGAAGGGGGCGTAGAGCCGGGGGAGAGCGAAGCACTGATCGCTTTTTGGGCAGCTTGGGTGCGAGGTGAACTAAAACAGCTCTCCTGCGCACCGTTGCGAAGTCGAATGGAGGTAAGCCTTAGCCCAGATCCCGGCGGATGGCGTCGAGGCGCTCGTCGAGCAAGGGGGTGAGCAGGGCGTAGCACTGCGCTGGGGAGATGGACACTGTCGTTGTACCGATCAGGCAGCGTTGCAGTCGTTCGAGAGCGTTGTGCAGCGAGCGGGGGGCATGCCTGAGCAAGCGCTCGTGCAGGTACTGCAATTGAACAAGCATTTGCAGTGGGCAATTCTGATGGGCGGCGGCGCGCACCGACAGGCCGCGCAGCCGCCCCAGGTCTTCCAGCTCCCAACAGCGCTCGGCGATGCTCGGGGGCTGCAGATTAAGCGCGCAGCGCCGCAGTTCGAGGTTCTGGATGGCGCCGAGCAAGTCTTGCAGCAACCGGCAATGGCCCTCGAAATCCGCAGGTTCGCGGCGTAATGCGTTCCAGGCCTGGCACTGTGCGCTATACGGCCATTCTTTCCAGCGTTGGTCGAGCGAATGACCCAGTGCCTGGCAACGTTGCTGTGCCTCGCGGGAGGTCTGTCCGCCGAGACCGCGATGCTGCTGCAGACCTTGCAACAGGTCGAGACCCAGCAAAAGCATCTGTCTGAGTCCCGCGTCGTTGTGTGGCAGACGGGTTCGTCGGGATTGCCCACCATCGAGTGCGGCGGCGAATTGTAGGTTCATGGGCGGTTTCCGACGGTGAGCTGGTTGAGATAATGGGTCAGGTCGTGCAGCGCATGGGTCCGCGTACTCTGCTCTTGCACCGTGGCATTGACCTGTTGCAACTGTTCGCTGAGGTCATGATTGGCTTGCTGGTGCTCGCTGAGCGCCTGCTGCATGGCGCCGAGGTGTTGCAGATTGATCTGGCTATGTTGAGCCAGGTCGTCGAGGTTGGCGGCGAGTTGCTCGCTCTGTTGGCTACCGGCTGCCAGCAGGCCGCGGTGTTCCTTGACCTCGCCATCCACTTGGCGCACGGCCATGGCGATCGCCGTCGCGGCTGTGGTGATTTCATGGGTAGCCCGGTCCGTGGCTTGGGCCAGGCTGCGGACCTCATCGGCGACCACGGCGAAACCGCGACCGTGCTCGCCGGCACGGGCCGCTTCGATGGAGGCATTGAGTGCCAACAACTGGGTCTGTTTGGCCAGTGCCTGAATGCTATTGACGGTGCTTTCTACTGCGCTGGTGCGCTGCAGCAATGCTTCCACGGCGTGTGCGGTATTGCCCAGGCTGTGCTGAATGGCGCGCATGCTGTCACCCACTGAACGCGCCTCCAGACAACCGGTTTCGCTCATGGTATGAGCGTTGGCGAAGGCTGCCAGCGCGCCCTGGGCCAAGGCATCAATGCTGTGTAAGGTCTGATCGATTTGCTCGCTGGCGGTGGCGATCATGGCGATTCGTTGGCTCTGTTCCTCACCTTGGTCGCGGGCCTGTTGAGACATTTGCTCCAGCGCACGACTGGCGAACTGTACTTCGCTGCGCAAGCGTTCGTTGTTGCGCAGTTGCATGCTGGCGGCCACCAGTAGCGTCGCTGGGTCGGCATCCCGGGAGCTGCGCAGCAGTTGTGCCAGTTCAGTGTCCCAGAATATCTGTAGATGGCGTTGATGACGCTCCCGAAGATGCCACGCGCCCCCCAGATAGAGGACGCCAGGTATCAGGGCCAGTGCGCTTGCTGGCTGTTCGGCCAGTGCGAGACCGCAGGCGCCGAGGGCCAACCCGAGTGGTAACCAGAGGCCGATCCTGGTGCGTTCGAGCAGGGCCATGCCAGGGTCGAACAATGACCGCAGGGCAATGCCAGCAGGGCGTGACTTGCCGACACCGCTGTGCGCAGGCGCGATGGCGTGACCCGGGGGGAGCATTCCTTGAGCAGGCATGAGGATTTCCTTTTATGCCGGGGTGAAAGCAAAAACGGCGCACGCCCACCTGTCGTAATGCGCAGGGGAGCGGACGCCGTTGTCCGTGATGTTTGCGAAGCCATCGTCGTTGATGGCTCAAGCCTGATCAGACCTAAGCAAGTTGTTTGCCAGCCGTGCCATCGACAACTTGTCAGCCTGTCGCTCGCGCAGTGGGAGGGGCGCCATTCGATGGCGATAGGGCTACGAAGGCAGAAAAGGCGATCAACGCACCAGTCGCGGGAATTTCCGAGCCGCAGTGCTCTGTTCTGGTTCGCGCAGGGCGTTAAGCATGTTTTCCAGAACGGTCGATCCGGCATCCCAGTGGCTCATGTATTGAGTTCTGCGCAGAGAAGAGATGGACAGGGTATTCAGCCATGATTAATCGCAAGTGCTCGATAGCTTCCAGGTATTTAAGATCGGCCTGCCGTCTTTTTCTCTGATACTGGGTGAACTTTTCCGCGTCCATGTTGGGCTGATCGAGAAGATCAAGGGCGGCGTGGCTCAAGTGATAGGCGTCGCTGAACAGTTGTTTGTTACGTTCAAGCGCCAGATTCAGGCAGGCTATCGCTTGATCGGAAGTCATCGTACCGTTCATTGCTGCGACCTCTTTTATGGGTGGGTTCCTGGATTTGGGGGGATGCCTGGCCCCTGTGAAAAGCGCTTGGGGCCTTTCAAGAAAACCCGGCCGAGTTGCGACTATCTACCGCGACGCCACACCTTGAGGTAGTCCACGCTGAAGGTGGAGGGCAGGTCGGCGTCGTCGACTACGCCGAACCACTGCCACATGGCCTCGCTGTCAAAGAGGATATGCATGGGGAAGAACCAGTGGGTGTTCTTTGCCTCGCGCACCAGTACGCCGTCGACGTACCAGCACAATGTGTCGGGCTGCCAGTCAAAACCGTAGACATGGAAGGCACTGGCCAGCCGCCATGGGCTGACCCAACTGCTGCCATCGCTCAAATGTTCGGTGCTGTGCGGCGTGGCCCAAACGTGGGCATTCATGTTGTAGCGACGGTCGAAGGAGGCGTTTTTGGTTTTGCCACCGATTTCGAAGATGTCGATTTCCGTGGCATTGTCGGCAAGCCCCGTAAACGCGAGCCAGAAGGCGCTGGAGCCGGCCGAGTCCATCGGTTTGGCGCGGGCTTCGTAGTAGCCGTAAAAACTGCGCTCGATCGTTCGGACCATCGCCGAGCTGTAACCTTCAAAGCCGAGTTTTACGTACTTTTGCGGCAAGGTTTGCTTGCGGAAAACGATGTTCAGATGGCCATCGCTCAGGTAAGCATTGTCCGGCATGAACAGCGCCGGTTTGCGCCCGAGCGAGTCGGTGCCAGTGGCGTTGTTGACGTGCCAGCGGCTGGGGTCAAGGGTCGCGCCGTCGAAATCGTCGGAGAATTGTGTGTCCAACCTCCATTGGCCGGCATTGCCCTGATCGGACAGCGGCAGTCCGGTGTGGGTCCGTTCCGGTACCTTTCCCAGCGGGCCGACGCGGGTCCAGGAATTGGCAGCCTTGGGAAGGGCGACGGACCACTTGTCCGCCAGGTACTGAAAGACGCGCTGCCGTTCCTCCAGGGAGGCGAGGTGCCGGTCGTACATCAGTATTTCGGCGATGTCGCCGCGCAAATGTTCGACGCTGCCGACTACGTTGCGCCCCACCGCGTACGGGCCGATGGGCACGTCGTTGAGTTCCAGGACGAAGAGGGTCGGATCGTAGGCGGTGCGCTGTTGCACGCTGATCGCGAAGTTCGGTGGCACGTTGTCGTTATCGGCGATTATCGGGCGCGAACTGAACAGTCGCTGCCAGGTCTCGCCGCCGCTTTGCTCGTTTAGTCTGCGTGACACGATCAATAGGGTAACAGGGCCTTTTGCCGTACGAATGGCCTTGCCAAGGAAGGCTGAAGTACCACTCAAGCGCACCACCGGATGGCCATTCATGGCGTTCTCCACACGCTGGGGGAGTGCGGCGTCTGCGCCATTGTCTACGGTAACGTCATTGGCTTCGCCGGACTTGTCGTGCCACCGCAGGAGGTGGTTCTGGGCATCGAGGGTCATAGTCGACGCGTCGGCGGCGTCGAGCCACAGCACCAGGCCGTTGGCCAGCGGCGGGGAAGTGCCCCCCGACGCGTTGCAAACGACCGATAGCAGGGTCGCCAAAAGAATGAACCTGCTCATACCCATTGCTTTAACGCAATCGATGCCGCCAATCCGGGTTGGGAGCGGTACCCATGCGGATTACACAATTGCCATCGCCAGGTGTCGATGATCATTTGCATCAGGTCGCGCTGTGCGTACCAGCCTAGATCACGCCCTGCCTTGGTGGGGTCGGCCCAGCATTCGGCGATATCGCCGTCGCGGCGCGGTGCGAACCGGAAGGGGATGGTAATACCGGTAATGTTCTCGAAGCTGTGGATGATCTGCAGCACGCTATGGCCAATGCCTGTTCCCAGGTTCCAGACGTGGATGCCGTTTGTGTTCTGCAACGCCCGCAACGCTTTGAGATGGCCATCGGCAACGTCGAGCACATGGACGTAATCGCGCACGCACGTTCCGTCGACAGTGGGGTAGTCGCTGCCGTACACCATGAGTTCGGGCACTTGCCTCATCGCGACCCGTGTCAGGCAAGGCAGCAGGTTGTTGGGTCTGCCATTGGGGTTTTCTCCGATCAGCCCGCTTGCGTGAGCACCAATCGGGTTGAAGTAGCGCAACACCGCAATGCTCCATTGCGGATCGGACAGGCACAGGTCGGTGAGCAACTCTTCGATCAGCAGCTTGGTGCGGCCGTAGGGATTGATCGGTTTGCCTGCGCCCATGTCTTCGATGAGCGGTATCTGCCGGGGGGCGCCATACACGGTGGCCGACGAGCTGAACACCAGTTTGAAGACCTCAGACCGGGCCATCGCATGGCAGAGATTGAGCGTGCCAACCACGTTGTTGGCGTAATAATCCAGCGGCTTGCGAACGCTTTCCTCGACGGACTTGAGGCCGGCAAAATGCATCACGGCGTCGATGTCGTAGCGGCTGAAAATATCGTCGAGCAGCTGACTATCGCGAATATCACCTTCAATGAAATCGACTCGCTTGCGAGTCAGATACTCCAGGCGCGTGAGCGATTCGCGGCAGCTGTTACACAGGTTATCGAGGACCAGCACCTGTCGACCGGCGTCAATCAGGGTCAGGGTGGTATGGGAGCCGATGTATCCGGCCCCGCCGGTAATCAACGTGGTTTTGTGCATGATGAGGCGTTCCTGTCACAAGGAAATTGCACGAGTCAGGAGAATGGGGTCCGGGAAGGGAAAAGGTTGTCGGGTGCGTCCTCTCAGCGGATGGTGAAAACCGATTTGAATTCTTGCGGCCAGCGCGGATGCATCACGCTATACGCCACGGCATAACTCAGTGCGCCAACCACGATGCTGTAGATCAGGTGCAAGTAGCCCTGAACACCCAGGCGGGGAGAAACCATCAGGACGATCGCCGCCATGACGAACGAAGCAATCACGCTGCGATAGTTGGTTTCGAAAAATCGCCGCCAGCCATAGCCGATTGCACTGTTCAACCCGCGGATTTGCAGTGGCGTGATGATCGCCATCCGGACCAGCAGGGCGAGGGCGGCGGCCATGCCGCCATAGAGGCTGCCGAAGCCATAAACCAGCGCCAGTGCCAATACGGTGGTTGCCACTTCGGCCTTGATGGTCAGGTGGCTGCAATTGACCGCGACCAGTGCGGTCGTGGCGTACATGGCGGTATTACCGATGGCTGCCGTGCATGCAAGCACTTGCAGCAGCACAATGGCCTCGGTCCATTTGGCGCCGAAGATCAACAGGATCAGATCGTGCGCCGTGAGTGCGATGCCGATGAACAGGGGCGTCAGCAGGAAGCAGCTGACGGCGGTCGAATCGCTGACGATCGTGCGCAACCGCGATGGATCGGCGCTGCGTCGGGCAAACACCGGCAGCGCATAGCTGATCAGGCCGTGATAGATCGCCGTGCGCGGCAGATCGATGATGCGCATCGCCATGTTGAACATGCCAACTGCGTTGGTGCCGGCCGTCATGCCCAGGATGACGGTGACCCCGCGCTGTAGCGTTTGCGAACTCAGCGCGTTGACGGCAACCGGTGCGCCGGCCCTCAACAGTTCGCGCAAGAGCGGGCCGTCAATGTAAAAGGCAATGCGGCGCGGGTCTGCGCGCATCAATACGATAACGGACACGAACTCCATGATCAGTGCCTGAGCAATGACCGCCCAGGCGCCCAATCCCCAGAGTGCGGCAGCGATGCCGCCCACGCCCCCGCACACCTTGCCCAGCAGCGTGCGCGACGCCAGCATCCTGAAGTTGCCGCTACGGCGCATTTGCGCCACATAGACCCGCGCCATCATGGTGAACAGGATTTTTACCGAGGCCACCGCCGTCATCCATTGCAGCATCGGGTGAGGCGTGTACAGCATCGCCGCGCCCGAGATGACGACGATGGACGCCAGGCTGACGAGTACCGACGCCCAGAAGGCTGTGGCGATGTGTTTGTCTTCCAGCCGCTCGAGTCGTACCAGCGGGTCTTCCAGAACCGAGGAATACATCATGCCGATCAACTCGACGATGGCAATGATGACCGTGCCCACACCCAACTCCGTGGGCGACAGCAGCCTGGCATACGCGACAAAGGTAATCATCGACAGGAAAATCAGGCCGAATTTCTCGGTGAAAATCCAGATCAATTTAACCAGACGGTGATTGGCCATGGCGGATACCGGCTCAATGAGCGGTGGTTGATGCAACTGCCTTGCGCAATGACTGGACGCATGCATAGAGCAAGCGCAATGTCGGTTTGCCGTTCCTGAAGATCAGCGTTTGCCAGGAGTACTCCAGCATTCGCCGGTATACATCGATCACCTGGGCATGCTCGCCTCTGCGGGAAAACAGTTCGAGAAAGTCGGAGTGGCTGCCCAGAGCGAAATCGATCCGTTGCTGCTTGCTCAACTGCGGGCCAAAGTGGGCGAGGAACGCTTCGATGAACCTGATCTTGTACGGGTAGTACCTTGTCGGTTGCGCGGTCATGTTGCCGCTGTTGACCATGCGCTGCATCAGCACCTCTGGCACGGTGTGAACCTCCCAGTGTTCGGCGATCCGGGTCCACATGAAACGGTCTTCGGAGTAACGCAGGCTGGCATTGAAGCCGCCGAGTTGCATGATCACATCACGTCTGGCCATCGCGGAGGACACGCCATTGAGGACGTTGGCGCGAATGAAATCATCGAAATGCCTACCGTTTTTTTGCCGGTTTTCCAGTATTCGCGTACCGTCGCTGTAGTCGTTGTGCACGTAGCAATCTATCAGCGCCACCGGCCGTCCCTGACGACTCAGTTCCTCAAACAGTGCCAGTTGTCGCTCCAGCTTTTGCGGATACCATCTGTCATCGGCATCGAGAAACGCCACATAAGTCTCTTCAGTGTGCTGCAGTCCGTGGTTGCGGGCACTGGCCTGGCCTTCGTTGGCTTGATGCAACAGCGTCAGGCGAAACGGCGCCGCGAAGTCCTTGACGCGTTGTGGTCCATCATCGGTGGAACCATCGTCGATGACGATGACGTGATCGGGTAGTCGGGTTTGCCCGGCCACGGACGCCAGTGTTTGCTCGATGCTGTCGGCGCCGTTGTACATCGCGATCACGACACATACCGTAGGGCGTGAAGAGGGGGCTTGGTCTGGCATGGTTATTTCTCCTTCTGTTACGCATTGGCTGAGTCGCGTGGTAATGCCTTGCCAGGCGGACGCTGACCCAGGGTTGGCCGTGACCACTCGGGGTATGTCGCGTGGTGATGCCGAAAGGACAGGGCGAGGACGCAGAACACCAGAAACTCTGCGGAGCGGTAGTTGGGAACGACATACGCCACATAGTTGGTGAGCATGAACGCTCCGATGATGACCATAGCGCTGGCGTGAAACCGCGCCGACTGATCCGCTACCACGGCCCGGTAGTGTTTGATCAACGCCTCGATCAGCATCAGGATCAGCGCTGTCAGCTGGATGACACCGCCGTTGAGCAAGGTCTCCATGTAGCCGCTGTGGGCATTGCCGATGTAACCCCAGCGGTTGATGAATGTCTCGGCGTCCGGGCTGGACCAGAAAGCGCCGAAGCCGTAACCCTTGAGGAATTCGGCGTCGATCAGCGGTGTGAGCAAGTCCCAGATCAGCGTGCGGTCGGTGAGTGATGCATCACGCCCCATCAGTTCCAGCAGCAGGGTGTAATTGCCGTATAGAAACAGGCAGATCAGCAAATAAATGAATGTGGTAGCGAGGAATGCTGTCAGTGAGCGGTTGATGTGCAGGCGAATCAGCGTGAGGAAGTACCAATAGCTCACGGTGCCGGCAATAATCAGTGCGATTGCCGTGGCAGATTGGGCCAGCGCAATCGCGATCAGCGAGAATAATGAGTAGACGATGGCCCAGGGATTGCGCTGACGGATCATCGGCAGCAGTAACAGAATGGCGATCGCGTTGATTCGGGCAGCGGCATTTTTTTCCGGGAAAATCCCCTTGAACGCACCGTCACGAATGCCGCCATCAATGAAGACGATGTCGGGCCTTACCAGCGCGAATATCAAACCGAACAACGCTACAGCGCCGATGGTGCAGCCGAGCATGAAAGCGATTTTCTCGAGGCTGTAGTTGTAGGCAATGAAACCGGCAAAGAACACCACGCTGATCAGCGCCACAAACCGTTTGAAACTCAACATCGGGTCGTAGGACCAACTGATCGATACGGCCAGGCTAAGCATGAATATCAGCAGGAAGGTGTTGTTCCTGTAAAAGCTTTTGCTGATGAAGACCTTGTTGCGGATGAAGAAGAACAGCGGAACCAGCAGGGTGATCAGGCCGCAGATCTGGTTGACCACGTTGCCTTCGAGGTCTCTTTCGGCGGCGTCCAGATTCGACGTATCAGCCAACCCGAAAAAAAATCCGATGACCTGGGTGTAGAACAGCACGCCGAACAATGTGAAAGCGTCGCGCAGGGTGGTGTACCTGACTTCCAGTTTGTTCATCACGATTGATTCCCTAGCAAGGCATCGAGATAAGTCTTCGCCGCGCACGCACTCACAAAACGGGCAGCGGCATCGATGCGCGCCTGGCGGTGTGCATCACGCGGCAACGTCAGTTCCACGGTGATCGCCTGGGCCAGTGCGTCAGGGGCATCGACCGCCACCAGCGGGGCGATCGCGCCATTGTCGAGAATCTCTTGCGGGCCATAGGGGCAGCGGGTCGATACCACTGGGGTGCCCGTGGACAGGGCCTCGACCAGCGCGTTGGGACTGCCCTCGAAACGCGACGACAGCACAAAGCAATCGGCCGCTGCCACCTCGGCCAATGGATCGCTGGTATAGCCCGGCAGATCGAAGCGGTCGGCCACGCCCAGGGCAATGGCCTGCTCGAGCAACTCGGCTCTGAGCGCGCCTTCGCCGAAAATGATCAATCGAACACTGGGATCGGCTAATCGGGCAAAGGCATCGAGTAATACGTCAAAGCCTTTTTGCTGTGCCAGGCGACCTACAGCGACAATCACCGGGGCGGTTTTTTTCGACAGCCAGCGATGGTTTGGACGTCCCGGCGTCTTGTCGCGAAAATCGTTGTCGAGCACCGGGTTGTCAGCGATGGTGACATCCTGCGGGCGCGTGATGGTGGTGTCGACCAGGTCCTGAGCAACACCGCGCGAGACGCAGATCACCGGATTGGGGATGAGCCGATACAGCAGTGGTGCCAACAGATAGGCGATACGCACCATCAATGCCGGATTGACGTGTCTGTCACGGGAAAACGCGTTGCGTTCGCTGACATGCAGGCGCGCCAGCGTACCTGACAGCGCAGCCGCGGCGATGGCTACGACATTGACATGGGTAAGGGCGGCCAGTTGTGCGTCAAAGCGATTGTGGCGAAGAAAGCGTGCCAGCGCCGGCACGGCTCTGGCGCTGCGCGCACTGTGCAACTGCACCTGTTTGACCCGGGGGTCGAGGCACAGCGAGTTCACACCCGTGCCGGTGAGCATCAACAAGGTCACGTCATTGCCTGCGTCAGTCAGCGCACCGGCGAGCCGCGCCATCATTTTTTCGGCGCCGCCGCCATTCAAGTCCTGCAGAATAATCAGCAGTCTTTTCATTGATTCCAAACCTGGTAATACGCTTGCGCGGCATGTTGACTGGTGTACTGTCGGACGGCTTCAGCGGCCACTTCCCGGCTTGGTGTCGCCTGGCTTTGCGAAATCAGGCTGCGCAGCATCCCTTCGGCCAGCGCCGGTACATCATTGACCTTGACCAGATCGCCAAGGCGGCCGTTATCAAGCAGTTCCCGGGGCCCGGTTTCACAGTCGCAGGCCAACACAGGGGTGCCCAGCGCCAGGGCTTCGATCAGCACGGTCGGCAAGCCCTCATGAAACGAACTCAGGATCAGCAGTCTTGCCTGTCTGATAAAAGGGTAGGGATTGCTCAGGAAACCGGTGAAATGCACACGGTCCTGGATGCCCAGGCGGCTGGCCTGTGAGGTCAGCGCGGCGAGTTGCGGGCCATCGCCGATGATCACCAGATCCGGCAGCGCAGCACGGCGCAAGGCCAGGGCATAGGCATCGAGCAGCAGGTGGAAACCTTTCGGTTCTATCAGCCGTCCCACTGCCAGCCAGAACTGCGCCGGCAAACCGGTGAACATGGGCGTCTGTGCGGCACTGAGCAGTTGCTCGGTGACCACAGCATTGGGGCAATAACGAATGCGTTCGCGACCCCAGGGCACCAGGTCAGAGAGGGACTGGCGCAAGCCGTTGGAAACCGTCACTACCTGGCCGTTGCCGCAGAGGTACAACGCATAGAGCAGGCGCAAGGTGGCGGGGCTGATTTTTTGTTCACCGCAATCCAGTGCTGCATGACGGCTATAGATGACCTTGCAGGGGCTACCCAAGGTGGCAAACCAGGTGCAGAGGTTGGCTTGTTCTTTGGCTGCGATGAGGTGAGTCACTTGTTCGCGACGAATGATCCGGCGCAGCAATACGATGGACTTGAACAGGCCGACAATTCCATTGCCGCCGCCATTGAGCGTGGCCGTTCCTTCATCGTCTGGCGTGTCGCCATTCATGACGAAATAACTGACACGCTGACCATCTTTCAGAAACTGTCTGGCCAGGCGTTGCTGGACACGCTCGAGGCCACCATCGGGCTTGAAGTCCTTGAGGGTGAACAGGATATGCATGGTCGTGGCTCGGTACTGGATGTTCAGGGATAAGTGATATTGATGGTCACTTTTCGCCGGATGATCATCACCAACAGATGAACAAAATTGGTCGGGTAATCGATCAGGTAGCGTTTGATGGTGTGCGGTTCGCGGTACATCCGATAGAACGCGCGCAGATGCAGGCGGTTGATCAGTTCAGGGTAATAATCATGCGTTGCCGTGGCTTCTTGGCGAATGAAACCGCCACAGGTGAATGCCACACCGTTGAAGCCGGCACGCAGGGCATCCTGCTCGAACTGTTCCTGAAGCCCGGCGCCCAGGCCTACGATCAGGATATTCGCTTCACTGCGGCAGATGTCTGCCAGGATGCACGCGGCCTGCGCTGCATCGAAATAGCCATTGTGATGCCCGGCAATAATCAGCGTGGGATAGCGAGCCCTGATCTTATCGAGGAACAGGTCCAGTTCGGCTTGCCGGGCACCGACAAAATAGAGGCGCTTGCCGTGTTTCTCGGCATAACTGAACACAGAATCGGCGATGGACGTGAAGTCGAAGCTGACCCGGCCGATCGCGCGCCCGGTGATGCGCGACATGAAGGTCGACATCAGCATGCCGTCGCAAAAATAGGCGATGGAAGTCGGGGGGCGGTCGAGCAGACCGCCGACGGACGCAAAATTGATGAAGGAAAATGCCTTGTTGGCGTCCAGCAGAGTGGGTGCGTAATGCCCGATTAATTCCAGGTCGATCATTGGCTGGGCCTCAGGGTCAACCGACCCTATTAATAGATGTCTTTTGAGAACAACGTAAAAGGCGTCTTGACCAGAATCTTGATGTCCAGCCACAGCGACCATTGGTTGATGTAGTTGAGGTCCTGGGCGACGCGCTGCTGCATTTTTTCCAGCGTCTGGGTTTCACCTCGATGCCCGGTGATCTGGGCCAGACCGGTGATGCCCGGCTTGAGGCGATGACGGGCCATGTAGGCGCGAACTTTGCCGGTGTAATAAATGTTGTGCGTGACGGCGTGCGGTCGCGGGCCGACCAGGGCCATTTCGCCGAAGAGCACGTTGAACAGTTGTGGTAGTTCATCAATGGAACTACGGCGCAAAAAGCGCCCAAGCGGAGTGATGCGCTCATCATCGCGGGTGGCCTGACGCACTTCGTTGTCGTCATGCACACGCATCGTCCGGAACTTCCAGACCTTGATCACCTCAGCGTTGCAGCCGTAGCGATTTTGTTTGAACAGCACTGGGCCGGGCGAAGACAGCTTCACGGCGGCCGCCACGATCAGCAGCAAGGGGCTGAGCACGATAATGCCCACGGCGGCCAGGCTACGTTCGAACAGTTCTTTGCAGAGCAGGCTGCCGGGGTGCGAACTGATCAGGCTTTCATTGAGGTAGATGGCGGGCATTCGCTCTATTTCCGAGATCGAATGATTGAGCAGCACCATGCTGCCGAAATCCGGGATCCAGACCACGTCGACATTCACGTCCAGAAGATCGATGTACAGCGCCTCGATGATGGCGGCTTGTGCCATCGGCAAAACGATATAGACGCGGCGTACGTGCAGGCGGGTGATGATTTCGCGAACCTCGTCGATACGCCCCAGCAGCGGCAGAATGCTCGGGGCCGGGCCGGTATGGTCGGCGGTTGCGATAAAACCCAGCAGCGGTACGCGATTGCGCCTGGACAGTTTTCTGGCCAGCGTATGTGCGGTCGGACAGGTCCCGATGATCACCGCGCGGCGCTCGTTGCAGAGCTTGTGTGAATGCAGGCGGGCCAGGTAGTGCAGGGGCAAAAAGCTCGCCGCCTGGATCAGGTAGCCCAATACGGCCCAGACGATGATCACCTGACGGGAGAAAATCACGCTGGTCTGAGTGACGAAGGCAATGCTGATCAGCACGGCCAGCAAGATCATCCAGGCCGCCAGCAACCGTGCGAGCCCTGACAACCATTCATGACGCTTGTGATAAACCTGCATGACGCTGTAGATCGGCACCGAACCGAGCACGGTGAGAATTATCAGCACACGGTATTCACTGGTCAGGCTGCCAACGCGCCAATACACCAGCAACATCAGCAGCAGGTTGACCAGACTGAGCGCGCACAGCCATTGGCCCCAGAAGGTCAGACCTCGGCGGCGCGTCATTTGAGCGGCGTAGAGCGATGTCATCGGCGTAACCTCCGGGCATGGGTTGGACATCGGCGCCAAACATTGCACGCCCTCGTTCCCGCACGCTGGTATAGCTCGACTGGGATGAAGCAGTTTTTAGTAGATGTTTGAAGGGGGCTACGGGTGAGACAGACGCAAGGTGCTACCTGGACAGGTAGTCATAGTTCTGGAACGTATCGGAATGGCTGTAGCCTTGTTTTCGGGCCTTGCTCAGGTCAACCTGGTTAAGCACCACACCGAACACCGGTGCATGGCTCTGCTGCAGGTTCGCAAGGCACTTTTGTACTTCGCTGACAGGCGTGCTTTCGGCCTTGATTACGTAGATCACCGCGTCCGAATGCTTGGCCAGCAACAGTGCATCGCTGACCATTTGTGCCGGGGGGGAATCGATGATGATGCGTTGATACCGCGACTTCAGCGCCTCAAGCATTGGGGCCAGGCGCGTCGAACCCAGCAGATCCAGCGGTGGCGGCGACAGTTTTCCGGCCGGCAGCATGTCGAGGTTGCCGACAGAACGGATACAGTCCTCGAGCCGCGCAGTGCCCGCCAGGACGTTGGCCAATCCCGGGCTGTCTGCCGGGAAATCGAAGTTGAGCGAAAGGCTGGGTCTGCGCATATCGGCATCGATCAACAGGACCCGTTCCAGCTTGGCAAGGGAGTAGGCCAGGTTATTGGCGATGGTGCTTTTGCCTTCTTCGGCCATGGTCGAGGCAACAAGTACCACCTGTGACGGCATGTCGCCGCCGTGCAGCATCAACCAGGTGCGCAGGTTGCGAATGGTCTCGCAAAAGCGCGGATGGTCGTTGTCGTCGAACAGTCGCGCGAGTTGCCGGCGGCTTTTCCTCATGACGAGCGGCACGACGCTGAGCAGGGGAACGTCAAGCGTACTTTCAATGGCTTCGTCGCTCTTGAAGGTTTTGTTCAGGGTTTCGGACAGCAATGCCAGCGCTACCCCGATCAGCGCAGCCACGACAGCGACAATCGCCAGAATCAGTTTTTTACGCGGCTTGCTGGGTTCCAGAGGAACAATTGCAGGGTCGACGATGCGTGCCTTGGTGGAGTCCATGTCTGAGGTGGCCGCGGTTTCTTTCAAACGGGTGATAAAGGTCTCATACAGCGCGCGGCTGCTGTCGACTTCACGCTGGAACTCACGCAGTTGAAACTCCTTGCGCGAAATATCCTGTAGCTGCGCCTTGTTGCTGTTGAAGGATTTGCGCAGTGAGTTTTCATTGGCTTGTGATAGCTGATATTCACGCTCGATACCGGCAACCACCTGCTGAACCTGCAAGCGCAAACTGTCGGTAGCCGTCCGCAACTCGGCACGGGCGCCAGCAAGGGTCGGATGTTTTGGACCATAGCGCCCGGACAGCTCCTCGACCTTGGCTTGGGCCTTGGCCTGTTGCGCCTGGAATTTCTGCACCAAAGGGTTACTCAAGACAGCCGGAACACTGGAAAGCTTGCTCAGGTCACCATTGCTCAGGGCCTGTACCTGGCGGAACTGGCTCTCGGCCTCTGCCAGATTACGACGGGCATCGATCATGCGGTTGCCGGTCATTTCCAGTTCATTGGCGCTAATGGTGGCGACACCACCGACGTCGACAAGGCCTTGTGCTTCCCGGTAACCCTGAAGTTTGTCTTCGGCCCTGCGCAGGTTATTGCGCAACTCGATCAGGCGTGAGTTCATCCAGCTGGTGTTGGTCAGCGAGGACTTCAGGCTGTTATCGAGCTGGCTATCGATGAAGCCTTGAGCAATTGCATTGGCAGTAGCGGCTGCCAAACCAGGGTCGGGCTGCTCCACCTCTATTTTGATCAACTGGCTCTTGCCGACGAACTTGACGGTGGTGTGCCGCATGAGGTTCTGCGTGACTTCATTGAAGATCTCGGCTTCGGAGGGCATCACCTGCACGGGGGTCAAACGGCCCAGTACTGGCAGCCATTGACCAAGCTCAAGCGTTGCCAACCATTTGCGCGGCGCAAACCATGACTGCGGTTGCTGGCGTGGATCAGTCACCGGGTGCGTGGTCAGGTTGAGCTTTCTGACTGCCCGCTCAGCGAGATCGCGCGATTGCAGGAGCGCCAATTGTGTTTGCAAATAATCGACGGTACCGGCGCTCGAATCCGTGACTTGCTGGAAGGCCAACAACGGTGGCGTTTTCTCTTTGATCAGTAACGTGGTGCTGCCGATGTACTGCGAAGGAATGAACGACAGCGTAACCACCGCCAACACACAGCCAAACAGGACCCACCAGCAGATTTTCCAATGGGCGCGCCAGATAACCCTCCAGTATTTGAGCAGGTCAATGGTGTCCTTTTCCTCGCTGTACTGCTGATGTTGCGGCACACGCGGCTGGATCGGACGTTCGACATATAGGCTAGGGCTGTTGTCCATGATTAGAAAAAGCCTTGTGCAATGGATATGGTGTCACCGGGGCCGATGGCAGTGCTGCGCGTGATGTTGTCGGTCAGCGGTGGGGAGCCATCGCCTCGCACGATGGTCACCCGCTTGATCGAGGCTCGTTCGGTCAGGCCGCCGCCCAGGGCAATGGCTTTCTCCAGCGTCAGCCCGGGCTCGAATGGATAGCTGCCGGGTTTCTGGACCTCTCCATTGATGTAGAACGAGCGGTAGGCGATCAGGTTGAGGCTGACCTTGGGGTCGACCAGATAACCTTGCTTGAGCCCGTCGACGATGAGTTTTTCTACCTGCTGGGGCGTGAGTCCCTTGGCGGCAATGTCACCCAGAAATGGATAGGAAAACATTCCGGCATCGTTGAGGCGGATTTTTTCGAAGCTCAGGTCCCGCTCACCGAACACAGTGATACGCAATACATCGCCGGCTGCCAGTTTGTACTGGGCGCCGGTGTCTGCTGCAAACGTCACGGGCAACAGCCACGGCACGAACAACAAGCCAAGCATTCGCGAGTTCATGGGGAAAACCTCTTCTCTTAGAGACTTACGTTGAAGCTGAGCAAGAAGATGTTGCGTTCAAAACTCTGATTGTCGACATCGGAGTCATCATTGCGGTAGCGATAGCCCAGCTGGATATCCAGCCAGCGGCGCATTGCGTATTCCACGGCGAGGTTGTAGTCACGAAGGTCGTCAGTTCGGTCCTGCCCCTCGTACTCATAACGGCCAAGGCCGACTTCGGCCACTGTGGTGATGCGTTCCGTCCAGCCATGACGCCAGCCGACCAGCGCCGTGGTGGTCTTGACGGCATCAGCACCGTCGTCGCCCTCGGCCATGGCCTGGCGGGCAACAAAGGAGAAGGTCGAATAGGTGCGTGGTTTCCAGCGCAGATCCACTTGCCAGGTCGGGTTGCTGAGGTCATCGACATCGCTGTCGTCGAAGTTCTTGCGCTCATAACCAACACGGACTTTGCCGGTGGTGCGTGCGGTGAAATCCCATTCGGCACCGGCGAGGACCGCATCGGATGTGCTATTGAGGCGGCTGTTGGACTCGTAATCAAAGACGGTATGGTCGTATTCCAGTAATCCACGTGTATTGCTGCCGATGCGGTGGTACCACGTGGTGGTCAGGCCAGTGGTATCGCGCTCTTTGTCGTCGTTGATGCCATCTGAGTTGTCGTAGCGAAGTTGGGCGTAACTGGCGCCCAGATCAATCTGATTGGCAGCGCTCCTGGCGCCGTAGGTATAGAGACCGTTGACGCGGTTACTGCGAATCTTGTCATTGATGCCATCGACAGCGGTCGACGTTGTACGCTCATATTTACGTGCTTCCGCATCAAGTTTCAGTCGATGGCGGTCGGTGAATTCCATGATGCTATTGAGGCGCAAGCGTTGCGCCGTATTCGAGGCATCCGAGTCGTCATGATAAATGTACCGGGTAGGCTGCCATATGAGTCGGGTAGCACTGTTGCGGTCTTCAGCCTTGAGTTCGAAAGTGGGCGCCACTTTTGTCACCATAGAAGACTGCGCCCGCTCCAGTTCGCGGAAGTTGTCATCATAACTTTCTGAAAACAGCAGGGTAGGGGTGAAGTCGAACCCATAAATATCAATGGACTGGGGATCAAGACTCCAGGCCGTTCCGGGACACAAATAGATCATGAACAGTGCGAAAGGGCCGCGGGTCTTGAGAGTCATATCATTGCTCCAAGGGGTGAGTTCAATGACTATAGACCGGAAAAACAGTGGGTAAATACGGCTGTGTAATGCCGGCAGCAATCAATAATTCATTGGTCGGGCAGGAGTTTTCAGGTTTAATCGGGGCGGGGTTAAATAGTTAATACTGGCGCTGGCAATAACAGACTCTAATTTGAGTTGCGCAGCTTGTTATAAGATGCAAAAGTTAAAAAAGGCAATGATATATTTATAGATAAGGCCGAGATCGCGCAATGTCAGTTAATGGCACGCGGACCTGATGCTCTCTATTCAAAAAGTGAAGAAGGATCATGACTCGTTCATCACCTAACATGCTCAGGAAAATACCTTCCAGTGTCGACAGTGGTCCTCGGGTTATTTGCAGCGTTTCCCCAGGTTTGAACGGTTGAGAGGCCTGCATTACGGGTGGCTTAAAACACCGGGTACGCAGATGCTCGATGACATCGTCCGGGACGATTGCCGGGCCGTGGTTGAAGTCGACGAGGCGGCTGACACCGCGGGTAGAACGCAGGGGCGCCCATTTGTCGTCATGGCTCAGCTGAATGAAAAGATACCCCGGGAAGAGAGGTTCGAGCGATTGATGGGGTTTGCCATGAATCAGGCGCTCGCTAATAATTTGCGGACAAAATATAACGTAGTTTTGTCGCAATAGATTGATTTGTGCCCGTTCATCCTGGCGCGGCTTGCATTGCAAAAGATACCAGTTGGAACCTTGGGTACTCGTCAGCATTCTGGCAAGCTCCGGAATATGGGTTAAGCATGCCTGTTCACGCCTCAGCAATGCCACTGCCCCTCCAATGAACGCTTTAGAGTAGGTGGAATTGCGAAAGTGTTAAGTCACTGGAACAGGTGTGTCAATAATGAAACATGTAATGGGCAAGTAACGATAGAACACCCAAGTCAATAATTTGGCGTGAGCGCCGTGCAGCTAGTTTGCTTTGTTGGACGGCGCTCAAATAGAACTTTTGATTGAAAAGTGTAAAGGTTACTTAACGCTATCAGTGATATCGATGTGTCATCAGATCGTTGCGATGGGCAAAGCTACCGCAGGGTCCGAACTCTCGGTCCTATGAAAAATAAACACTGTCTATCGTGAACTTAATCGCTGGGGGCTGACGTATATCTATTAAAGGAATTACATCTTTTTATACGTCGACCCTGTTAGGTATCGACCACTCCAGACGGCCTGTCAAATGTCACTAGTCAAAAATATAGCCTTCTGTCCAATAATCTATTAAAAGCCCTCAAGCCATTGTTTTAACGGGCCATTTTTTTTGACGCACACAGAGTACTTGCTGAAACCGACCGGCAGACAACACACAAAACCCTCCTAAATCAAAAGCGGGCAGATGGCGGTCAAGGGTATTTACTGAAAATAGATCGCACAATACAATGAGAATCGTTACTACTAACTCATCGAGTGCGACGTCTTGAGCCAGCCCCACCCCTTCGCCCGCCGCAAGATCTTCATGAAACACGCGTTGCCGACGCTCTCCTGCGTTATGTTTGCCAGTCCTCTGTGGGCACAGGCACCCCTCGAACTGCCGACCACGGATATTCAGGCAAGCCGCGTGAGCCAGGACACGAGCTACACCACCTCTCAAGCCAGCACCGCGAGCAAAAGCAATGTGCCGATCAAGGAAGAGGCGCAATCGGTCAATGTGGTCACCCAACAGACCCTGGCTGACTATCAGGTGCGCTCGCTGGACGACGCCATGAAGTTTGTCAGTGGTGTCAGCCAGGGCAATACCTTGGGCAACTCGCGGGACTCCCTGGTCAAGCGCGGTTTTGGCACCAACGACGACGGCTCGATCCTGCGCGATGGCGTGCGTTCCAATATGGGCCACAACTTCAGCGCCACCACGGATCGTGTGGAAGTGCTCAAAGGGCCTGCTTCAATGCTGTACGGCGCGCTGGAGCCCGGCGGATTGATCAACGTGATCAGCAAGAAACCTGAATACACCCAGAGCACAACGCTCAGTGGCTCGGCCTATAGCGAAGGCGGCGGCACCCTGGCCGTGGATACCACCGGGCCTTTGGGAGACACGGGCCTGGCCTATCGCCTGATTGCCGAACGCGGCCATGAAGATTACTGGCGCAATTACGGTGTGAATGAGAGCACCCTGGTCGCGCCATCGCTGAGCTGGACCGGTGATCGCGCCAGCCTGACCCTGAGTTACGAATACAACGATTATTCCAGCCCCTTCGACCGCGGCACCGTGTTCACCAATGGTCATCCGGCGGACATCGACTACGACAAGCGCCTCGACGAACGCTGGGCGAAAAGCGTCGGTATCCGTGAAGTGGCTACCGCGCGTTTCGAGTATCAGTTGAGTGACGATTGGAAAACCCGCGTCACCTACGGCTGGAACAACGACCGCTACAGCCTCTCGATTGCCCAACCGAATGCGTTGACCGGCAACAATCTGCGACGTGCTGCCAACGGCGCTCACTACGATGATGAGACCCGTTACGCCAGTTGGGATTTCATCGGCCAGCAGGAGCTGTTCGGCCAACGCCATGACCTGCTGATCGGCGCGGACACCGAAGCGTCCGACCAATTCCGTGGCAAAACCTACCGTAATACCCCGCGGTCAGGCTTCGACATCACCGCGCCAATTTATGGGCGTTTGGCTGAGCCCAGTCTGGTCAGTGCCACGCAAAGTGATCTGAGCAACCAGCTGACCTCAAGCTCCGTGTACTTCAAGGATAACTGGCACCTCGATGACCGCTGGATCCTGGTCCTCGGCGGTCGTCAGCAGCATTACGATCAGTACAGCGATCAGGGCCGAGGCAGCAGCTATACCGTCAACCGCGACGATAATGGCGATGCCTTCGTGCCATTTCTGGGCCTGGTCTACAAAGCCACCGATACCTTGTCGCTGTATGGTAACTACAGCCGTTCGTTCAAGCCCAATACCGAAGTCGACGACGCCGGCCACACCTTCGATCCGGAGGAGGGCCGCAGCTACGAGGTCGGTGCGAAGTACGACCCGCTGCCGGGGCTGAACATCAACCTTGCGCTGTTCGACATCGTCAAGAAAAACGTCGTGACGAGCCAGTCGATCGGTGGCGTCAGCCTTTCGGAGGCGGCGGGCAAGGTCGGTTCACAGGGCCTGGAACTGGACATCACCGGGCGTTTGGCCGAGCGCTGGGACCTGATCGGCACCTACGCTTACACCCACACGGAAATCCTCGACGATCCGGATGACGAAGGTCATCGCCTTGCCGATGCGCCCAAGCACACCGCGAGCCTGTACCTCACCCATAACCTGAACATTCCTGCGGAATTCGGGGCCTGGCATACCGGCGCTGGCGCACGTTACGTCGGCGAGCGCGCGGCCAACAACGCCAACGATTTCTGGCTGAGCAGCTACACCGTGGCCGATGCCTTCGTGCGTTGGGAAGCGCCGATGTTCGGCTACAAGACTTCGTTGCAATTCAACGTCGACAACCTGTTCGACAAACAGTACTACCCGTCCTCTACCGGCACCCAACTGGCGGTCAATGTCGGCGAGCCGCGCACGGCACGCCTCAGCGCCAGTGTGACGTTCTGATCCTTTTGCATTGAGACGCCCCCGTTTCGCTGGTTTTGTACCGGTCGGAACGGGGGGCTCCTCACTCTTTATTCGCCGGGCTCCTGATGTGCCCGGCATCTTCTCAAGGTTGTATGTCGATGCGTCGAACTCTCGTTTCTCTGTGTGTGATCCAAGCCATTTCCCAGACCACCTGGGCTGACCAGGCACCGACTGATCCTGCGTCAATAGAGTTACAAGCGATCGACATCAACGGCACATTCGAAGAGCAGGCCCAGGGCCCGGTTCAAGGGTATCGGGCGACTCGTTCGGCCAGTGCGACGCGCACCGACACTCCGATTCATGAAACCCCCCAATCGATCAGCGTGGTCACCCGGGATGTCGTGGAAGACCTCGGCGCCACCCGCCTGCAAGACGCTCTCGATTACGCTGGTGGCGTGGGTCGTGCGAACAATTTCGGCGGCCAGGGCCTGACCACTTTCACCGTGCGAGGCTTTACCACCGGTGAGTTCTACCGCAACGGTTTCCCGATCAACCGCGGTTATCCGAACATGCCCGACGCCAATACCATCGAGCGTCTGGAGGTCCTGCGCGGGCCAGCCACCACGCTCTACGGCCGTGGCGACCCAGGCGGTACCTTCAACGTGGTGTCCAAACAACCCCTGGCCGAGCGCACCGTCACCCTGGGCAGTCAGCTCAATGATCAGGGCATGCGTCGCGCAACGATGGATGCCTCAGGGCCGCTGGACGATGAAGGGCGACTGGCCTACCGGCTGAACGTGATAGGCGAGGGTGGCGACACCTTCCGTGATCACGTCGAAAACGAGCGTTACGGTGTGGCGCCGGTCCTCGGTTGGCAGGTCAACGACACTACCCGTATCACCTTCGAAGGCGATTTCATGCGCAACAACGCGCCGCTCGATCGGGGCGTGACCCGCTATCGCAATCAGATCGGCGTCGCGTCGAGGGATACTTTTTTCGGTGAAAAGGATATCGGCAAGCTGCACAACGACAACAACATGGCGCAACTGCGTTTCGAACATTTCCTGAACGACAACTGGACCTTGGGCGGCGGCACGCAATTTCTCGACGGCAGCCTGCAAGGCAATGCCATCGAAGCCAACGGTGTCGCTGCCGACGGCCGAACGCTGGGACGCAATTTCAACTACCGCAAGCTGGAGTGGCGTGACGTTGATGTGCAGTTGAACCTGACCGGGCATTTTTCCACCAGTGGATTCGATCACACGTTGCTCACGGGCATCGAGTATGAGGATTACGATTACAAGTCGATCATCCGTCGCTCCAGTGGGGCGGTGAGTGCCTACCCCATCGATATTTTCAATCCGGTCTACGGCCAGCCGCGCCCGGCGTTGACTCGCACCACCACCCACGATCAGGAAAACCTCAAGACCTATGCCGCTTTCGTGCAAGACCAGGTGACCCTGGCCGAGGGTTTGAAAGCTTTGGCTGGCGTGCGTTTCGAACGCTTCGAACAGGATTACGACAGCTACCTCGTCAACGGCACAAGCTGGACCAACAGCGACAACGCCGTCACCCCGCGCCTGGGGCTGATCTACGATCTGACCCCGACAGTGGCGATCTATGCCGATACGGCGCGGTCCTTCAAGCCCAACAGCGGTGCCAGTCGAGCGGGCGGCGGCTTCAAACCTGAAGAAGGCAAATCCTACGAGGTGGGCGTCAAATGGCAGGCCCTTGATCGTCAGCTAAGCGTGGATGCCGCGGTGTATCAGATCGAAAAACGCAATGTCCTGACGACAGACCCGGTGGACTCGACCTTCAGTGTTGCGGCGGGTGAAGTTCGTAGCCGTGGCTTTGATCTGAACGTGGCCGGCAACCTCACGCCAGAGTGGCGCATGATCGGTGGCTACGCCTACGTGGATGCCGAAGTCACCCAGGATAACGTGCTGAAGTCAGGCACCCGCCTGGTGAACATTCCGCGCAACAGTTTCAGCCTGCTGAACGTCTACGAGTTTCAGGACGGTGGCCTCAAAGGACTGGGCCTGGGACTGGGCGCCAAGTATGTCGACGAGCGCGCCGGCCAGACCGCGGCCAATGCCTTCTCCATGGATAGCTACAAGGTGTTCGACCTGCTCAGCTTTTACAAAGTCAACGAGCACCTGCGGCTTAACCTCGACCTGAAGAATGTGTTCGACAGTCACTACGATGAAGGCGCCTTTGGCAACGTTTACGCTTATCCGGGCGCGCCGAGAACCGTGCAGATGGGAATTTCATACACCTTGTAGAGAGCGCTTCAGGGCGCACTTTTATAAAGCGCCACACGAACAACCTGCGTCAGTCGGAGGCGGCGTCATGAACGTTTGCCTTCAACTTCGAGAAAGGGTGGCCTGATCATCCGCTTTTCCAGCGACGTTGGCTCACCACTGTCTGCATTCGCAGCCCTCGGTCAATGACGATCGATCGGGAATGAACTGTGGCGAGGGGGCTTGCCCCCGTTTGAGCGCGTAGCGCTCACAAAAATCTTTGCTACACCAGAGATTTTCAGGACTGCTTCGCAGCCCAACGGGGGGCAAGCCCCCTCGCCACAGGGCATTACTCAAAACGCCCACCGACTCATTCCTCGATAACAAACGCTCCTGGCAGTTGGATCCCACTGAGCAGTGGTTGCCCATTCCTTCAGTCCGCATGTTAAAAAATGTTATTTTAAAAAAAGACTTCACATAATCTGCTCATTGGAGGATTATCTGCTCAACCTGTATGACAACCTGATAACAAGACAAAAACAGGATGGCTACGATGTTCGACAAGGTCCCGACTCACGTGCTGAGTGACAGCGTCGCTCAGCAGCTGCTGGACAAGATTGACAGCGGTGTGTTCGCCACCGGCAGCAAACTGCCCAGTGAAGCCATGCTCTCGGAAGCCTTCGGTGTCAGTCGCACCGTGGTCCGCGAAGCCATCTCCCGTCTCAAGAACGAAGGCGTGCTGCAGCCTCAACAAGGGCGCGGCATCTTCGTTACCGCCAACGCCAATATCCGCCCGCTGCGTATCGATTACGCCGAAGCCAATCTGCCCGGCAGTGTCTTTCACCTGTTGGCGCTGCGACGTGCCATCGAGGCGGAAATCGCCAGCGAGGCGGCGCTCAATCGCAGCGAGGCCGATCTGGTGCAGATTGACGAGGCGCTGGCACGCATCGACGAAGAGGTGGATGAAGGGCAGGACGGTGTGCGTGCCGACGTGGCTTTTCACCGCGCCATCGCTCAAGCCACGGGCAATCCCTACTTTCTCAAGACACTGGAATTCGTCAGTCAGTACCTGGAGGCCGCCACCCGCATCACCCGTACCAATGAAGCTGGCAGGGCGGATTTCTCCCGTCAGGTGCATGAAGAACACCAGGCGATCGTGGCGGCCATTCGGCTGCGCGATCCGCTCGCCGCCGGGCATGCCGCCCGTGCCCATATCTACAACGCGGCCCGCCGCCTGCGCCTTGCTGGCGTGGAATAGGCCGCTGTTTTCCTCGTAAGCCGGTAACTAAGGAGTACCCCATGAATAACAAGAATGTCGGTGTTGTCGGTCTGGGCGCGATGGGCCTGGGCATTGCCCGCTCACTGTTGCGCAGCCGCTTTAATGTGCATGCCTGCGATGTGCGTGCCGCGGTGACGGAACAGTTTGCCAGCGAGGGTGGCGTGGCGTGTGCTTCACCCGCGCACATGGCAGCTGAGTGCGACGTGATCATTACCGTGGTGGTGAATGCCGAGCAGACCGAAACCGTGTTGTTTGGCGAGGGTGGTGCCGTCGCTGCGTTGCGCCCTGGCAGCCTGGTGATCGGTTGCGCCACCGTCGCGCCGACCTACGCCGTGGACCTGGGCCAGCGCCTGACCGAGCAAGGCTTGCTGTATCTGGATGCGCCGATTTCCGGTGGCGCGGCCAAGGCCGCTGCCGGTGAAATGACCATGATGACCTCTGGCCCGGCCGATGCTTATGCCAAGGCCGACGCGGTCCTCGCGGGCATGGCCGGCAAGGTCTATCGCCTGGGTGACACTCATGGCCTGGGTTCGAAGGTCAAGATCATCAACCAGTTGCTCGCCGGGGTGCACATCGCTGCGTCTGCCGAAGCCATGGCGCTGGGCCTGCGTGAAGGTGTCGATGCCGATGCGCTGTACGAAGTGATCACCCACAGCGCCGGCAATTCCTGGATGTTCGAAAACCGCGTGCCGCACATTCTCAAGGCCGATTACACACCGTTGTCCGCGGTGGATATTTTCGTCAAGGACCTGGGCCTGGTGCTGGATACCGCACGGGCCAGCAAATTCCCGCTGCCGCTGTCGGCCACCGCCCACCAGATGTTCATGCAGGCTTCCAGCGCCGGTTTCGGTCGTGAAGACGACTCGGCGGTGATCAAGATTTTCCCCGGCATCGAGTTGCCGACTGCCAAGACTGAGCCGGTTTGAGGAACGCCCAATGAACACCACCACTGCACGCCCATTGCTGGGTTGCATCGCCGACGATTTCACCGGTGCCACAGACCTTGCCAACATGCTGGTGCGCGGCGGTATGCGCACCGTGCAAAGCATCGGCATTCCGAGCAGTGAAGTGGCTGCCGAGTTCGACGCCGACGCGATTATCATCGCACTGAAGTCGCGCACCATTCCAGTCGCCGAAGCGGTCGAACAGTCCCTCGCGGCGCTTGCCTGGCTGCGTGAGCAAGGCTGCGAGCAGATCTTTTTCAAATATTGCTCGACGTTTGATTCCACCGCAGCCGGCAACATCGGCCAGGTCAGCGAAGCGCTGCTGGCGGCGTTGGGTAGCGATTTCACCTTGGCGTGCCCGGCGTTTCCGGAAAATGGCCGGACGATCTTTCGCGGCCACCTGTTTGTGCAGGATCAACTGCTCAACGAGTCGGGCATGCAGCATCACCCGCTGACTCCGATGACCGACGCCAACCTGGTTCGGGTCTTGCAGTCGCAGACCGGTCTGAACGTCGGCTTGTTGCGTTACGACACCATTGCCCAAGGGGCCGAGCAGGTGCGTGAGCGCATCAACGAGCTGCGGGCTCAAGGTGTCGGCATGGCGATTGCCGATGCCTTGTCGGACCGCGATCTGTACACCCTCGGGGCCGCTTGCGCTGATTTGCCGTTGTTGACTGGCGGTTCGGGGCTTGCATTGGGCTTGCCGGAAAATTTCCGTCACGCCGGCAAACTGCGTGACCTCGACGCCTCGAAACTCCCGGCAGTATCAGGCGGTGAAGTGGTGTTGGCCGGCAGCGCTTCGATCGCTACCAATGGGCAAGTGGCTGCCTGGCTCGAAGCCGGTCGGCCAGCACTGCGGATTGATCCGTTGGCCCTGGCTGCCGGGGAACCGGTGGTCGCCCAGGCTTTGGCCTTTGCCCGTGATAACGAACAAACCGTATTGATCTACGCCACCAGCACCCCGGACGAAGTGAAGGCGGTGCAACAGCAACTCGGCGTCGAACGGGCCGGTACCTTGGTGGAGAATGCGTTGGGGGAGATCGCTCAGGGCCTTCGCCAGAGCGGCGTACGACGCTTCGTGATCGCTGGCGGTGAAACCTCGGGCGCCGTGGTTCAGGCGCTGGGTGTGCAACTGCTGCAGATCGGCGCACAAATTGATCCGGGCGTGCCGGCCACCGTCAGTAGCACCGATGAGCCTCTGGCCCTGGCACTCAAATCGGGCAACTTCGGTGGCCGGGATTTCTTCAGCAAAGCCTTGAAGCAATTGGCCGGGGATGTGCAATGAACGGTGCAGTGAGTAATGAAAATGCCCTGCGCGAAGAAATCTGCCAGGTTGGTCGCAGCCTTTATGAGCGTGGTTACACGGTCGGCAGCGCCGGCAATATCAGCGCGCGTCTGGATGACGGCTGGTTGATCACACCGACCGATGTCTGCCTCGGCCGCCTCGACCCGGCGACCATCGCCAAGGTCAATCTGGCCGGCGAATGGGTGTCCGGTGACAAGCCGTCAAAGACACTGGCGCTGCATCGCCAGGTCTACGATCGCAACCCGAGCGTCGGTGGCGTGGTGCATACCCATTCCACCCATCTGGTGGCGTTGACGCTGGCCGGTGTCTGGCAGCCGGACAACATCCTGCCGCCGCTGACGCCGTATCAGGTGATGAAAGTCGGGCCTGTCCCGTTGATTGGTTACCAGCGGCCCGGCTCGCCGAAGGTGGCCGAACAGGTCGCGCAATGGGCCAACCGCGTTCGCGGCGTGATGCTCGAGCGGCTGGGGCCGGTAGTTTGGGAAAGTTCAGTGTCCAGGGCCAGCTACGCCCTGGAAGAACTCGAGGAAACCGCGCGGCTGTGGCTGATGAGCAATCCCAAGCCCGAGCCGCTCGATCAGGCAGCACTGGACGAGCTGCGAGTGACCTTTGGCGCGCACTGGTAGAGCCCTGATTTTTTAACACGACAGATCGATAAGGCAGGCCCTGATCGGGAGACGCACAGCGACTCCCCACGCTCCCGGCTTGCCTGAAAAATACAATAACAAGAGGACATCCAGGCATGACTCACCTTCACTGCGACATTTTCAGAACAACCCTTTCGTTCACCCGATGTGGAGGGCTTCTGAAATGAGCCCGTTAATCTTGATGGTTACCGCGGGGCTAGGGATCGCTCTGTTGTTGTTTCTGGTGCTCAAGTACAAGTTCCAGCCCTTCGTGGCCTTGATGCTGGTGAGCATTCTGGTGGCGCTGGTGGCCGGGGTGAAACCGGCCGATCTGGTTGCCACCATCGAAGGCGGCATGGGCAAGACCCTGGGCCATATCGCGATCATCATTGCCCTGGGCGCGATGATCGGGCGGATCATCGAACTTTCCGGCGGTGCCGAGGCGCTGGCCAAAACGTTGATTACCCGATTCGGCAACCGCCGCACGCCACTGGCACTGACGATTGCCGGGTTCATGGTCGGGGTGCCGGTGTTTTTCGAGGTCGGCGTGATCATCCTGATGCCGCTGGCCTATGGCGTCGCTCGCAGTGCGCGTAAGCCGCTGTTGGTGTTCGCGCTGCCGATGTGCGCTGCATTGTTGACCGTCCACGCCTTTCTGCCGCCACATCCGGGTGCGGTGGCCGCTGCCAGCCAATTGGGTGCCGACCTCGGTCGCGTGTTGATGTTCGGTCTGCCGATCACGGCGTTCCTCTGCTATGTCGGCTACCGCGTGGCCGGGCGCATGACCCGTCGGGTGTACCCGATGACCGACGATATTCGTGCCGAGGTCTATGGCCCACATGTCACCAACGAGGATCTGGCTGCCTGGTCCAATGGTAACGACAAGAGCCCTGAACGAGCGGCCGTGGCCGCGTCTCACATGGGTCTGGAAGAAGCCACCAGCAGCATCGTCTCCAAACTGCCATCGGCACCGCCACCGGGTTTTGGCCTGATCGTCAGCCTGATTGTGTTGCCGATCATTCTGATCCTGCTGGGAACGCTGTCCACCTCGTTGCTGCCTGCCGACTCGGTCCTGCGCGGCATCATGACCGTGCTCGGCGCGCCGCTGGTGGCGCTGCTGATCGATACTTTGCTGTGTGCCTGGTTGCTGGGTTCGCGTCGGGGCTGGAGTCGTACTCAGGTGTCTGACGTGATCGGCTCGGCCTTGCCTGGCGTGGCCATGGTGATTCTGATTGCCGGTGCCGGCGGTGTGTTCGGCAAGGTGTTGGTGGATACCGGAATCGGCGCCGTGGTCTCCGACATGCTGCGCACCACCGGTCTGCCGGTACTCGCGCTGGGCTTTCTGCTGACCATGCTGTTGCGTGCGGTTCAGGGTTCGACCACGGTGGCGCTGGTGACCACCGCCGGCATTATCAGCCCGCTGATCGCTACCCTCGATCTCACGGCAAACCACATGGCACTGTTGTGCCTGGCCATGGGCGGTGGCGGGTTGGCCATGTCCCACATCAATGATGCCGGTTACTGGATCTTCACCAAATTGTCCGGGCTGAACGTGGCCGACGGCTTGCGCACCTGGACCGTGTTGACCACCTTGCTCGGCACGTTGGGTTTCGGTATTACCTTGTTGATCTGGCCGTTTGTCTAACGAAAATTGTCGAGCCGATCGAACACCTGCAGGAGCCAGGCTTGCCGGCGAAAGCGTCCTTGAGATCGCCTTCGCCGGCAAGCCTGGCTCCTACAAAACATATACATAGGAGCTACCATGCCTCGTTTTGCTGCCAACCTCAGCATGCTCTACCCGGAACATGAGTTTCTGGACCGCTTCGCCGCCGCTGCCGCCGATGGTTTCGAAGCCGTGGAATACCTGTTTCCCTACGACTACAGCGCTCAGGAACTCAAACAGCGCTTGAGCGACAACGGCCTGGTGCAGGCCCTGTTCAACGCACCGCCCGGCGATTGGGCGGCGGGCGAGCGAGGCACGGTGTCGTTGCCCGGGCGGGAGAGTGAATTTCGTAGCGGTTTCGATCGCGCGCTGGAGTACGCCGCGGTGCTGGGCAACTCGCGCATCCATGTGATGGCCGGCTTGCTGCCGTCGGAAAGCGATCGCCCACGGCATCACGGCGTGTACCTGGAGAACCTGGCGTACGCCACTGCGCAGGCCGCCAAGGCTGGCATCACGGTGCTGCTGGAACCGATCAATACGCGGGACATGCCGGGCTTTTTTCTCAACCGCCAGGATCAGGCCCAGGCCATCTGCAAGGAAGTGGGCGCCACTAACCTGAAGGTTCAGTTCGACTGCTACCACTGCCAGATCGTCGAAGGGGACCTGGCCACTAAACTGCGTCGGGATTTCGACGGCATCGGCCATATCCAGATCGCCGGTGTGCCGGATCGACATGAACCGGACCTGGGCGAAGTCAACTATCCCTACCTGTTCGAGCTGATTGACCAGTTGGGTTATGACGGCTGGGTAGGGTGCGAATACCGGCCGCGTGGTAACACATCAGCCGGCTTGCAATGGCTGCGTGACTGGAAGGCGCGCTAACGCCTTACACGTTGTTATCGCCGGGCAATAGCAGTTCGACACCCTGCTTGCGGATGCTGTCGGCCGCGGCAGGGGTCAGCGCGTCGTCGCTGAGGATGATGTCGAACTGCTCGAGCCCGGCGATCCTGTACATGCTGAACGTGCCGTACTTCGAACTGCTCGCCACCAGTACCACTTGCGAGGCCGATTGCATCGCGACCTGCTTGACCTCCACCTTCAGCGCCGAAGGCGTGGTAAGGCCGCGACGCAAATCCCAGGAACTGGTGGAGATGAACGCGATATCGGTGACGATCTGCCGCAAGGTGGCCACCGCCAGACCGCCCACGCACGATTGATTGGAGTGATCCAGTTGCCCGCCGGTGTGAATCACCGTGACATGGGGCGCATCGATCAACGCCTGGACAATCCCGAAGTCGTTGGTCACCACGGTCATGCCCGACAGCGCCTTGATATACGGGACGATCTCCAGCGTACTCGTGCCCGCATCCAGATAAATCGTCATATCGGCATGCAGTAACCGTGCGGCGAGCTTGGCCATCGCCTGCTTCTGCGGCAACTCGACCACCGCTTTGAACTGATGGCTGGGCTCGCTATGGAGCTGGCTGGCGATTCGCACGCCACCGGTGACCGAGTAAGCACGGCCTTCCTGTTCCAGCAGCGCGATATCGCGGCGAATGGTCATGTGCGAACAGTCGAACATGTCCATCAACTGATGAACGCTCAGCACCTGATGCTTGCGCAACTGGCGTAGCATCAATTCACGGCGCTGTTCAGGGATCATCGGTGCGCCGCTTTCGGCGGCGATGTCCTTTTGACTAGGCATTCGGGCTCCAGAATGAAGAAAACCGCAGACAAGGAAAGCGGGGGCAAACATAGTAGCGAATCTACGGTGAAGGGACGAGGTGTTGCGGATCACTGTTCCCACGAGGAAACCCGCCAGCGTTAGTTCATGAATTTCTGAACTAACTATTTGCTGCAGCCTATTCAATCATTTGCCGACATGATCTTAGGATCCTCCCCACGGGACTGACGCCATCAGAGCAGCAGCCCGCAGCAACCCTTTCGACTGCCCAGTAACGCCACCAGCCCAATCCGCTAGTGGCCCGACGCAGCCGGGAGGAATGCATGAAGCTAGAGATTTTCCGCACGTTGTGGGGCTATACCGCCAGCAAGGCACAGGCCCTGGATGAATTGCTCGCCGCCGGCTTCGATGGCCTCGAAGCACGCCTGCCGCTGCAGGCCAATGAGCGTGGTGAGTTCGGCGCTTTCCTGCGCAGCAATCGGGTTCCCTATATCTGCACGCTGTTCAGTGCTTACGATGTATTGCCCGACCAGAACGCCACACCCGCCCAACACTTGGCCGACATTGATCGCAAGCTGGGCTGGGCCTCGGAGCTGACCCCACGTTTCGTCAATCTGCTGGCCGGCAACGACCGCTGGCCGCAAGCATTGCAGGTCGAGTTCTTCGGCCAGGCCATGGAACTGGCCGCCAGGCATGGGGTGTTCTGCAGTTTCGAGACTCACCGCGCCCGTTCCCTATACAGCCCTTGGGTAACCCTGGAACTGATCCGCCAACTGCCGGGACTGCGCTTCACCAGTGACATCAGTCATTGGGTGGTGTGCTGTGAGCGATTGCTGGACGACCCGGCCGACGATCTTTCGACCTTCGTCGAGCGTGTCCATCACCTTCAGGCCCGGGTCGGCTATGACCAGGGCCCGCAAGTCCCCCATCCCGCCGCCCCGGAATATGCCGGTGAACTGGCGTTTCATCAGCGCCACTGGGAGGCCGTCTGGGCCTCTCAGCTTCAGCGCGGCTATTCGCTCAGCACCCTGACGCCGGAGTTCGGTGCCGACGGTTATCTGCATCACTTGCCCTTCACCAATATGCCGGTGGCTGACCTTTGGACCTTGAACCAGTGGATGGCCCGGACCGAGCGCGAACACTTCGACCGTTTCATCCGTGAAGGAACCCGCCATGAGTAACACCTCATCAACCCAGGCCAACTTCAACAGCATCCCGGTGGTGAACATCGCCGGACTCTTCAGTATTGAACTGGAGCACCGCCTTGCAGTGGCCGAGCAACTGGGGCGCGCCGCCAGCGATGTGGGCTTTCTGTACATCACCGGGCATGGCATCGATCCGGCGCTGATCGAGAGGCTGCGCCAGGCGGCCAGCAATTATTTTGCACAGCCGCTGGAAGCCAAGATGCGCCACTACATCGGCACCTCGCAAAGCCATAAGGGGTTCGTGCCCGAAGGTGAGGAGGTGTATTCCAAGGGCAAACCGGACCATAAAGAGGCCTTCGATATCGGCTTCGAAGTGTCAGTGGATGACCCACTGTTCCTCAACCGTACGCCGCTGCTGGGGCCGAACCACTGGCCCGACGTGCCGGGCTTCCAGGGCGCGGTACAAAACTACTATCAGGCGGTGTTTGCCCTTGGCCGCCGGCTGTTTGATGGCTTCGCGTTGGCCCTGGGGCTGAAGGAGGGCTATTTCGATGCGCTGGTGACTCGCCCACCCTCCAAGCTGCGACTGATCCATTACCCCTTCGACGCCGAAGCCGTGGATGCCCCGGGTATCGGCGCGCATACCGACTACGAGTGCTTCACCATCCTGCACGCCGATCAGCCGGGGTTGGAGGTGCTTAACGATCAGGATCAATGGATCGATGCACCGCCAATGCCCGGGGCGTTCGTGGTGAACATCGGCGACATGCTGGAAGTCATGACCGCAGGTGCCTTTGTCGCCACCGCCCACCGGGTGCGCAAGGTCGCTCAGGAGCGCTACAGCTTCCCGCTGTTCTACGCCTGCGACTATCACACGCTGATCAAACCGCTGCCGGCTTTCGCCAAGGATGCCGGGGATTACGAGGCATTGGCGATTGGCGAGCACATGTGGAGCCAAGCGCTGCAGACCTACCAGTACCTGCGCAAACGCGTGGAAAACGGCGAGCTTGAGCTGCCGTCCCGGGCTCGAAAGCCATCGAGCTTCGGCCGCCTGAAAAACACCACCACTCATTCCTAAAAAAACAACCAACGGAGCTTCCCACGATGAAAAGCCACTACGCCCTGAGCAAACTGAGCCTGCTCGCCGCCGGCCTGTTCTGCGCCAACGCCGCCTTCGCCAGCACCGCGACCCCCGGTGTATTGAAGGTCGGTATGGAAATCACCTACCCGCCATTCGAGTCCTACGACGCTGACAAGAATGTGGTTGGCTCCGACCCTGAGTTGGCTCATTCCCTGGCCAAGGCGATGGACGTCAAGGCTAACTTCGTCGACACCAAGTTTCCCAATCTGATCAACGGCCTCAACGCCGGGCATTACGACGCGATCATTTCCGGCATGTACATCACTCCCGAACGCCAGCTCCAGGCCCGCACCATTGCCTATGCCAACACCGGCGCCGCGATCATGGTGCCCAAGGGCAGTGAATTGACCCCGCAGGTTCCCGAGGACTTGTGCGGCCTGAAGATCGGCCTGGAGCAGGGCACCACCTGGGTCGCCAAATTCACCCAGTTGTCCAAAGACTATTGCGTACCGAACAACAAAGGCGCCATCACCGTCAACGAGTACCCCTCGGCTCCCGAAGTGACGCAGGCGCTGCTCTCGAAGAACATTCAGGCGCAGGTGGAAATCGCCGGTGCCGCGCACATGATCGCCCAGCGCACCAACGGGCGGGTCGTGGTCAGTTCGCAGAAGCTGGTTTATCCGCAGACCTTGGGCATCTACGTGAAGAAAGACGCCGACGCTACCTATCAGGCGCTAGTCAAAGCCCTGGCCGACAGTAAAGCCAGCGGTGAGTACACCGCCATTCTCAAAAAATATGATCTGGAACCGGTCTCCGAGTAATGGCTGAAACCGCGCCCTCGGTCGAGGGCGCGGCTCGTACGAGGTGTCTATGCAATTCGACTGGTCTTACTTTATTTCGCTGTTCTCCAAGACTGACTTCTGGGCGGCGAGCCTGACCGTCATCGAACTGAGTGCCCTGGCCTGGTTCCTGGGGATGGTGCTGGGCTTCGTTCTGGCATCAGCCAAATTGTCCAGCTTGCCCTGGCTGCGCATGCCGGCGTCACTCTATATCTGGTTCTTTCGCAGCATTCCGCTGCTGGTGCTGGTGGTCTTCATCTACAACCTGCCGCAGTTGCTACCCGGTGCCGGGCCGATCCTGTCAGTACCGTTCTATTCCGGCCTGTTGGCGCTGGTGGTCACTGAGGCCGCCTACATGGCCGAAATTCATCGTGGCGGACTGATCTCGGTCGCCAAGGGGCAGAAGGAAGCCGGCCGTGCTCTGGGTATCGGCCTGTTCGGCCTGCAACGGTTGATTGTGATTCCCCAGGCGTTTCGCATCTCACTGCCGACCTTGATCAATGAATACATTACGGTGGTCAAACTGACCTCGTTGATCTCGGTGATTTCACTGACCGAGCTGCTGACTGTGGGTCAGCGCCTGTATGCCCAGAACTTCCTGGTGATGGAAACCCTGGCGGCGGTGGGTGTGTATTACGTGCTGATCGTCACTGTGTTCGGCTTCGCCCTGCAACGCCTGGAACGCTACCTGGACCTCAACATGCGGACACCGCAAACCCTCGATAGCGCCTCTACAAAAGTACTGCGTGACAGTCTGGCGCCTGTCGCAACGAGCACGTTCACCCCCCCGGCCAAAGGCGCCGCCCCGGCCCTGCAACTGCAGGGCGTGCACAAACGCTACGGCGATCATCATGTGCTCAAGGGCATCGACCTGAAGGTACAAAGTGGCCAGGTGATTTCTATCATCGGCCCGTCGGGCTCCGGCAAGACCTCACTGATTCGTACGATCAATGGCCTGGAGCACATCGATCAAGGCGAAATCCTGTTGTTCGGGGAAAGCTTCATCAATGCCGGGGACAAACCGGATGGTCGTCGGGTTCGTCAGGGCGTACGGCGCATCGGCATGGTGTTCCAGAACTTCAACCTGTTCCCTCACCGGACACTGCTGGACAACATCAGCCTCGCTCCCCGTTATCATGGCATCGGCCGCGCACTGATCGAACAACGCGCCTGCCAGCTACTCGACAAGGTCGGCTTGTTGGCGCACGTCCACAAATATCCGCATCAACTGTCCGGGGGCCAGCAACAGCGCGTGGCTATTGCCCGGGCCATGGCCATGGACCCGGACATCTTGTTGTTCGACGAACCCACCTCGGCGCTGGATCCGGAGCTGGTCGGCGAGGTGCTTACGGTCATCAGCAATTTGGCCCGGGAAGGCATGACCCTGCTGATCGTCACCCATGAGATGGACTTTGCCCTGTCGATTTCCGACCGGGTGATCTTCATGGACAACGGCTACATACAGCTGGATGCCTCGCCACAGGCGATCCGCGAGGAGCCTGAGGCTCATCGAGTGCGGCGGTTCATGGGGTTGCAGGAGCCAGCGCAGGAGGTATGTCTGTCTTGAATGGGTTTAGCCGCCCCGGCAATACGCAGACTGCGCGGCGCTGGCGGTTCCGTTATTGCGACAAATAGCTCTGTTGTATACGCGCCAGGGTGCCGTCATCGCGAAGCTTTTCAACCGCCTTGCGCAGGTCTTGCACCAGTTGAGCGGAGCAAAGCCTGGAGCAAGCCAGATAGAGCTCCGCGCTGCTCATGACCGGGCTCATGAACAGTTTGCGTTCAGACATCTTCGGCCAGATGTATCGACTCTCGGGAACACCGTTGAACCAGGCATCAATGCGACCTTTCAAGAGCATCTGCGCGGGGTTGTCGCCAATGGTCAGGGGGTAGATCTGATCGTCGCTGAAGCCTTGTGCACGCAGGATTTCCTCCTGCGCACTACCGAGGCCGACGCCGATCACCCGGTAGGTTTTTTTCGCTTGCGCGAAGCTGCTCACCGGCCGGTCGAGGCTGAAAAAAGCGCGCTCCATGGGCATGATCGACGCGATCCAGGTGAAGTGATCTTCGCGTTCAGACGTGCGAGACAAGGGGGCTATCAGAAGATCCTGCTTCTCGCTGACGTGTTTTTGTGATCGGGCCCAGGGAAGCACATGGACATGAGCGACATAGCCAGCGTTGGCAATGGCTGTCAGGACGGCTTCTCCGACCATTCCGTGACCCTTGGCGTCATCGACAAACGTCAGTGGCGGAGCGTCAGGGATATACAGTTCGAGCGGCAAGGGGGCGCCACACGCGTTATAGGCAATCAGCAGCGATCCCGACAGAAAAAATCTGCAAAGTGCTTTTGCGTAGGCATTTAATAACCATGAGCTTGCGCTCATGGTTGATAGTTCAGGCATTGAACGTAGAAGGGCGCCACAAGTCACCAGTGGATCACAAGGGGGGATGAGTCTACCGGCCGTTGTTTATTATTGGATACGGTATCGCCCCGCATTCTACGCAAACTTGAGGTCAGGTCACATCTTCCCCCAGGTGCCGAAGGAGGAAGGCGCTGATCTGGTCCAGTGCCCGGCGGGCTTCTTCGAGTTGATCGCTCATAGTCTGGAAGACATGAATCATTCCCGGCCAGACGTCCAGGTGTACCGCCACTTCGGCGCTGGCCAGGCGGCTGGCGAGCCGGGTTGAATCATCCAGCAGGCATTCCCGGCTGCCCACCTGGATCAGCACTGGCGGTAGACTCCGAAGGTCGCCGTATAGGGGGGAGGCCAGCGGATTCAGTGGCTCGGGCTGCCAATTGGCTGGTGAGCGGGCGATAGGCCTGGGCACTGCCGAATGAACTGATTCTGTTTGTTAACGATTTTATGGATCCATTGGCGTAGTTCTAGCCCTCTGCCAAGCCAGCCGGATCCGTAGCGGATCATCCCGGATGTCAGCTTCGGAATCGGTCGATTCTGGTGCCGCGTATCAATGCTCTTTGGCCTTCCTGATCCTGATCAAAATAAACAGCAGGACGCAGAGCGCGAGCGGAGTCATGGCCAGCAGAGCGTCTCTCGCGGAAATGTCCGCGCCCATGACGTGCAGCCCCGAGTAGAACAGCTTGAACAGGCTTAACAAGTAATAGGTGATGGCGATAATCGACAAGCCTTCGACGGCGCGCTGGATTTTGATTTGAGTATCAGCGCGAGCGTTCAGGCTCCTCAGGATTTCCGAGTTCTGCTCTTCCATTTCGACCTGGACACGGGCCTGCAACAAGTCCCCGAGGTTGGCCACGCTTTCAGCCAGTTGCTCCAGGCGCTGTTCGGTGACGGCGCAGTATCTGACCGTGGGTTTGAAGCGCCTTTCGATGAAGATACCCAGTCGCTGGCAATCACCCACATGACTTTCGCGCAGTTCACCCAGGCGTTCGAAAACCAGCTGTGCATAGGCTTGGGTGGCGCTGAAGCGGTGTCGGGTTTTTGCGCTGCTGCTGACCACTTGCGCCGACAGGTTGGCAATGTCGGTCAGCAACGCTTTCGCATTTCCGGTATCGGGGCCGGCGTTACGTTCCGAAAGGTTGACCAGGGTCTTGTCGAAGACGTTGAGCTGAGTGCTCAAGGCTTTCGCGGTGATGAGTGAAAGCGAAGCCATCATTCGGTAGGTTTCGATTTCCAGCAGGCGGCGGATCATCCGTCCCAAGCGATAGGCATTCAGGCGTTTGTTAATGAAAAGAAAACGGTTGGTGCCATCCTCGCTCAGGCGAAAGTCGCTCCAGACCGTCGCATCGCCACCGCCGATGCAAGAGCCGCTGGGATCCTTGAATCCATAAACGGACAGATCGCCGGAAAAAGACGTATCGGTGCGCACCACAATCTGCACAGCGTTGATCACGTGCTGCATGAAAGGCTCGACCCGGTCCATCAAGGCCCTGGGTGGCGGGCTCCAGCATGGCTCGTGACTGGAGGAGGGCACCACCAGCGTCAGCGTCAGGAACTCTGCGTGCCGTTCCCACTTCAAGGCATGGCCCTCCAACTCGGTGATGCCCTGGGCTGCATCCGGGTCGACGGGGCCGGGGCAGCAGTGACTCAGCAAGGTGTCGCACTGCCCGTCATTCGCCAGAAACGCCAGATGAAACACGTGGGCGGGCTCGTCGAAATACAGAGACGGGCGCGCGTGCAACTCGTTGTGCAGGATCAGTCTTTGCGGATGCATGCTGTTTGGGCCATGTTGGAGTTGTTTGTTTTTGGGACTGGGTGATGAATACCCGAGTCACAAACAAAACCTGGCGATTGCCCAATGCCGTCAGCCAAGCGCAGTACATGTGGGAGCGGGCTTGCTCGCGAAGACGGTGGCACAGTCAGCATTGATGTTGCCTGACACGCCGCTTTCGCGAGCAAGCCCGCTCCCACAGGTTTTAACGCAACGTTGTACAGAACGCCCGAATCGCCTCGCAGGCCTGGTGCAACGAAGCGTCATCCAGCGCATAGGCAATGCGAATGTAGGGGCCAAGACCAAATGCACTGCCATGCACCACTGCCACGTCCGCTTCGTCGAGCAGCGCATGGGCGACATCTTCGTCGGTGTGCAGCACTCGACCGGCGGGCGAGGTTCGGCCGATCAGCCCCGCACAAGAGACGAACGCATAGAACGCACCCGCCGGGCTCACGCATTCCAGTCCCGGCGTGTCGTTCAGTAGCGTCACCATCAAATCGCGACGAGCCTGGAAAGCGGCACGGCTTTCGCGGATGAAGTCTTTCGGCCCCTCCAGCGCGGCGAGTGCGGCTTGCTGCGAAACCGAGCTCGCGCCCGAGGTCTGCTGGCCCTGCAGCTTCTCCATGGCCTCCAGCAACCAGCGCGGCCCGGTGGCAAAACCGATGCGCCAACCGGTCATGGCGTAGGCCTTGGAGACACCGTTCATGGTCAGGGTTCGCGGCGCCAGTCGTGGCTCCACCTGGGCCAGGGTGTAGAACGCTTGATCGTCGAAGATCAGGTGTTCATAGATATCATCGGCCAGAATCAGCACGTGGGGGTGGTCCAGCAACACAGCCGCCAGGGCACGAAGTTCCGTCTCGCTGTACACCGCGCCGGTCGGGTTGGACGGCGAATTTAGAATTAACCAACGGGTCTGCGGGGTGATCGCGGCAGCCAGTGCCCTGGGCGTCAGTTTGAAACCCGTACCGGCATCGCACATAACGATCCGCGCTTCACCGCCGCACAGTTGCACCATTTCCGGGTAACTGACCCAGTACGGCGCCGGCACGATGACCTGGTCGCCCTCGTTGAGGGTGGCGGCCAGGGCGTTGTAGATCACCTGTTTGCCACCGTTGCAAACCAGCGTGTCTTGCCAGCTCACGTCCAGACCATTTTCGCGGCGGAACTTGGCCGCCACCGCTTCTCGCAACGAGCGCGCACCGGCGACCTGGGTATAGCGGGTGTGGCCGTGTTCGATGGCGTGAATGGCCGCCTCACGCACATGTTTGGGGGTATCGAAATCGGGCTCGCCGGCACACAGCGAAATGATCTTCGCCCCTTGTGCCCGGCGTTCCGCCACTCGATCCATGATCCGATAAGTCGCCGAGGGCTGTGCGCTGGCCAGGCGTTGGTTGAGGCGCTGAATGTCGATGCTCATGCCCGGGTTCTCCAGTCTGTCAGGTTCATCAGTTCCAGGGTCGAGCGGCCTTCGGTCAGTGCCTGCATCATTTGCGCTTCCTTGTTCGCGCGCGCTTCGCCTTCAGCGAGGGTACGTGCTGCATCGGCCTTGGGGATGATGATCACGCCGTCATCGTCAGCCACCACCAGGTCGCCCTGTGCCACGAAAGCACCATTGAAATTGAACGGTTGTCCCACCGAGGGTGCGCTGGCCTTGACCGTGCCTTTCACCGAGATGCCACGGGCAAATACCGGGAACTGGCGTTTCTTCAACGCAGCGATATCACGTACGCCGCCATCGATTACCAAACCAACCACACCAGCCGCTTCGGCCGCCACGGTGAGCACCTCGCCCCAGTAACCGGCGATGAAACCGCCCGTGCCCACGACCAGTACGCTGCCACGGGGTACCCGCTCCATCGCCAGATGCAGGGCCAGGTTATCGCCCGGCGAACATTCCAGCGGGTAGGCGGGGGCGGCGATAAAGGCGCCGTCCCAGATCGGGCGGATTGCACTGTCAACCGCGCAGGGCAGATGGGACGCTTCATACAACGTCGAGGTGCCCAGTACTTTTGCCCGCGCGCGAAAATCCGGGGGGAAGGGGAGCGTGGTCATCAGACTTTCCTCTGCAGGTTGTGGTAACCCAATGCAGCACGGGCTTCCTTGAGGGTTTTGCCTTGAGCGATCAGGGCGCGAATGCCGGCTTCGACCGATTCGATCTGGCGGGCACATGCCGCCACTTCAGCGGCACGGGCGCGAGGCACGATTACCACGCCGTTGGCATCGGCGACCACGATGTCACGGGAGCAGACCCGTGCCGTGCCGATGGACACCGGCTGGTTGACCGACTGCACTTGCACGCGGTCTTTGCCAGTACGCATGAAGCGACCTTTGCTGAAGATCGGGTAGCCATCACCCAGCGCCTTGTTCACATCACGGCACACCCCGTCGATGACCGTGGCGGCGATCTGTCGAGTGCCGGCGTACTGGGTCATGATGTCGCCCCAAACGGTGCAGTCGGTACGGCCGCCGTTGTCGATCACCACCACGTCGCCGGGTGCCACCTCTTCGATGAAGTCGCCCACCGTGCCGGGAGGCACGCTGGCCGAGACGTACTGCACGGTGAACGCCGGTCCGACGATGACCTTGCGGTAATTGTCCAGCGGCGCCACGCCGAGGCATTGTCCGGGCAGGCCAAGTTTGTCCAGCGCATCGGAGACGCCAGGAGTGTCGAGGCCTTCAAACAAGGCGACCAGGGTTTGATCTTCAAGATTCATCAGGCGTGCTCCACGCGAATCGCTTCGAACTGGGTGTCGTGCATCACCTCGGCCACCGAGCGGCCGCTGCGCACGGCCTCGACCATGCCGTCTTGGCGGCGGGCGATGCGCTCGCCAAGGTCGATGACCTTTTCGATATAGGTTTGGGGGACGAATACGGTTCCGCAGGTATCGGCAATGACATAGTCATCCTCGCTGACGTCGACACCGGCCACCTTGATCGTCACCGCGGCATCGATCTGCACCACCCGGTTGCGCGCACTGATCATGGTGACCCCACGGCCATAAACCGGGTAACCAATCGCTTCGCTGCCGTCGATGTCGCGGCTGAAACCGTCGATCACCGTGCCGCGCACCTGCTTGCCGGCCGCCGCGTTGGCGAGGATGTCGCCCCAGCAGGAGATACCTTCGATGCCGCCGGCGATCACCAATACACGATCGTCGCTGTCGATCTGTTCAACCACCGGGGTAATCAGGTGCACGGTCGGGACGGTGTCGGATTTGGGCGCCAGCAAGACGGTACTGGCGCGGCCGACGATCTTCGGGCAGTTCCACAGCGGGCGTAGCCCCACGGTGGCGCCCGGCAGGCCGAGGAAGTCGAGCGCATCGGAGACCGTGTTGGTATCCAGCGCCGCCAAGCGATCCAGCAAACTTTTATTGATCATGGGAAAGCCCCAGTGGTGACGGAGGCGCCCAGTGTCGGCGAGACTATTTGATAGGTATATTACTAATCACAGAAGTGTTACATACGTTAAACCTATGGATTAACCATGATCAATTTCCGCTTGATTCGTCACCTCTGGTTGTTCCTGGCCGTTGCCGAAGAACAGAATTTCGGCCGCGCCGCCAAACGCTTGGGAATGTCCCAGCCACCGTTAAGCGAGCAGATTCAGGTGCTGGAGCAGGCGCTCAAGGTCAAGCTGTTCGACCGCTCGCGGCGGGGAGCGAAACTGACCCCGGTAGGCGCCGCGATCCTGCCGGCGGTGCGCAAGTTCGCCGAGCAACTGGAGCGCCTGGAACTGGCCGTGGAAGAGGCGGTGGCGGGGCAGTCGGGGATGTTGACTGTCGGCGCGATTTCCACGGCGATGTTCGATGTGTTGCCCGGGTTGATCGAGCAACTGAAGATTGATTACCCGCACCTCACCGTGTCCGTGCGGGAGATCGACAGCGTCGAAGCCGTGCCTGCGCTGGAAGCCGGGGACATCGACCTGGCCTTCGCCCGTCTGGACGGCGACCTGGGCGCCTCGATCAAGTCACTGCCACTGACCGAGGATCGCCTGGTCGTGGCTTTGCCCAGCGATCACCCATTGGCTTCGCGCAAGCGCATCAGCCTGTCGAGCCTGGCCACCGAGCCCCTGGTGATGTTTTCCCGAAAGGTCAGCCCGGTGTACTTCGACAATCTGATCGCGACCTGCCGCGCCAGTGGATTTTCCCCGCGCGTGCTGCATGAAGTGCGCTCCGTCGCGTCGCAAATCGCTTTCGTCAGTTGTGGACAGGGCATCGCCCTGGTGCCGGCGTCGCTGAAAAAACTGGCCCCCGATAATGTGGTGTTGCGACCACTGAGCCAGCCGCTCAATGTAGTGACGACAGCGGTGGCCTGGAACGCCGATCGGCTCAATCCGCTGGTGGAGGAGGTGGTTGCTCGACTCACCAAGCGTGTTTGATAGGTTTGACCTATGACGGTATTCCCGAATGAGGAATTTACAGAAGGACCGATCCCCGCGAAATTGACGGCCTGCTGTGGCGAGGGAGCTTGCTCCCGCTTGAGTGCGCAGCACTCACAAAAAACAGGCAATGTTTGTCAGATTTCCGGGACCGCTATGCAGCCCGACGGTCACCCTTTTCGCTCAAGGAATCCATCACGTGTCCAAACCCGAAACCTTCACTCAAGCGCACATCCCTCTGACGGTGGAGGGCGTCCGGCTGAACATCGCCACCCTTCACCGCGACGGTGTCCTGGCGCCGATTGTGTTCCTGCATGGGTTTGGCTCGACCAAGGAAGACTACGCCGACATCGTGCAGCAGGCCGCCTTCGCCGGTCATCCTTTCGTCGCTTATGACGCACCGGGTTGCGGGGAAAGCCAGTGCGGCGACCTTTCGCGGATTTGCATCCCTTTTCTGCTGAAGACCGCGTTGCAGGTGCTGGAGCATTTCGGTATCGAACGTTTTCATCTGGTCGGCCATTCCATGGGCGGACTGACCGCACTGATGCTGGCTCATCAATGCCCGGACCGGGTACTCAGCTTCGTCGACATCGAGGGCAACATCGCCCCGGAGGACTGCTTCCTCAGCCGGCAGATCGTCGATTACCCGGCGGACGATCCCGAGGTGTTTTTCGCCGCCTTCATCGAACGCGCCCGACACGCCCCGGCTTATGCCAGCGCGCTTTATTCCGCCAGCTTGCGGCACAAGGTTCGTGCCGGAGCGGTACGCGGGATCTTCGAGTCGATGGTCGATCTTTCCGACAACGCCGACTTGATGAACAAGTTCCTCGGCCTGCCATGCCCGCGCATGTTCATGTACGGCGAGCAGAACGCTTCATTGTCCTATCTGCCGCATATCCAGGCCCAAGGCGTGCGGTTGGCGCCGATTGCGCAGTGCGGGCATTTCCCCATGTATTCCAACCCGATCGCGATGTGGCAGCAGATTGCCGATTTTCAGGCGAACGGCCATCGCGTATGAGTCTGCTATGGGATGCACAGCAGCGTTGTGAACTATTCTTCTCAAGTGGCCCTTTCAAATGCCTCATTCAAGGGAGTTGATATAAATCAACGCTTAAGAGGCTTTAAGGGACGAATCTGGGCCTGATGCTGGATTCTCGAGCCGGCGTCGAGAATCAACCTGTCTGGAGTCTGCCCATGAGCCAGTATCAACGGTTATTACTGATCATCAACCCGCTGCTGCGCCATTCTCCTGCGATAAACCATGGCGCTGCCCTGGCCAAGGCCAGCGGGGCGAGCTTGCACATCGCCGGCCTGATTCCCTCGTTGGACATTCTGTCGCTGCTCGAAGAAGGCGACCGCAAAATGGCTCGGGCGACCTACCTGCAGGAGCACCGCGACTGGCTCGATGAACAAGCGGAAAAGATGCGAGGCCGGGGGATTGAGGTGACAACCGACGTTGCATGGGCCGACAACATGCGTCAGGACATTCTTGAGCATGTCACGCAAATGCAACCCGATCTGTTGATCAAGCAAGTGCAGCATGAACCCGTGCTCAAGCGCGCGTTCTTCACGCCGCTGGATTGGCGTTTGTTGCGCCATTGTCCGGTCCCGGTTTATCTGGTGGGGGGTGAATGCCATGCCTTGCCGCAGAAGGTGGTGGCCGCGGTTGACGTGTCAGACACCGAGCCTTCGAACAGTGAACTCAATGACCGGATCATCTTGCAGGCGTCGGGCCTTGCGCTGCAGTGCAATGCCGAGTTGCATCTGCTGTACGCGTGTGACATTTCGGCGGCTTTTCTGGCGGATCTGGGCGGCGGTCTGACGCTCTCGGAGCTGACCAGGGAGTTGCGCAACGACCTGGAAGCGTCATTTCTCAAGCTGGCCGCCCGATTTGGTGTACCCCCTGAGAGTCGGCATTTCATTATGGGGCAACCGGTCTCGGTGCTGAGTGAGTTCGCCCACGTGCATCAAGTGGATGTGGTAGTGATGGGCAGAGCTCAATACCGTGGCCTGGAGCGGCTGCTCGGCAGCACGACCGAACATATTCTGTATCAGGTGCCTTGCAGCATTCTGGCGGTCTAGGGGCGGGCGCCCCGATCGGAATGATGGCCGCCGTCAAACGAACGCCCGTTTTTGGGGATCCCGCCCCAGGGAGGTTTTCAAATGACTAGTCCTTCATTGCAAACCATCTTGCATGACCGGGTGGATGCCGGCCGAGGCCTGGTGGAGCCGTTGCTCAAATACGCTAAAAGAGCCGATGTCATCGTTCTCGCCTTACCCCGTGGCGGCGTTCCGGTGGCCTATGAAGTCGCCACGGCCCTGGAGGTTCGCCTGGACCTGATGCTGGTGCGCAAGTTGGGAGTACCGACCCACCAGGAGTTCGCCATGGGCGCAATTGCCAGTGGCGGCATACAAATCGTCAACGAAGATGCGCTGCGGGCTAACGGTATTGATCAACGCACGCTCGATGCCGTGGTTGCAAAGGAAACGCAGGAGTTGTTGCGTCGCGAGCAGCTATACCGGGCATCACGTGCACCTGTGGCGCTCAAGGATCAGGTGGTGATTCTGATTGATGACGGCCTGGCGACAGGCGCCACGATGATGGCTGCGATACAGGCCGCGCGCCTGCAAGCGCCATCGCGCATCGTCGTTGCCGTGCCGGTGGCACCGGTTGAGACGGCAGAGGCGCTGCGCGATGAAGTGGACGAGCTGATTTGCCCGCTCATCCCCGACTGGATGATCTCGATCGGGCATTGGTACACGGATTTTTCGCAGACATCGGACGAAGAGGTCATCGATCTTCTGCACCGGGCCTGGCAACGAGAGTCCGGTTCGGGCGACTCATTTCAGAACGGTTCCGGTATTTGAGCCGTTGCCTGGCGTGGAGCAAACTACGTCAGGCTTTCAAGTGATCCTGACGTTCACGAATTGCCACGGATCGGATTCATCGGTCTGCTCGGGCATCAGTGAGTGACGTCCGGTAAGCGGCGTCCAGTCGGAATAAATGCCTTCTACCTTGCCAAGGTAAGGCATGCAGATCTGCAGAATCTCCCTGAAGGGCAATTCATCCGGTTCGACAATGCCACGTTGCGGATTGCGAATGGCCCAGATCACGCCGGCCAGCACTCCCGCCGTCACTTGCAGGCTGGTGGCGCTGTTATGGGGGCAGAGTGTCCGGGCTTGGTGGATCGATAAGCGCGAGCCATACCAATAGCTGTTGCTGGCATGCCCCATCAGCAGCACGCCGAGTTCTTCATCGCCATCAAGGATGTCGTCATCGAGCAGGCGTTGGCGGGTCTGGGGTTTCCAGTTGCGCTCGGCGAGTTCATGCACCGAGAGCAAAGCATCGTCACAGGGCCGATAAGCGTAGTGGACCGTCGGCCGGTAAGTCGGCTGCCTTCCCTGGCCAAGGGTCAGGTAGTCGGCAATCGACAGGGCTTCGTTGTGGGTCACGAGCAGCCCATGGGTTGGCCCCGTCGAGGGCGTCCAGGTTCGAACCCGCGTCGAGGCACCGGGACGTTGCAGATAGATCCCGGCCTGGCACCCGAAGGCGTGGTAATAGCCATCCTCGGGCAGCGCTTTCTCATGGCTGCCCCAACCCAACTCCGCCGGTTGGCTGCCTTCACTGATGAAACCGTCCACGGACCAGGTGTTGACGAACTCATCGGCGATTTTGTGTTGCGATGAAAACTGCGAATCGCGTTCGGCAATGTGGATGCAGCGGATATTCAGTCGGCTGGCCAGCTGCGCCCATTCTTCGCGAGTAGTGGGCTGGGGCGTTGTGTCACCCAAATCCTCAGCGAGGTTGACCAGTGCCTGCTTGATCAGGTGGGACACCAGCCCCGGATTGGCCCCGTGAGTCAAGACAGCGGTGGACAAACCTTGCGCACTTTCCCTGCGAAGCTGAAGTGCCGCCTCTCTCAATGCATAGTTGGATCTTTCGGACAGGGATTTGTCGGGGTCGGTGTAACCGCCTTCCCACGGCTCGATACAGGTGTCCAGATACAGCACGCCTTTACGCTGGGCGAACTGAATCAGCGACAGGCTCGAAACCCCCACCGAGAGGTTGAGCAGGAAATCGCCAGCGCTCAACAGAGGGTCGAGCACCGCCTCGTAATTGTTCTGATCCAGTTGCTCGGTTTGGTGGGCAACGCCAAATTCCTGCGCGAGCAAGCGTCCATCGTCATCGGGGCTGAGGATCAACAGTCGCTGCGGTTCAAGTTCAAGATGGCGCAACAGTAGCGGGAGTACGCCTTTTCCGATACAGCCAGAGCCGATCATCACCAACCTGGCATCAAAGGGCTGAATGACATGCTCAAGATCTGACATCGATAGCCTCCACCGGCTGATCGCGCGCTCGCCGCAAATGACCTGTCGATAACCACGACGCTCTCAAACTAGAGACTGCAAGGCTCAGTTAAAGCTCAAAAAAGTTTCGGACACCGTCAAGGAGATTCTGCTCTGCCGATCGAGACCAAAAAACAGATGAGAATGAGGCGAACTGCTGGCCCACCGATTTCCGTTTCGTTGTCAAACTTGCTTTCTTTTCAGAAGGTTAGGCATTGGCGATATGCGGACTTTGGTATGGATGGCTGTGACGTTTGCCCTGATGCTCTCGCTTGAGGCTCAGGCAAAGGACCTGAGCAATAACAGTCGTTTCGTCTGCAGCTGGGGCTCGGACATAGCCGCAGACGCGCAAGCGGCGAAGCTTTCCGGATTCACGCTTTACGGGGCACGCAAGAAACTGCAAACGCGAAAATTCCCCCGGCCGTGGATGCGCATGACGGCCATGGGGATTACCGAACAAACCTATAACAGTCCCTCGCGCCTCAAGCCTGCTGCTATCAAGCAAACGTACTACGAGCAATGCATCCGGCATGAGTTGGCCCGACGCTAAAAGTTGATCGAGGCGCTCAGCCGGGCTGTGAGTGGGGCGCCCTGGAACAGGTAGCCATCGCCCATGTATTCACCGGCGTCGCGCCAGTAGCGTTTGTCGAACAGGTTGTCCACGGTCAGGCGGAACACGGTGTCGTAACCGTCGATGCGAGTGCTGTAGCGGCTGCCGATGTTGAAGATGGCATAGGCACCGGTCTGCACTTCACCTTGGCGGTTGGCGTACTTGCTGGCGCTGTACTGCACTGCGCCGAGCAGCGCCAGGCCATCGAACCAGGGCAGGGCATAGTCGCCGTAGAGGTTGGCGCGCAGGGTCGGAACGTTGATTGCCTGGTGACCTTCATAAGCTGGCGTGCCGCTGTCGGTGACCCGCGCGCGGATCGCCGCGACACTGGCGGCGATCTGCAGGCGCTGGCTGGCCCAGCCATTGGCCGAGAGCTCCAGCCCGGTGTTCTTCTGTTCGCCCTGTTGGGTGAACGTGAACGTACCGTCGTCATTCGGTCGCGAGTACTGGTAGGCCTGGCGAATCTGGAACAACGCCGCGGCCAGGCTGATGCGCTGCCAGTCGTATTTGATCCCTGCCTCGATTTGTCGCGATACGGTAGGCGCGAGGATTTCATAGGCATTGGTGGTGAACCACGCTGCTTCGCCGCCCAGGGACAGGCCCTTGCTGTAGCGGGTGTACAGCGACAGGTTTTGCACCGGCTTGTAGATCAGCGCGGCCTGGGGCAGGAACTCATAGCGTTGGGTGTGCCGGGTGGTGTCGCCCTGGCTGTCGAAGGTCTCTTCATCCAGGCGCACTTCGCGCCCGCCCAGCACTGCCTGCCATTGCTCGTTGAAGCTGATCCGGTCATTGAAGAACAGCCCGTACTGACGGCTGTCCAGGCGTCGGTAGGAATCGTTGAGCGGGCCATCGTAAGGGGCAAAATCCGCCGGTTCGTTGTTGATGTTGGCGCTGCCGATCATTTGATTGATGGCATCGCGTTTGTCCACCACGCGGCGGAACGCGCTAGTCCCGACGCTGAGTTCGTGGCCCAGGCCACCGGTTTCAAAGTGGCCGCTGAGGGCAGCCTGCACTTCATCGTTGCGGCGGGTATCGTCGGGGCTGCGGAAATCGTAAATGTCGTAGTCGCCCTCGGGGCTGAAGTAGTTCGGCACCGCCGCGCCGGCGCAACTGGCGGAGCCGTAGCAGCCCCAGGCGAACGAGCTGTAGTCATCGATCACCACCCGGCTGCGCGAGGCGCTGAGGTTGCCTTTCCACTGGTCGCTGAAGCGGTATTCGAAATTACCGTTGAGGTTCAGTGCATCGGTGGTAACCGGCTTCGAACCGCTCTGGTGTGCCAACAGTTTCTTTGGCGAGGCGTGGTGCGGCAGGCTGGAACCGCCGAGCAATTGATAACCCGGTGCCGAGCGCTGCTCTTTGGTCTGGTACTCGGCGTCCAGTTGCAGCAGCGCATTGGGGCTGATGTTCCAGTCGAAGGCCAGCGAGGCGAAGTCGCGCTGGCCATTGGTGTGTTCGACGTAGGAATGCAGGTCTTCGTGGGCCAGGTTGGCGCGCAGGCCGAACTGTTGCTCGCTGCCGAACCATCCACCGACGTCGGTCGCCAGGTAACCACTGCCGCGATCGTCGGTAGAGACGGTGACCGAACGCACGTCGCCAGGCCGTTTGGTCACGTAGTTGACCAATCCGCCGGGCTCGCTGACACCGCTTTGCAAACCGGAAAGGCCCTTGAGCAACTCCACCTGCTGTTTGTTCTCCAGCCCGACATTCTGCTCGCCAGTGATGGTGCGGCCGTTGATCTTGTAGCTGCTGGCGGAGTTGAGGGAGAAGCCCCGCACGACGAAGTTTTCGTAGTAGCCGACCGGCGCGTAGCTTTCACCCACCGACGCGTCGTTGCGCAGTACTTCGCTGAGCAGACGGGCCTGCTGATCCTTGATCATCGCCTCGTTGACCACCGAAATCGAGGCCGGCGTATCGAGCAATGGCGCCGCCTCGAAACCACCGACCGAAGCGCTGTCGGCCTGATAACCGGAAGTATCTTCGCCGGTGACGGTCACCGCAGGCAGTTCGGTCGCGGTGGCCCAGGCCGAAGGCACGGCGCTGGACAGCAGCAGGCCCAAGCCCAGGTTCAGGGGATTGAGCGCGAACCGCGGGGCGGCCACTCCCTGGCGGGAGGTCCGGTAAAGCCTATTCATGAAAAATCCTCGACGACTGCGGGCCCGGGTTTGGCGAGTCTTAGCCTGCGGCTCACGCTTGAAAGCGGGGCATCATACAAGAGGAGCGATCATGAAATGAAAGTGTCATCGCGACGATCGCCGGGTAACTGCGGCAGCTCCGGGGTTCCTCACAACCCCCAGCCATCCCTCACAGCCTTACGAATGCCCTCCAGCAACATCGCAAACGCCGGGTTGTCGTTGTTCTCACGCCAGATCAAATGCAGTTCACTCTGTACGCCTTCGCCCAGATCGATATCGCGAAACACCACGTTCTTGAACACAACACTGGTGGCGCAGCGAGGTACCAGGGCCAGGCCCATTCCGGCGTTGACCAGGGCCAGGATAGTCAGGGACGAGCCGAGCCACTGCACATATTCCGGGGCGACGCGGGCCGAGCGGAGCATGCCGGTCAGCAGTTCGTTGAACGGCGGGTACGCCGCATGGGAGTACATGAGGAAGGGTTGTGCGTCCAGATCGTTGACGGACACGGTGTTGGCGCTGGCCAGTCGATGGTTGTGGGGGACGGCCAATACGAAAGGTTCACGCACCAGGCATTCGGTGGCATAGCCTGGCTCGAGCAACGGTGCGCGAACGATGCCCAGATCGATCCGGCGGGCGCGAAGGGCTTCGTGTTGCTGGTAGGTGTTCATCTCCGACAGATCGATTTTGACGTGAGGCTGTTTGAGCCGCGCTTCCGCGATGACCTTGGGCAGGAACTCGTAAACCGCGCTACCGACGAAGCTGATATTGACCGTACCTATGTCCCCTTCGGCGAAGCGCCGAGCGGTTACGGCGGCTTGCTGAGCGCGCTCCAGCAGGTTCTGTGCCTCAATAAAAAAAGCGCGGCCGGCGGCGGTCAAGGCGACGCTGCGCGTGCTGCGGGTGAACAACTCGACGCCCAGGTGATGTTCCAACAGTTGAATCTGGCGACTCAGAGGTGGTTGGGTCATGTTCAACCGTTCGGCAGCCCGGCGGAAGTTCAGTTCGGTGGCCACGGTGGTGAAACAGCGCAGTTGCGTCAGTTCGAACATTGATCTAATCCAGGTATCAATCGAGTGCCAAGTTAGATTAGACGGGATCAATAGGCGCGTCCATGATCGGTTCTCCCCTAAAAAAACAATGAACGGGAGTCGCCCTTTGAATACCCATAAGAGTCCGCCGGACCCGACCGTCCTCGCCCGAGCAGCGGCCAAGGTCAAGCGTCACGTACTACCGCTGTTCGTGGTGATGTTCATCGTCAATTACATCGACCGGGTCAATATCGGCTTCGTGCGCAGCCACCTGGAAACCGACCTGGGCATTGGCGCCGCGGCCTATGGCTTGGGTGCCGGGCTGTTTTTCATCGGTTACGCGATCTTCGAAGTGCCTTCCAATATGCTGCTGCAACGCTACGGTGCCCGCGCCTGGCTGACGCGCATCATGTTCACCTGGGGCGCGGCGGCGATGGCCATGGCCTTCGTGCGCGGCGAAACCAGCTTTTATGTGCTGCGCTTCATTCTCGGCGCCGCCGAAGCGGGTTTTTTCCCCGGCATCATTTATTACTTCACCCAATGGCTACCGTCGACCGAGCGCGGCAAGGCCATGGCGATCTTCCTCAGCGGTTCAGCCATTGCCTCGGTGATTTCCGGGCCGGTATCCGGCGCGCTGCTGCACGTCAGCGGTCTCAGCCTGCATGGCTGGCAGTGGATGTTCCTGATTGAAGGCTTTGCTTCCATCGTGCTCTGTGGGTTTGTCTGGTTCTGGCTGCAATCTCATCCACGCGAGGCGAGATGGCTGAGCACCGAAGAAAGGGATGCACTGGTAAGCGCCATTGACCTGGAACAGCAGGCTCGCGAAGCCGTGCAGACAGTTAAACCGTCGATGTTCAAATTGCTCGCCGATCGGCAGATCGCCCTGTTCTGCTTTATCTACTTTTCCATCGCCCTGACGATTTATGGCGCCACGTTCTGGCTGCCCAGCATGATCAAGAAGATGGGCAACCTCGGCGACTTCCAGGTCGGCCTGTTCAACTCGATCCCGTGGATCATTTCCATTCTGGCGATGTATGGCTTCGCTGCCATGGCCAGTAAATGGAAATACCAACAGGCCTGGGTGGCCGTGACATTGGTGATTGCCGCGTTCGGCATGTTCATGTCAACCACCGGCGGGCCGATCTTTGCCTTCGTCGCCATCTGTTTTGCGGCCATTGGTTTCAAGGCGGCTTCGGCTTTGTTCTGGCCAATTCCCCAGGGCTATCTGGATGCGCGTATCGCTGCGGCAGTGCTGGCTTTGATCAACTCCATCGGCAATCTCGGCGGTTTCGTGGCGCCGACCGCGTTCGGTTTCCTGGAGCAGACCACCGGCTCCATCGAAGGCGGTTTGTACGGCCTGGCGGCGACTTCGCTGGTCGCGGCCGTGGTGATCTTTTTTGCCCGCACTGCAGCGCGTGGCGACGCGCGCAGCTCGCTCACCGGTAAACCGGTCGACGCCGCAGCCGCAAAAAATTCTGTCAGTCATCAAGCCTTGAATACCGAGCCAAAGGGAGCTGCCTCTTGAAAATCAAACGCGTTACCGTCACCCCCATCGCCTTTCGTGATCCGCCGCTGCTCAATGCCAGCGGTATTCACGAACCCTTCGCGCTGCGCTCGATCATCGAGATCGAGAGCGACAATGGCTACATCGGTTTGGGCGAAAGCTACGGCGACGCCCCGGCACTGGCGATTCAACAGCAATTGCAAAGTCAGCTGATCGGTCTCGACCCATTCAACCTCAATCAGCTGCGCGCTATCGTGCAGGCCACCGTGGCGGCGAACAAAACCCAGAGCATCGCCGGTGCGGAACTGGCGCCTGGCTCTCACGCCAGCAAAGCGGTGAGCAACGCGTATTCGGCGTTTGAAGTGGCGTTTCTCGATCTACAGGCCCATTCCCTGAACGTGCCGCTGGTGGACCTGCTGGGCGGGGCGATTCGTGATGAAGTGCCGTTTAGCGCCTATCTGTTCTTCAAGTACGCGCAACACATCGATTCACCGTACAAACCGGATAGCTGGGGCGAGGCGCTGAATGAAGAGCAGATCGTCGCCCAGGCCCGGCGCATGATCGAGGCCTACGGCTTCAAGAGCATCAAACTCAAGGCTGGGGCACTGCCGCCGGAGCACGAAGTGTCGTGCATCAAGGCGTTGAAAAAGGCCTTTCCAGGTTACCCGTTGCGCATCGATCCGAACGGCAACTGGTCGCTGGAGACTTCGATTCGCATGGCAGAGCTGCTGGGTGATGACCTGCAATATTACGAAGACCCGACACCGGGCCTCGACGGCATGGCCGAATTGCACAAACGTACCGGTCTGCCGCTGGCGACCAATATGGTGGTCACGGATTTTGATGAGTTTCGCCGCAGTGTGGCCCTGAACAGCGTGCAGATCGTGCTCGCCGACCATCATTACTGGGGTGGTCTGCGGGACACCCAGGCGTTGGCGAAAATGTGCGACACCTTCGGCCTTGGCGTGTCTATGCATTCCAATTCGCACCTGGGCATCAGCCTGATGGCCATGGCACATGTCGCCGCTTCAGTGCCCAATCTCGATTACGCCTGCGACACTCATTACCCCTGGCAGGAACCGGACGAAGAGGTGATCAAGGGCGGCAAGCTATCCATCGTCGATGGCTGCGTGAAAATCACCCGTGCGCCTGGGTTGGGTCTTGAGCTGGATCACGATCAATTGGGCAAGCTGCATGATCAATACCTGAGCTGCGGCATTCGTCAGCGCGATGACGTGAAACAGATGCAGCGTTACAAGCCGGAGTGGAAGACGATCAAACCGCGTTTTTGATCGCGCATTCCCGAACAAATCGGTGACTGTCCTTCGCGCTTCGTACCGACTGGTATCAGGCGCGAAGGCTATGGACGCGGATCATGCGTTGTCCGGCGCCTGGCAAAACCGCTGTTCGATCGCCTCTGCAAACGGGTAGAACGAAAACCAGGGCCGGGCTTCATCGATCACGCGCTGAAATGATGGTCTCTGTACCAACCTCTCGAAATAGGCGCTCAGGTGGCTGTAGTCATCGGGGAACGGCACAAGCGTCCGGGCATAGAAAAGTGCCGGGGCAGCGGCGCAATCGGCCATGCTGAAGGCCGGGCTGGCCACCCAGATTCTGGATGCCATCCGGCGTTCAAGCATGCCGTAGGCCGTTTTCAGCATGGATCGCTCTTTGGTCAAATCGCCGTTGGTCGCCTGTAGCCGATCACTGACAATCTGTTGCATCGGCACTTGTACATAATGGTCGAAAAAGCGATCCCATAATCGGACTTCCAGCGCGGTCTCCCAATCGTCTGGAACCAGATTGTGCGTGCCTGGAAATCGTCTATCCAGGTACTCGATGATGATGCTGGACTCCGGCAGATTCAGCTGATGAACAGAGTCAAAAATTATTGGAAACTTTCCGATTGGCCACAATGCCTGAAGTTCTGCGCTGTCGGCAGGGTCACCGAGATCGATGATTCTTCTCTCGAATTCGGTGCCGTTTTCGTAGAGCGCGATGAGTACTTTGTGACAGAACGACGCCAGTGGATGGTAGTAAAGCGTCAGCGACATCTTTCAACTCCTCATTTGACGTGAGGGGGCGAGAGCCCTGGAACTGATGAAGGTGGGGGCAATGAATAATCATAGGCGGATGTTGGCGATGCGTCAGGGCCGCCACTTTCAAGCGTGCGTACTTGCACACGGGAAAATCCCTGCTTTACTGTGAGCCACTGGTCGGTTTGTGACTTATTGGTCATGGCGTTCATCTCAGCGCCCTTGTACCGTTGTCGCTGGTTTGTGCTGTCAGGCTTGCCCGGAGGAAGCCGGACGGTCAATCAAGCTGTGTGTCTGATCCAATTTGTTCAAGGAATAGAATGAAATGACGTTGAAAACTGCGATCGTCCAGATTGGTAAGAAGTACAGGGTTTATACCGAGCATTACCTCAACGCCACCGCCGACAAGACCATTATTCTGGTCAACGGCTCGCTGGCAACGACCGCATCTTTTGCCCAAACGGTGCGCTACCTGCGGCCACGCTTCAATGTAGTCCTCTACGATCAGCCCTACGCCGGTCAATCGAAACAACACAACCAGCATGACCAGCCGATCCGCAAGGAAGACGAAGCCGAAATATTGCTGGAGTTGATCGAGCACTTTCGGGCGCAGCATGTGCTGTCCTTTTCCTGGGGCGGCGCGGCGACTTTGCTGGCGCTGGCCCAGCACCCACAACGAATCGAAAAAGCGGTGATCAGTTCATTCGCGGCGCGAATCAATACGCCGATGCGCGATTATCTGGAGAGTGGCCGGCACTTCCTACAGGCTTGTGATCGGCGCAATGTCGGGCGCTTGATCAACAGCACGATCGGCAAGCATCTGCCGTCGCTGTTCAAGCGTTTCAACGAACGCCATGTCAGCAGCCTTGACGAACACGAATACCGGCAGATGCATTTTCACGTCAACGAAGTGCTGACTCAGGACACTCATTGCTACGTTTCCTGTGCCGATGCCATCGAAGTTCCGCTGCTGTTTATCAACGGCGAACGGGATGAGTACACCTCGGTGGAAGACGCCCGTCTTTTCGCAACTCATTCCCGTCAGGCTCAGTTTCAGACCATCAAGAACGCCGGGCACTTCCTCGATATGGAACACCCGACGGCCTGGAATGACACCCAGCAGGCCTTGTTGGGCTTTCTGCAGCCGGTCGCCAAAATACCGAGCCAGCCCCGTGACCTGACGTTCAGTAGCAAAGCGTCAGTGATTCCGCCCCTTCAGTCAGCTAACTGGGTGCGGCTTTAACTGGCGCAGCAACTCGATCTGATCCGCCGGGACCAAAGTACGCAAGGCTTTATACAGCGCGCGGGTTTCGAGCAGGTTCCAGATGCGCAGCATGGTTTCCAGGGCGTCCAGTGGCTTGCTGATGAAGTCTTTGGCGCCCAGGGCCAGCGCGCGCAGGCGGGTATCGCGGGTGGCGTCGGCGGTGAGCACGAGGATCGGCAGGTATTCGCCGGTCGGGATGCGCCGGTTGAGTTGTTCCAGTACGGCAAAGCCGTCGAACTCCGGCATGTGCAGGTCGAGAATTACCAGGTCAGGCTCGAAGCTGTTGAACAGGTCCAGGGTTCGCAGCGGCTGGGTACTGCTCAGTACATTGGTAAGCCCTTCGCGGACAAGCAACTGCTCCATCAAGTCGAGGTTGGGCCGCTGGTCGTCGATGATCAGAATGCGCAGGTCGGTGTTCACACGGGCTCCGGTAGATGCTGGTCAAGATGGGCGAGGAATGAAGGGATGTTAATCGGCTTGGTCAGCACCGCCGTCGCTCCCGCTTCCAGCAAGGCCAGATGCGTGAGGTCACTGGCATCGGCGGTGATCATCAGCACGGGAATGGCACGGGTGATGGAAGACTGACGCAAGCGTTGCAGCACATTGAAACCATCCAGATCCGGCAGCGCCACGTCGAGCAATATCAGCTGCGGTGCATGTTGACGGGCCAGGTCCAGACCCATTTGCCCCTGCATGCTTGAGAGCAACTGGATGTGCGGCCGTCGTTGCAGCAGGGTTTCGATCAGGGCCAGGCTTGAGAGATTGTCTTCGATGCACAGGACTTTGCCCTGGTAATCGGGAGCGGTGAGGGCGGCCGTGACCGTTGGGTGACTGATTCGTGCAACCGGTGGCTCGGTGATTGGCTGCAGGCGCACGAAGGGCAATTCCAGGGTGAAACTTGCGCCTTCGCCGGGCTGGCTTTTGACGGTCAGGCTGCCGTTCATCATTTCCAGCAGACTCTTGCTCAAGGCCAGGCCCAGGCCGGTGCCTTCCACGTTCGGATCAGTCTCCAGACGCTCGAACGGCTTGAACAGTTGCTCCAGTCGATCGGCCGCAATGCCCTTGCCAGTGTCGCAGACGGACACGGCAATTCGTTGTTGAATAACCCTGACTTCGATGTGCACCTGACCCTGGGGCCGGTTGTATTTGATCGCGTTGGACAGCAAGTTAAGCAGCACCTGAACCAGACGTTGCCGATCGGCGACGATTCCGCTGTCGGCGGCCAGCATCGGCAAATCGACCAATTGGATGCCGGCGTCGCAGGCCATGGGGGAAACCAGTGTCAGGGCTTCTTGCAGCACCACCGCCAAGGGCACGGCTTCAACATTCAGCGGCAGGCGCCCGGCTTCGATCTTGGCGATGTCCAACACCTCGTTGATCAGGGTCAGCAGGTGTTGTCCGGCCCGCAGGATATGACCGATCTGTGCCCGCTGCCCCTTGGGTGAGTCCATGTCCAACAGTTGTGCGAAGCCGAGAATGGAGTTGAGCGGGGTACGCAGTTCGTGGCTCATGCGCGACAGGAACTCGCTTTTGGCGCGGCTGGCGCGTTCGGCTTCTTCCCGTGCGGTGCTCAGTGCTATCTCGGCCACGCGGCGATCGGTGATGTCGCGGGTGATCTTGGAGAATCCGCGCAAGGCGCCACTGCTGTCGTATTGCGCGGTAATCACCACGCTGGCCCAGAAGCGGCTGCCATCCTTGCGGCAACGCCAGGCCTCTTCCATGTAATGACCGTCGCGAGTGGCCTCGCGCAGCGCCATGTCGGGATGCTGCGGGCATTCTTGCGACAGATAAAACACCGAAAAATGCTGACCGACGATTTCCTGTTCGGTGTAGCCCTTGATCCGTTCGGCGCCCGCATTCCAGCTGGTGACGAAGCCCTGTGTGTCGAGGGCGAAAATACCGTAGTCCTTCACCCCGTCGATGATCAGCCGCAGGCGCTCTTCGTTGTCGCGCAACGCCCGCTCACGTTCAGCCAGCAACAACCCGGCTTCGACCAGGCGCGTGCCCAATTGACCAATCTCATCGTTCTCCGGCGGTTGCGGCAGTAACGGCTGACCGAGTGCCAGTCGTTGTGCGTTGCCCTGGACCTGTTTGACCCGGGCGACAATGCCCTTGGACAGGAACAGCACCGCTACGATGGCGCCAAACAACCCGCAGGCCGCGGCCAGCAGGGTGGAGAACAACAACCGCTGTCGAGTCGAGGCGGCCGCCGCGGTGCGCTCGGCCAGCAACGTATCCTCGAGGGTGCGCATGGCGCTGATGCGTTCACGCAATTCGTCGAGGATGTGCTTGTTGTTGATCAGGATGGTGGTGATCGACTCGGGTGTGGCGCTGCGATCGTCGAGCAGTTCAACCAGACCCTCGACCTTGGTCTCGATCAACGGGGTGATCGCCTCCAGATGTTTGCGCACCCGCTCATCGCGAACGTTGCTGTCGAGCCGTCGCAGGGCTGATTCGATCAAGGGTTTGGCTTGGCGATAACCCGGCAGGAAATCCTCGCGGCGGGTCAGCAGATAGCCGCGCACGCTGGCGGCGGCCTCGGCGAGCAGGGTGTGCACGGCCTGAATGTCGCCTTGCACCAGCAGCACCCGGCGCACGTCCTCTTCCGCGCGTGCGGTCTGACGCTCGGTGATGTAGATCAGCACCAGCGAGAGCAACAGGATGACCAACGGCAGGGAAATCACCACGAGGGCTTTGCCGCGTAATGGCAGATCGGCCCAGCGTCGAGCATTTGAAACTTTCATGACTGGGTGACCAGCCCCAGGGCCATGCCACGAACGGCCGCCTGGGTTCGGTCGGCGGCGCCGAGTTTACCGATGACCCGTTCGACGTGGGCTTTGGCCGTGCCCGTGGTGATACCGAGTTCTTCGCCGATTTCACGATTGCTGAAGCCGCTGGCTACCAGCCCGAGGACCTGGCGTTCGCGGGCGGTCAAGGTTTCGGCAGGCGCGGCGCCACTGGCGTTGCGTTCGGTCATGCGCCGCAGCAGGCGGGCGCTGACCGCGCTATTGAGGGCTTCCTCGCCCGCGGCGACGCGTTGCAGGGCGTCAATCACTTCATTGCGGCTGGCGTCTTTGAGCAGGTAACCCACGGCACCGGCATTCATCGCCGCTTCCAGGTGATCCGGGCTGTCGTCCATGGTGAAGATCACCACTTTCAGGGCCGGCAGGCGCTGCTGAAGAATCCGCGCCGCGCCCAACCCATTGAGCACGGGCATGCGAATGTCGAGGATGACGATGTCGGGTAGCAAGCGCTCACAAACGTCCACCGCTTCCTGGCCATCGCGGGCCTGGCCGACCACTTCGAATTGCGGATGGCCGGCCAGCAGCGCGACGAAACCGGTTCGGGTGACCTCATGATCGTCCGCCAGAACCAGACGTAAAACTTCAGTCATTGAGCTGTTCCATTGAGGTCGGAGGGTACGGTTGCACGCAGTTGCGTCCCGCCATGCAGATGGCTGACGCAAGTGAAATCGCCGCCCAGCAGGCTTGCGCGTTCCTTCATCGCGGCGAGCCCCAAGTGCCGGGCGCCGCAGGTGTCGAGTCGTTGTTCCATGGCAAAACCTTTGCCGTTGTCGTCCAGCCGTAGCGAGGCCAGTCCTTCGAGCAGTTCCAGCGCGAGGACGACATGGCTGGCCTGCGCATGCTTGAGAATGTTGTTAATGCCTTCCTGGGCGATCCGGAACAGGGCGATCTCCACCTGGCTGGGCAAACGTGCTTCGCAACGCGTGCTCCAGTTCACTTTGATCCCGGCGTCACGCAGGCGATCCGCTTCTTTGTCGACCGCCTTCAGCAAGCCAAAGTCGTCGAGTACCGTCGGGCGCAGGCCGCTGATCAATTGCCGGCCTTCGCCGACGCAGTGCTGGGCCAGTGCAAGAATCGTCTGTAAGTCTGCGCCGAGTTCGTCGGGCAGTGGCGGGCAGCGGCCGGCAAAACCTTGCAGGCGCTGATGCAGCCCGGCGAGGGTTTGCGCCAGGCCGTCGTGCAAGTCGTAAGCCATGCGTTTGCGTTCGTCTTCCTGTGCCCTGAACAGCCTGTGGACCAGATCGGACATGGTGCGCTCGCGGGCCACCAGTGCATCCAGCAACCGCTGGTTTTCCAGGTGCGCGGCCAGCAGGGTGGCGAGCAATTGCAGGGATTCGAGGTCCTCGGTGTCCGGTGCACTGATGCTGACACTGTTGGCCAGCACCAACGCACCGAAGGCCGCGCCATCGCCGCCGCGCAAAGGTACCCGCAGCACATTGGGCAGAACCGCGCTCGGCTGTTCCTGCCATTGCGGGGAGCACATCGCCGTATCGGCGAGACGCTCGAGGCTGTGTAAACGATCACGGCTACCGTGACTGGCGGTGGTCCTGACCTGCGCATCCACGTCCCATTCCAGCAGTAACGCGTGGTCCATCGCGAGGAAGGCACAGGCCCGTTGCAGCACCCGTTGACGCATGGCTGCGGGGGCCAGTTGCGTCAGTTCCTGGCCGGTATCCACCAGCAGCCGCAGTCGCGCGGCGCGACTTTGCGATTGCCGATACTGGGTCCGAATGGCCAAGGCGCTACCGGGGTCATGATCAGGGTTTTGCATGGGCATATTCCGGCGCAGGCTCGCCCGTTCGGGCTGGGGCGTCATTAAACCTTGTTGACGGGGCAGGGCGCTATCTGCCGAATGGCATAGGCAAATGACTCCGGTTGGCCGATGGCGGGCGACGTTCCGAGCGGCACAGTGTGGCCATCGACCACCATTGGAATCGCGCAATGAAATTCAAGACCTCAACCATCGCCCTGTTGTTCGCCCTGACCGCCCCGTTGGTCCAGGCATTGGAGGTAGTGCCTTACGTCTACAGCAGCGTGGCCGAACAGCCCGGTAACGTGAAGGATCGTGAAATCGCCGCGCTGTTTGATCAATGGAATAGCGCATTGAAGAGCGGCAATGTTCAGAGCGTGGTCGACCTGTATGCGCCGAACGCCGTGTTGCAGCCGACGGTTTCCAACAAGGTGCGCACCACGCCGGCACAGATCAAGGACTACTTCGATCACTTCATGGCGCTCAAGCCGGTGGGCCAGATCAACTTCCGTGAGATCCGTCCATTAGGCGCCAATGTGGCGATGGACAGCGGCGTCTACACCTTTTTCCTGACCGAGGCCGATGGCAAGACTCGTCAGGTGCAGGCGCGCTACACCTTCGTCTATGAACAGGTTGGCGGGCAGTGGAAGATTCTCAACCATCACTCTTCGGCGATGCCGCAAGCACAGGTGCTGCACGCCGGGAAGTAACCGCGTTTTCGACGCTTGATGTGGTTAAGACACAATCCCTGTGGGAGCGGGCTTGCTCGCGAAGGCGTCAGCACATCCAACACTGATGTCGCCTGACACACCGCTTTCGCGAGCAAGCCCGCTCCCACAGGTTCCGCGCCTGACTGGCATTACCGACACGGCCCACTTTGAAGTGGGCCGTGTGCGTTGTGTCAGTTCAACGCCAAGTCATCTGCAGGCTGCTGCCCGCGGGCCTGTGCGGCGAGTTGCAACTGGCAGGCGATCAGGGTGTTTTTCAGCAGATAGGCAATGGTCATCGGCCCGACGCCACCCGGCACCGGGGTAATCGCCCGCGCGACGGTGCGGGCGCTGGCATAGTCGACATCGCCCACCAGACGATCGCCGGATTCGCTGGCGATGCGGTTGATGCCGACATCGATGACCACCGCACCGGGCTTGAGCCAACTGGCGTCGATCAACTCAGGCCGACCCACCGCTGCGACCACGATATCCGCCAGCCGGCACAACGCCGGGGCGTCGACGCTACGCGAATGCACCACGCTGACCGAGCAGTTGGCCTGCAACAACAAGGTCGCCATCGGTTTGCCGACAATGTTCGAACGGCCGATGACCACCGCGTGCAAGCCGCTCAAGTCATCACCGCAGGTCTCGTGCAGCAAGCGCATGCAGCCACTGGGCGTGCACGGGGTCAGGACCTCCATGCCTTGCACCAGCCCACCGACGTTTTCCCGATGAAAACCGTCGACGTCCTTGATCGGGTCGATGGCCTGAATCACCGCCTGTTCGTCGATAGCGGCGGGCAAGGGCAGTTGCACCAGGATGCCGGTCACCGAGGCATCGGCGTTGAGTTGCGCAATCAGTTCCAGAACCTGGGTCTGGCTGGCGGTTTCCGGCAGGCGGTATTCAAGGGAGCGGATACCGACTTCCTTGGCGCGCAGCAGTTTGTTGCGCACATAAACGTGGCTGGCCGGGTCGTCACCGACCAACAGGACCGCAAGGGCGGGATAGATTTGCTGGCCGGCCAGGGCCAGAACCTCCTCCCGGACCTCGTCGAGAACCTGGGCAGAAATGGCTTTGCCGTCGATATCGCGGGCCAGTGGTGGGGTACTGCTGATCAAATGCGTCACCGTCGTCTTGATTGAAAGGGGTGAAGTGATCATCAAGGCGTCTTCGTGCGCCGATGATCCATCAGAGACATGCAGGCAGGGACGCACAGGCTACCAGTTGAGGGCAGGCCAATACCACCGCAACAGCGGCGATCAGACGGGCCGGGATTGAGCCTCTCAATGCATCTTGCTGTGATCCTGCATGCCGAGCGCCCGAGCCTCGGCGTCAATCTTGATCGTCTCTTTTTCGCCCTTGGCGTTTTCCACGGTCAGGGTCAGGGGCACTTTGTCGCCTTCCTTAACCTGAGTCGTCAGGTCCATCAGCATGATGTGGTAGCCATGGGGATCAAAGCTCACCGGTTTGCCGGCCGGCAGCGCGACGGACTCGACCTGGCTCATGCTCATCACATCGTCTTTCATGCTGGATTGGTGAATTTGCACGGTGTTCGCGACTGGCGACTGCACGCTGAGCAGTTTGCTGTCGCTGTCGGCCTGCAGGGTCATGAAGGCGCCGGTCGAATGCTGGCCGGCCACCGTCGCGCGGACCCAGGCGTCGTTCACCTGGGTTTGGGCGCACACCTGCCAGGCCATGCCGATCAGGAAAAGGCCCAGGGTCAGCTGTTTAATACGTGGTGCGTAGATCGAAGTCATCAGCAGACCTCCATGACGGTGAGCAGGTCTTCTGCACACTCTTGAGCGGTAAGGGACGCGGACAGTCCCAGGCGCAAAGTGCCTCGGGAGTCGAAAACGAAGCTGGTCGCGGTGTGGGAGAGGGTATAGGTCGAGCCGCTGGGGATCTTTTCAAAGAACACACCGAACTCCTTGGCGGTGGCGGCGGTTTCTTCCAGCGAGCCGTACAGCGCCTCGAAACTTGGATCGAAGGCTTTGACGTAGGCGTCGAGCATTTGCGGCGTATCGCGTTCGGGGTCCAGGGTGATGAAGATCACTTGCAGGCGTTCGCCATCGCGGCCCATCAGTTTTTTCGCTTGTGCCGCACGGGCCAGCGTCGTCGGGCAGACCGCCGGACATTGGGTGAAACCGAAAAAAACCATCGGCATCAGGCCACGGTAGCTGCCCAGCATCCGGTACTCGCCCTGCGCGTCCTTGAGTTTGAAGGTACGCCCCATGATCTTGTCGCTGAGGTCCTTGCCGTACTTGAACGACAGCTTGCTGCTGTCATCGCAGCCGGCGAGCAGGCCAAGGCTCAACAGGCTCATGCCTTGCAGGACCGTGCGACGGGTATACAACGTACTCATGGAAAAAAGCATCCTGTGTAGCGACCGGGAATCTACAGTGGCTGATCAATCAGACGAAAAAAAGCGCACGGATGTTAACAAACTGTTGCGCTATGGCGCTCAATCGATGGCCCGCCGGTCATGCGCCAAAAGGTCGCGGCCTCGGGATACCCTACTGGGATCAAACACCGAGAAACCTGTGGCGAGGGAGATTGCTCCCGCTGGGTCGCGCAGCGGCCCCCAAAAAAAGGATCACTGCACAACCCTGCGTCAGTAACTCACTCACCACAACAGTTCATACCTACTCAGGCGTATTAATGTGATCCAGCACCCGGTTCGCGGTGATCTCCGCCACCATGATGCTGTTTGAAATGCCCAGCAGGGCGTGACGCGACTCACCCTCCAGATGATCCACCAACTGATGGACCATCACATCGACCGAGGCCAGTGTCTCGACCAAAAAAACCGCCAGGGTTTCGGTAGTCGCCTCTGGGGCCACGGCAAACAGCTTGCTGGGTTTACGCGCGGTGGCTTTGATGTCGGCATTCGACGGGAAGTGGAAGTTCAGAGCCCGCTCGGCGGCCTCATTGAGCTTCTTTGAATCGGGTTCGTACGGAGATATCGGATCGATGTCCGGTGGGTTGGGCGTAACTTTGAACATAAGCTGGCTTCTCTGATTGGGTGCCACCCTCTTGCGACTAAACGAGAGGGAGGCAGCTGTACGCAGGTTAGTCGACCGGGGAAGCTAGCAAAGCCGGCGCGCCCGAAGGCGCCCTGCGCACAACCACCATCAAGTGCAGGCATGGGAATGCCTGACTGACAAGAGCTTGTACACCTTACTTATAACCCCGGGCGACTAAACCCGATCACTGATGGGCAGTGACGCGAATCAAGTTACCGAGCAACCCCAAGGCGCACAAGCCGGCGGATTCTGGCGTAAGCGTAGGCAACGGCGCAAGATCTTGTAGCTTTCAGGAAGTAACCTTCAGGGCTTTTAAACACGCGCATTCCGGCAATGTTGCGAATCCCTGTGGGAGCGGGCTTGCTCGCGAAAGCGGCGTGTCAGGCGACATCAATATTGACTGTGCCGCCGTCTTCGCGAGCAAGCCCGCTCCCACAGGGATTCGCGCTTAACTCACTGGCATTGCTCAAGCCCAAATAGAACGTAGCCGTATGCACTTTTAAAGAGCCATGCCTGACAACATGCACCAGTGCGAAGCGGTTTCCTGAGCTATTCCTTCCTACCGCTCCAACGTCCGTCCACCCGCTCGCGGGCTCCTGCAAAGTTGACTAACGCCCGATGAGACCCGCCTGGGCCGGTGTCTTTATCACATTTCCCCATCGTTCAGAGGTCGGTTTTCCAGCACTGAGGAAGTCATACGCCGCAGACTGGCACAAAGGCTGCATTGATCCCCTCAGGTCCATCAAAAACAGATGGGCAGCCCACTCGGTCAACGATGATCGAGCGGCCGAGCAGGTCGTGGGCAACATCGGTGGATCCGGCGAAGGCGCCAGGTCGAACACCGCGAAGAACAGGCAAAGACGCCTGAAACCGAGAGGTTTCAGGCGTTTTTTTTTGCTTTTTTTAACCGTGATTGGCTTTGGCTGGGTGCTTACTATGAATTCCAATGTTGCCGCGTTGAACAAACTGCAAACACTGATCGTGATCGGCAATGGCATGGTCGGACATCATTGTGTCGAGCAGCTCATCGAGCGCGGTGCCCTCGACCATTACCGGCTGCATGTCTTCAGCGAAGAGCCGATGCGCGCCTACGACCGGGTGCATCTGTCCGAGTATTTCGGCGGTCGCGATGCCGAGTCGTTGGCCCTGGGCGAAGCCTCTCTGTACCAGACGCCGGGCGTCACCCTGCATTTGGGCGTGCCGGTGCTGGAAATCGATCGAGCGCGACGCCAGGTGATTACCGCACAAGGTTGCGTCGCGTACGACAAATTGGTTCTGGCCACCGGCTCTTATCCTTTCGTACCGCCTATTGAAGGTGCAGAAGGCGACTCGCGCCTGGTCTATCGCACCCTCGAAGACCTCGACGCGATTCGTGCCGCGGCGGCCAATGCCCGGCGCGGCGTAGTAGTCGGCGGTGGCCTGCTCGGTCTGGAAGCGGCCAACGCCCTGAAAAGCCTGGGCCTGGAAGCGCATGTGGTGGAATTCGCCCCGCGCCTGATGCCGGTGCAGCTGGACGAGCAGGGTGGCCTGGCGCTGAAGACGCAGATCGAGCGGCTCGGTGTGAGTGTGCACCTGTCCCGTGGCACGCAGTCGATCAGTGCCGGCGAGCAGTACCGCTACCGGATGAATTTTGCCAATGACGAATTCCTTGAAGCCGACCTGATCGTGTTCTCCGCCGGCATCCGCGCGCAAGACGCGCTGGCCCGCCAATGTGCGCTGGACATCGGTCCCCGTGGCGGCGTGGTGATTGATGACCAATGCCTGACCAGCGATCCGAACATCTACGCAATCGGCGAGTGTGCGGCCTGGAATGGCAGCCTCTTCGGTCTGGTCGCTCCGGGTTATCAAATGGCCCGTGGCGTCGCGACGCTGCTGTGCAATCAAGTGGCGGAGCCGTTCCAGGGCGCCGACATGTCGACCAAGCTCAAACTGCTCGGCGTCGATGTCGGCTCCATCGGCGATGCCCATGCCCAGACGCCGGGTGCGCGCAGCTATCAGTTCATCGATGAAGCGACGGCCAGCTACCGTCGCCTGGTGGTGGATGCTGACAGCAAACGCGTGCTCGGCGCGGTGCTGGTCGGCGACAACAGCTACTACGACACCTTGCTGCAATACATGCAGAACGGCATTGCCTTGCCGTCGGAACCGGCCAGCCTGATTCTGCCGTCGTCCACCGGCGCGCCAACCCTGGGCCCGGGGGCGCTGCCCGAGTCGGCGACCGTTTGCTCGTGCCATAACGTCACCAAGGGCTCGATCTGCTCGGCCATCGACGGCGGCTGCACAGACCTGGGCCTGCTCAAATCGCAGACCAAGGCGTGCACCGGTTGCGGCGGTTGCGCGGGGCTGCTCAAGCAAGTGTTCGAGCATGAATTGATTGCCCGTGGCGTCAGTGTCGATAAGAGCCTGTGTGAACACTTCGCCTACACCCGTCAGGAGCTTTATGCGCTCGTGCGGGTAGAAGGGGTGATCACCTTCGAAGAACTGCTGGCCAAGCACGGCCGTGGTCACACCGGTTGCGACGTGTGCAAACCGGCGGTGGGCTCGATCCTCGCCTCGTGCTGGAACCAGCCGATCATGGATGCCTCGCTGGTGCCGTTGCAGGACACCAACGACACTTTCATGGCCAACATGCAGAAAAACGGCACCTATTCGGTGGTGCCGCGCATCGCCGGGGGCGAGATCACAGCCGACAAGCTGATCGCGATTGGCGTGGTGGCAAAAAAATACGACCTCTACACGAAAATCACCGGCGGCCAGCGGATCGACCTGTTCGGCGCGCAGTTGCATCAGTTGCCGGACATCTGGTCCGAGTTGATTGAGGCCGGTTTCGAAACCGGGCATGCCTACGGCAAATCGACCCGCACGGTGAAGTCTTGCGTCGGCAGCACCTGGTGCCGTTACGGCGTGCAGGACAGCGTGAAAATGGCCCTGACCCTCGAGGATCGCTACAAAGGCCTGCGTTCGCCGCACAAGCTCAAGTTCGCGGTCTCCGGTTGTACCCGTGAATGTGCCGAGGCGCAGAGCAAGGACGTGGGCGTGATCGCCACCGAGAACGGCTGGAACCTCTATGTCGCCGGTAACGGTGGCATGCGCCCACGCCACGCCGAGCTGTTCGCCACCGACCTCGACGATGAAACCCTGATCCGTTACATCGACCGGTTCCTGATGTTCTACATCCGCACCGCCGATAAATTGCAGCGCACCTCGGTCTGGCGCGAAAGCCTGGAGGGCGGCCTGGATTACCTCAAGGACGTGGTCATCAACGACAGCCTGGGGCTCGGCGCAGAACTCGAATCGCAGATGCAACTGGTGGTCAACCGCTACGAATGCGAATGGGCCAACGCCCTCAAAGACCCGGAAAAACTCAAGCGCTTCCGCACCTTCGTCAACGATAAACGCCCGGACCCGGACATCCATTTTGTTCAGGAACGCGGTCAACGCCGGCCGATCATGGCCGCCGAACTCAACCTTATCCCTGTCACCGAGGAGAATGCCTGATGAGTCAGTCCAATACCCAGCGTGTCGAAGCCCCTGCAACCGCGGCCAATGCTCAGGCGTGGCAGGCGGTGTGCAGCCAGCAGGATCTGGTCAGCAACTCCGGCGTCGTGGTCTGGCTCGACGGCGCGCAGGTGGCGCTGTTCTACCTGCCGCAGGCCGAAGGTCGCACCCTCTACGCCATCGACAACCATGATCCGCAATCCGGCGCGAACGTCATCGGCCGTGGACTGATCGGCAGCCTCAAGGGTGATCTGGTGGTGGCATCGCCGATCTACAAGCAGCATTTCCGTCTTGAGGACGGCAGTTGCCTGGAATACCCGGAGCAGCGCCTGCGGGTGTGGCCGGTGCGCCTGAACGCCGGCATCGTGGAAGTCGCGGCGGCTTGATCGCCGCCCTGAACCATATTGGAGAACGTTGATGAAGACAGCCGCACAGTTGCTCAAACTGAAAGTCGTGCAAAACCAGCAGGTGCACAGCATCGCGCCGGACCAGATGGTTCTCGACGCCCTGAAAATGATGGCCGAGAAGAACGTCGGCGCGTTGCCCGTCATTGAAGACGGGCAGGTGGTCGGCGTCATCAGCGAGCGCGACTATGCGCGCAAGGTGGTGCTACAGGGCCGTTCTTCGGTCGGCACGCCGGTGCGCGAGATCATGAGCGCGCCGGTGGTGACCGCCGACAGTCAGCAGAGCATCGAGCGCTGCATGGCGGTCATGACCGACAGTCATTTGCGCCATCTGCCGGTGCTGGAGAGCGGTGAACTGATCGGGCTGTTGTCGATTGGCGATCTGGTCAAGGAAGCCATCGTCGAGCAGGCGGATTTGATTCGGCAACTGGAGCACTACATTCGCGGGCATTGAGGGCCGGACGGGAACGAGCAGGCCATGTCTACGGTGCAGTAGACATGGCCTGTTCGGTAGGGGCTTTAATTGGGGTTCGATACTCGTCAGCTCATCCAGTTGCCGCCATCGACGTTATAGGTTTGCGCCACGACATACTCACTCTCGTTTGATGCCAGGAAGATCGCCATGCCGACAAGATCGTCTGCCGTGCCCATGCGTCCATAGGGTACTTCCTGACCCGCCAGCCTTTTCTTTTCCCCAAGCGGCCGGTTCTCATATTTGGCGAACAGCGCATCGACGCCATCCCAATGCTCACCGTCCACCACGCCCGGTGCGATGGCATTCACGTTGATGTTATGGGGAATGAGATTGAGACCCGCCGATTGCGTGAGGCTGATCACCGCCGCTTTGGTCGCGCAATACACCGCGACAAGCGCTTCACCGCGTCGACCGGCCTGACTGGCCATATTGATGATTCTGCCGCCATGGCCCTGGCGGATCATCTGTTTGGCCGCGGCCTGCAGGGTGAACAGGGTGCCGGACACGTTGATCGAGAACAGCCGTTCGTAGCTCTCGCGAGAAATTTCCGTAATCGGTGCGAGATCAAACAGGGCCGCGTTGTTGATCAGGATATCGAGCTTGCCTGCGGTGGCGATGACCGCTGCGATAGCGCCGTCGATTGACTGCTGATCGGTCACGTCCATCTCGACCGCATAGGCATTCGGTCCCAGCTCGGCCGCAGTGGCTTGCGCGCGTTCCAGGTTGATGTCTGCGATCGCGACCGTAGCGCCTTCGCGGATATAGGCTTGCGCGAACGTTCTTCCGATGCCTCTGGCAGAACCGGTGATAAGGGCGCTTTTTCCTTCCAAACGTTTCATTTTTCCCATCCATTCATTAGAGCTATAGAGAGACGCCCCCGTTGAGGGCATTAAATGCGGTCGTCAGTCTGCGAAGCCCCCCCTGTAGGAGCGAGGCTTGCCCGCGAAGAACGATGACGCGTAATACCTGAAAAACCGCGGCGCATTCTTCGCGGGCAAGCCTCGCTCCTACAGGTTCCCCCACTGGTTCTGCGTCTTGATCTATCGGTATGTTGCTATTTTGGATAACCAGCGCGCTTCATCTCGCGTTCGGTGGTTTGCTGGGCCGAGGCCAGAGCCTGCTCAACCGGCATCTGCCCGGTGAGCGCCGCAGACAGCAGCTTGCCGACCGACGTGCCGATGGCCTGGAATTCAGGAATGGTCACGTACTGGATACCGACATAAGGCACGGGTTGGACTGACGGGTGTGCAGGGTCGGCGTTCTGCATCATTTTCAGCGTGACACCGGCGAAGGGTGCAGCCTGCAAATAAGCGTCGCTGTAGGTGGACATACGAGTGCCCGGCGGTACGTTGGTGATGCCATCCTTATCGGCGACCAGTTGGATGTAGTCCTTGGAGGTCGCCCAGGTCACAAAGGCTTTGGCGGCTTCCTTGTGTTTGGACGTCGCAGGGATGGCCAGCGACCAGGCATAGAGCCAGGACGAGCCCTTGTCGGTGACCTGCGTGGGCGCCGCGACGAAGCCGACCTTATCGGCGACCTTGCTTTGAGTTGTGTCGGTGATGAAGGAGCCGGCGACGCTGGCATCGACCCAGATCGCGCATTTGCCGCTGTTGAACAGGGCCAGCGTCTCGTTGAAGCCGTTGCTCGAAACACCCGGCGGGCCGTACTGCTTGAGGGTGTTGACGTAGAAGTTCGCGGCGGCGGTCCATTCCGGCCCAGTGAGTTGCGGCTGCCACTGCTCGTTGAACCAGCGCGCGCCAAAAGCGTTGGACATGGTGGTCAGCAGCGCCATGTTTTCACCCCAACCAGCCTTGCCGCGCAGGCACATTCCATACTGCTCTTTGTCCGGCTGGTGCAGCTTGCCGGCGAACTCACCGAGCTGCGTCCAGGTCGGGTGCTCGGGCATGCTCAAGCCGGCGTTCTTGAACAAGTCGGTTCGGTAATAGGTGATGGTACTTTCGCCATAAAACGGCAGGGCATAGAGCGTGGCGTTGACTGACAGTCCCTGACGAACCGAGGGGAAAATATCCTCGAGGTCATAGCTGGCGGGCAGATCCTTTATCGGTTCCAGCCAATGCTTGGCGCCCCACAGCGGTGTTTCGTAAGTGCCGATGGTGAGCACGTCGAATTGACCGCCCTGAGTGGCAATGTCAGTGGTCAGGCGCTGACGCAACACGTTCTCTTCAAGCACCACCCAGTTGAGCTTCACGTCCGGATGCTGCTGTTCGAATGTTTTGGACAGCCGCTGCATGCGGATCATGTCGCTGTTGTTCACGGTGGCGATGGTCACCGTTTCGGCAGCCTGGCAGAGCAGGGCAGAGGACAGGCCGGCGGATAGAAAAAACGCGCTTGGGATGATCTTCATCGTGTTCTCCGCTCTGCGCCTTGGGCGGCAGAGGCACTTATTGTTGTTGTAATCCACGGTGCGAGCCATGGCCGCAACGGGATGAACACAGGATTACAGCAACCCAAGTGGTGAACAAATGAACGGCATACACCGCACTGATACTTTTTTAACCGGGCAGGACAGTGGAAAAAAAGTATCAGTGACCGCCACACAGGACGCTAGGCTTGCTGTCTGCTTAGTGTGAATCTGATAACAGCGCCGTGGAGTTTCGAATCTCGTCGATTCGTCCCGGCTTCGCGGTAGCCTTGATAAAACCAACAAAAATGGAATCGCCAGGGTGATGAGCCATCACGTAACCGCAGACAAGCCGCCCGCGCTTGAAGTCATTCTGAACGAGCCCCAGCACAGCTTTCGTTGGTACGAGCATGACTATCCCTTCGACCTTGCGCGTTGGAATCATCATCCGGAATTCGAGATTCACCTGATCCGCGAAGGCAGTGGTCGGCTATTGGCGGGTGACTACATCGGCCTGTTCGAGGCCGGCCACGTCGCCCTGATCGGTCCAGGCCTGCCTCACGACTGGATCAGTGACCTGGGCAAAGGGGAGGTGATAGCCGGCCGCGACGTCGTGTTGCAATTCGATGGTCAGATGCTGATGCAGCTGCGCGACAAGGTCCCTGAACTCAGCGAATTGCAAAGTCTGTTTCGTCAGGCGGCCCAGGGCATCCAGTTTCATGGCCTTACCCGTAAAAAAGCGGCCCGACTGCTGGAAGAAATCGGTCAGTGCCAAGGATTGCAGAGGCTGTGCCTGTTCCTGTCGTTGCTGCAGTTGCTGGCATCGGCCCCCGACACCGAGCGACAGACGCTCGCCAGCCTGCAATATGCGCCGATGCTCGACGCATTGACGGCCCAGCGCATGAGTATTGTCTTCGACTACATCCTCAACGATCTCGCGGATGAGCTGCGGATGTCCGTCATCGCCCAGCGCCTGGACATGAACGAACCGGCCTTCTCCAAATTCTTCAAGCGCGCCACTGGCCATACCTTCGTCGACCTGACACGTAAACTGCGGGTCCAGCGTGCCTGCCGTTTGCTGGCGCAAAGCAGTTTCAGCGTTGCAGATATCTGCTTTGAAGTAGGTTATGCCAACCTGTCGAATTTCAATCGACACTTCCGCCATGAAATGCAGGAAACTCCCAGTCAGTATCGGCAGCGGTTGCAACGGGTGGTGGCGGTCAGTCATTAAAGGGCACAAGATCAAAAGATCGCAGCCTTCGGCAGCTCCTACGGATGTACGCGACCCATGTTGAGCCGCCGAAGGCTGCGATCTTTTAAGGCTGACGGGACGGACCTGGAATTATTTTTCTCCAGTTCTTGACATGCCTTTCGAACCAGTCCAGAATTGCGTCCATTCCTGCTTAGGGAACACGAAAACCCCTTAGATTTCAAAGGGTTGGATACTAGATTAGAATCTTGTTTCCAGATACGAGTTTACACGTTTGATGTTGTGCTACTGACATCAGATGTTTGAGGCCGAATAGCAAAATGGTTATGCAGTGGATTGCAAATCCACCTACGCCGGTTCGATTCCGACTTCGGCCTCCACTTTAAACGAGCTCCGTAGATCCATGATCTACGGAGCTTTTTTATTTTCGCAGTCCTGCAAGATTTAGTCTTGAAAAGGATCTTTGCGAACTTGCTTCACCGGGGCGGGATGTATATATTTCCCCCTCTGTTGCACAAGCGTCAGAACTGCCAGATCGTTATTGGTCAGTCTTCAGACCGCTTTACCGCGCTACCGCCCGAATGGCGAAACTGGTAGACGCATGGGACTTAAAATCCCCCGCTCGTAAGGGCGTGCCGGTTCGATTCCGGCTTCGGGCACCATATTTATCAAAGGCCTGCATGAGGTTTCTCATGCAGGCCTTTGTCGTTTCTGCCTCTCAATTTTTGACAGGCCTATCGTTAACACCCATCACTTAAGAAATTCAGCCGCGATGCTCGCTATCTCGCCTGTATCGACCCTGAGTACCTCCAGCTCATAAAGCAGCTATTTCTGCGTCCATTTCCCACCACCGGTTTCGCAATCGATCTTGGCCTGCGGCAGGTTCTCGACGCTGTAGTAATACGTGATGACCTGGGCATTGTCGGGAATGTTCAGTGGTTTGCTGTTCTTGTCTTTGCTGATGGATTGAGGGTTGGCCAGCGCCTCTGCAGTCAAAGTGCCCAGGCAGGTGGCCCGATAGCGATCGCCGCACTGTGCGACTTTTTTCTTGGTGTTGGTCAGCATTTCCTTGCTCTCATTGCTGCAGGACCAGTCAATAGAGTCCACAGGCATGCCTTCGTATTCATAGCAGGAGTGTGTTTCGATCACGGGGACCGAAGGGCTTTGGGATCGGGTTTTGACGTCGCACCCTTGTGCCATCGCCAGCCCGGGGCACAGGCAGACGATCAGAAGCAGAAGAAGTCTGTTCATCGGTATTTTCTCTCATCTAGCGCCCCATGGAGGATCAGGGAGTCAGCTACACAAATGGCTGGCCGGTAAAACCACGCGGTAATCTTTGCAAACCGGGCATTTCGATCAGCCGCTGGGTCCAGGCTGCGCGCCAGTCATTGGCGGTGTGGGTTGCTTTGGCCTTGCGTGCAGCGCGACGGGCAGCGTTGCGTTCGGCTTTGCGTGCTTCTTTGAACGCATCGGTGTTTCGGCAGCTTCGGCATTTCACCCGGGTCAGTATGCTGCTTGACGTCAGGTTGCTGCCTTTGTGTCCGCAGGCCAGGTGCCCGCCGACTTTGAAGTGAGTGACCATGGGGTATCTCCTTCGTGATGTGTAATCGTTCGACAGACAGGCGAGGGCGTTCGTTCGTTATATAACAGGCAAAAAAAGGCCCGCATGCGGGCGGGCCAGGGGGATTTCTTGAAAGGAGTGGATGCACTGTAGGGGATGAGTTGTGAAGGCCATGTGAAATGGGAAAAGACACAAACAAAAAAATCCCGGCAAATTTGGCCGGGTGGGTGTGTAGCGCATGATGGGCAGGCAGGTATAAGCCTGGTGACGATTGTCACCGTTCAGGTGCCCTGAAGGGGGCTTTGTGCTTGGCTCAAGTACTGGGGTCGACTCATCTGAACCGAGGCAGCGGCGGCTCTACAGGTTTGAGTGAAGACAGCGCGCTGCGAATCTGCGGCGTGTCTTTCTCGATGTCGTTCAGACGATCGCGAATCCTGAGGGCTGTCGGATGCCCCCCTTGATTATCAACCCAGTCGGCGATTTCCTTGCAGGCAGCGGCAAGGCGCGCCTGACGGGAGTCAAGCAGGGTAAGCAGGGTGGTGATGGACTCTTTCTCGGACATGACATACACCTCCGTTCAAAGAAATCGGGTAAAGGGCAACAAAAAGCCCGCGGGGAGCGAGCTTTCTGCCGATGGGTCGCTGATCCTTCAGCACCTCTAAGTATAGACCCGGAAATAAAACAGGTCAGCTTCAGGCCTGCCGGGACTTCGGCGAGCTGACCGCGTTAAGCCGCCGACATTCGCGCGCGGCGTCCTCTTCAAGATCGAAGCCGTCACCGATGAAGCCGCGAGTGCGGGTATCGGTAATGCGATACCAGACGGCAGCATCGGGTGGCGGGTGATCGGGTTCTCCGGCCCGGCGGCCATGAATGATGATCTTGTTGCAGCGTTTCACAACGAAAATGTCTTCCATGGCGTCACCGAAGCTATTCGTATTCAGATCAAGCATAGAAGCCCTTTGCAATCACGCAAAAAAAGGACAGGTCAGTTCGTCGGTTTAGTTCGCCTCGAAGAGGTCTTAGGGTGTTTCAGCCGTCTCGATAAGCTTCTCCAGAAGCACAGCCAACGCGACTTCTTCTGCCCTCAACCTTTTACGTCCTCTTGATCGCGGCAGTTTGGATAATGCGCCCTGCATGAAACCATCGACGACCGCCGGATGGATGTAGCACTTGCGGCAAACCGCCGGAGTGTTGCCCAACTGTCGGGCGACGTTCTTGACCATTTCCACCACATGCCGCTTCGCGTCGGCTTCCGATTCCCACTGCAACTCGCGCAGCACCGCCAATGCCAACGCACTGCCGGCCCAAGTGCGGTAGTCCTTGGCGGTGAAATCGGCGCCGGTCAGCGTCTGCAAGTAGGCGTTGACGTCGGAGGAACTGATGGTGTGCCGCTCGCCGTTTTCGTCCAGATACTGAAAGAGGTTTTGCCCGGGGATTTCCAGGCAGCGTTTGATGATTCGCGCCAGGCGCCGGTCTTTTACGGTGATCTGGTGCTCGATGCCGCTCTTGCCGCGAAACTGGAACACAATCGCGCTGCCGTTGACCTCGACGTGACGGTTGCGCAGGGTCGTCAGGCCATATGAGCGGTTGTCCCGAGCGTATTGCGTGTTGCCGACCCGGATCAGTGTCGCATCGAGCAAGGTAATCACCGTGGCCATGACCTTGTCGCGGCTGAAGCCGGGGGCCGCCAGCAGCGCTTCCAGTTGTTTGCGCAGTTTCGGCAGGGCCAGGCCGAAGTCCCGCAAGCGCGAGTATTTGTCGGCATCGCGCACTTCGCGCCAGCGCGGGTGATAACGGTATTGCTTGCGGCCACGAGCGTCGCGGCCGGTGGCTTGCAGATGGCCGCGCGGGTCGGCGCAAATCCACACATCGGTGTAGGCGGGCGGCACCGCGAGTGCATTGATGCGTTTGATTTCATCCGGATCGGTAATGCGCTGACCCGCCGGGTCGAAGTAGCAAAACTTGCCGCGCAGGCGTTTGCGGGTGATGCCGGGCTGGCTGTCATCGACGTAATGCAGGTCGGGCGGCAGAACATCGGGCAACGCGGTATCTGGCATGGCGGGCAATCCTGGGCGACGAATCATGGGGCGTTAAGCCATTGACCGCGCGCCATCGCCGGGGTGCCGATGGATTCAGGCCAGCACCGCCACCGCTTTGATTTGCGCCCAGAGTTGCTGTCCGGGGTGCACGCCCAATTGATCCCGGGAATAACGGGTGATCCGCGCCAGTAGCGGCGTATCGGCCGCGTTCAGGCGGATCAGTACGTGAGCGGCGTTATCGGCACCGATTTCACTGATCACCGTGACCGGCAGACGATTGAGAATGCTGCTTTGTTCGACGCCTTGCAGGCTCAGGCTGACATCCCGCGCCTGGACCTTGCAGCGCAGTGTCTGGCCTTCAGCCATCGGCGAATGGGCGACTCGAATGCTCAGCTCCGTGTTGGGTAGTTGCAAGGTCAACAACTGATAGTCGGCGTCATAGGCGCTGACGTGCCCTTCGATCACCACCCCTGCGTCGTCCCCCAGCGCCAGCGGCAGATCGAGCCGGGCCAGGGTTTCGCCGATGGGGCCGCTGGCCAAAGCCTTGCCGTTGCTGAGCAGAACGAGGTGGTCGGCGAGCCGCGCGACTTCATCCTGGGAATGGCTGACGTACAGCACGGGGATGTCTAGCTCATCGTGCAGCCGTTGCAGGTACGGCAGGATTTCGTTTTTACGCTGGGTATCGAGTGCCGCCAGCGGTTCGTCCATCAGCAATAGTTTCGGGCTGGTGAGCAGGGCGCGAGCGATGCCGATCCGCTGGCGCTCGCCGCCAGAAAGGTTTTGCGGATCACGGGCCAGCAAATGGCTGATCCCCAGCAACTCAGTGGCATGGGCCATGTCGACCCGGCGCTGTTGGCGGGGAATACGTCTGAGGCCGAACTCCAGATTGGCCCGCACCGATAAATGCGGGAACAGGCTGGCTTCCTGGAAAACATAACCCAAAGCGCGTTTATGCGGCGGTACGAATATCCCTTTGTCGCTGTCTTCCCAGACTTCATCGTTGACCTGAATAAAACCCTGCTCGGCCCGTTCCAGGCCGGCGATGCAGCGCAGGCACGTGGTTTTGCCCGAGCCGGAATGGCCGTAAAGCGCGGTCACTCCGCGGCCGGGCAGTTGCAAGTCCACATCCAGGGAGAAGCCCGAATAATTCAGTTTCAAGCGCGCATGAATCATCGATCAGCTCCAGACCGCTTTGGTTTTACGGCTGGAGTAGAGCGCCAGCAATACTGCAAACGAGAACACCAGCATCGCCCCGGCCAGCCAATGAGCCTGGGCGTATTCCATGGCTTCGACGTGATCGTAGATCTGCACCGAGACCACGCGGGTCTTGTCGGGAATGTTGCCGCCGATCATCAGTACAACGCCGAACTCGCCAACGGTATGGGCAAAACCAAGAATGGCCGCGGTGATGAAACCGGGGCGGGCCAGCGGCACAATCACGCTGAAGAACGTGTCCCAGGGATTGGCGCGCAAGGTTGCAGCCACTTCCAGTGGGCGAGTGCCGATGGCGGAAAAAGCATTTTGCAGCGGCTGGACCACGAACGGCATCGAGTACAGCACCGAGCCGATCACCAACCCCGCAAAACTGAAGGTCAAGGTGCCGAGCCCCAGCGATTGGGTGAAGTGGCCGACCCACCCGTTAGGGCCGAGCACCAGCAACAAGTAAAAGCCGATCACCGTCGGCGGTAGCACCAGGGGCAGGGCGACGATCGCCCCGATCGGACCGCGCAGCCAGGACCGGGTGCGCGACAGCCATAAAGCAATCGGAGTGCCGATGACCAGCAGGATCACGGTCGTCAGGGACGCCAGTTTGAGAGTCAGCCAGATGGCGGAATAATCGGCACTCGATAGCGTCATTTAGAGTTGGTAACCGTAGGATTTGATGACAGCGGCGGCTTTCGGACCTTTGAGGTAGTCAACCAGTGCCTTGGCGGCCGGGTTGTCCTTACCCTTATTGAGGATTACCGCGTCTTGTTTGATCGGGTCATGCAGATCGGCCGGCACGATCCAGGCCGAACCGCTGGTGACTTTGCCGTCTTTGTAGATCTGCGACAAGGCCACAAAACCGAGTTCGGCGTTGCCGGTGGAGACGAACTGGTACGCCTGGGTGATGTTCTGGCCTTCGACGATCTTGTCTTTGACCTTGTCGGTCAGCCCCTGTTTGGCCAGCACTTGAGTGGCAGCCAGGCCATACGGGGCAGCTTTCGGGTTGGCGATGGACAGATGCTGATACTGATTGTCGCTCAGCACCTTGCCCTTGGCGTCGACATAACCGTCCTTGGCCGACCACAGCGCCAGGGTGCCGATGGCGTAGGTGAAGCGCGAGCCTTTGACCGTGTCGCCTTCGGTTTCAAGTTTTTTCGGGGTGGTGTCGTCTGCCGAGAGGAACACTTCGAACGGCGCGCCGTTCTTGATCTGGGTATAGAACTGGCCGGTTGCACCAAAGGAGGTGACCAGTTTGTGCCCGGTGTCTTTCTCGAAATCGGCCGCGATGGCCTGGATCGGCGCGGTGAAGTTGGCAGCGACGGCGACCTGGACTTCATCCGCCTGGGCGGACCCGAAAGTGAACACGGTGAACAGGCACGCGGGGGCAATACGTGAGGCACGAATGATCATGGAGCGGCTCCGTGGTAGGCGAGTGAAACGCTATATAGCGGAATATATAGCGAATTGCCTGTAAACGGAACTTGCCAGATGCAAAGTGCAGGTTGGCACTGAATGCCGTTGGAACCTGTGGGAGCGGGCTTGCTCGCGAAGACGACGGTACAGTCAACATTGATGTCGCCTGACACACCGCTTTCGCGAGCAAGCCCGCTCCCACAGGGTTCTGTGTCTAGCGGTGAGTTAGTTTCGCCAACGCCTCATCCGCCAACCGCCGGGTCAGCTCTGCCGAAGTCATTTCAACCCCCAACGTAAACGCCTGCCCAGCCCAAAGATTGCTGAAGTCCGCTTCCCCTTTGGCCCGCAACGGCATCAGCGCACCGCCCGCCAATGGGAAGGCCGGCGCTTTGTCACACATAGGCCCCAGTTCTCGCATCACCCGATTGAGAATCCCGCGCGCCGGGCGCCCGGTGAAAATGTTGGTCACCGCCGTCTCGCTTTCCTTGGCCGTGCGCAACGCCTTGTGGTGAGACGCGCTGACCTTGGCCTCCGGCGTGAACAAATAAGCCGTACCCACCTGGACCGCCGAAGCGCCCAGCAGAAAAGCCGCCGCCACGCCCCGTGCATCTCCAATCCCGCCCGCCGCAATCACCGGCACATTCACCGCATCGACGATTTGTGGCACCAGGGCAAAGGTTCCTACCTGGCTGCTCAGGTCATCACTGAGGAACATCCCCCGGTGACCGCCGGCCTCGTAACCCATGGCGATGATCGCGTCGCAACCATGTTGTTCCAGCCAGATGGCCTCTTCGACGGTAGTCGCCGAAGAGAGAATTTTCGCCCCGGTAGCTTTTACCCGATCAAGCAGGGACTTTTCCGGCAGGCCGAAGTGAAAACTCACCACTTCAGGACGAAATTCTTCGATCACTTCGCAGGCCGCATGATCGAACGGTGCGCGATTGGACACTGGCGTCGGCGCGTCGAAGTCGACACCCAATTCCCGGTAATACGGTTCCAGCAGATTCTTCCAGTCCCGGGCGCGTTGCTCATCGGGTGGCGGAGGTTGATGGCAAAAGAAATTGACGTTGAGCGGGCGCCGGGTGTGTTGGCGAATCGTTTTCAGCTCCTCGCGCAACTGCTCGATGCTCAGCATCGCGGCGGGCATCGAGCCCAGGCCGCCAGCGTTGCTCACCGCAATCACCATGGCCGACGTCGTCGCGCCGGCCAAGGGGCCCTGGATGATCGGCAGTTCTATCCCGAGCAGGTCGAGAATGCGGGTGTCTGGCCATTGACTCATGTGCAGTGTTCTCCGACGTCGGTAGAAGCGAATTTGTATCAGTAATGACTGACGCAAGGCCAGTCGAGTTTGAGGATTGGCTTAAAGTCGGCTACGGCGATGTGTTTTCATGTGTTATTTCAACAGCACGACAACTGAGCGATTCCATCGGGAGGCAGTGATGTTCAAAGGCATTTTGATCGACAAGGACGACAACGGTTACCGGGCCACGTTGCAAGAGATCAGTGACGATCAATTGCCTGAAGGCGATGTGACCGTGCGCGTGGCGTACAGCACGCTGAACTTCAAGGATGGCCTGGCGATCACGGGCAGCAGCCCGGTGGTGCGAAAATTCCCGATGGTGCCGGGGATCGATCTGGCGGGCACTGTCGAAGTCAGCGGTCATCCGGACTACAAGGTCGGTGATCAAGTCCTGCTCAATGGCTGGGGTGTGGGCGAAGGACATTGGGGCGGATTGGCGCAGAAAGCTCGCCTGAATGGCGACTGGTTGATCCCGTTGCCCAAAGCATTCACCGCCGCGCAAGCAATGGCCATCGGCACGGCCGGTTACACGGCGATGCTGAGCATCCTGGCGCTGGAACACAACGGCGTGACCCCCGAGCAGGGTGAAGTGCTGGTGACGGGCGCCAATGGTGGCGTAGGCAGTTTCGCCATCGCGCTGCTGAGCAAACTCGGCTATCGCGTGGTGGCGTCCACCGGCCGCACCGCCGAGCACGACTACCTCAAGCAATTGGGTGCCAGTGAAATCATCGATCGCGCCACGTTATCGGAGCCGGGCAAACCATTGGCCAAGGAACGTTGGGCGGCGGTGATCGATTCGGTCGGCAGCCACACGCTGGCCAATGCTTGCGCAAGCACTCGGGCCAACGGCACTGTCGCTGCCTGCGGCCTGGCACAAGGCATGGACTTTCCAGCCTCCGTCGCGCCGTTCATTTTGCGTGGGGTGACCCTGGCCGGCATCAACAGCGTGACCCAACCCAAAGCCAAGCGGATACTGGCCTGGAATCGCCTGGCCAAGGATCTGGATTTCGCCTTGCTGCCGCTGATCAGTCACGAAATCGGCTTGAGTGAAGCCATCGACGCGGCCCAGCGCCTGCTTGCCGGCCAGTTGCGCGGTCGGGTGGTGGTCGACGTCAATCGTTGATCGTCTCGGCGCCAATCAAACAGACAAATTGTAGAAACAAGGAATAGCGACAATGGATGTAAAGCTGCGTGAAGTGCTGCCCTTTAGCGTCTCTGGGTTGCAGGTGCGAACGCTTAATGCCGCAGAACAGCAGCCAGATACCGCGCGTATCGGCCCTATGTGGGAACAGTTTTTCGTTGAGGACGTTTTCGACAAGATCGCCCACAAACAGCCGGACTCGTTTATGTACGGCGTCTATTCCAACTACGAATCCGATGCTTCGGGCTACTTCGATGTAACCGCGGGTGCGGCGGTTACCGCGCCCTCCGAGGACTTTGCGCAGATTCAGGTTGAGGGCGGCGATTACCTAGTGTTCAGCGCCAAAGGGCCGATGCCCGACAGCGTCATCCAGACGTGGGGCCTGGTCTGGGCCTACTTCGAGGATAACCCACAGGTTCGCCGCAAGTTCGCCACCGACTTCGAGGTCTACACCGGTCCGGAGACCGTGGCGGTCTATATCGGCATTCAGGACTCAGCCGCGTTTTCGCGTTCCAGCAACTGACGCTTGCGCTCCACGCCCCAGCGATAGCCCGACAGGTTGCCGTCGCTGCGCACCACGCGATGGCAAGGGATTGCCACCGCCAGGCTGTTCGCACCACAGGCCTGGGCCACGGCGCGCACGGCTTTCGGTGCGCCGATGCGTTGAGCGATATCGGCGTAACTGGCGGTGCTGCCGGCGGGAATCTCCCGCAGGGCTTGCCACACCCGCTCCTGAAACGCCGTGCCACGTACGTCCAGCGGCAAGTCCAGGCCGAGCGCCGGAGCTTCGATAAAACCCACCACTTTGGCGATCAACTGCTCGAACTCATGATCGGCGCCAATCAGGTTGGCGCGCCGAAACTTGTCCTGCAGGTCACAGACCAATTGATGCGGGTCGTCCCCCAACAGAATCGCGCAGACGCCGCGCTCACTTTGCGCCACCAGAATCGCTCCCAGAGAACACTGGCCGACGGCAAAACGAATGTCGTTGTTCTGCCCGGCCGCACGGTAATCGCCGGGCTTCATGCCCAGCACTTGATCTGCAGCCTCATAGAAACGGCTGTTGGAGTTGAATCCGGCGTCATACAGCGCGTCGGTGACCGTGCCGCCGTCCGTCAGGCGCTCGCGAACTTTGCGTGAGCGATGGGCCGTGGCGTAGCCCTTGGGCGTCAGGCCGGTGATGGCCTTGAACACGCGATGGAAGTGGAAACTGCTCAGGCCGGCTGCGTCCGCCAGTTCATTCAGCGCCGGTAACGTCTCGGCGGATTCGATGTGACGGCATGCGGCGGCCACGGTCGTGGCGTGTTGTGCGGCGACGTCGCTTTGATCTTTCGCGGCCCGTTTGCTGGGGCGATAACCCGCTGCCTGAGCTTGCTCGGCGGTGTCGAAGAACTCGACATTCTGCGGTTTCGGCAAACGCGCCAGGCTGCTGGGGCGGCAGTAGATGCCGGTGGTTTTCACTGCATACACAAACTGCCCGTCGGCGCGGGGATCGCGTGCGACCACGGCAGCCCAGCGAGGATCGTTCTCGGTAGCGTTTTTTGTCGATTGAGTTGTCATGGCTTCATGTCCGTTGACCCGTTTCATGCAGATTAACCAGCCGGCAGAGGTGCCACACTCCGGGTCTTGCGGTCGAATTCAACGGTTTCATCCCGCGGTACGGAAGGTGAAGTTGATCCGTTGTTCGCCCAATTGAGGGTGATAACCCTCCTTGATCGGCAATACGCCGTGATAACGCAAACGGTCGACGCCGCCCCAGACCACAATATCGCCGTGCAACAGCGGCACGCGTTGGCTTTTGGCGCTGCGTTCGAAGCCACCGAACAGGAACGTCGCCGGCAACCCCAAGGACACCGACACAATGGGCGCCGCGTAGGAGCCTTCGTTTTTGTCCTGATGCAACGACATTCTGGCACCGGGAATATAGCGGTTGATCAGGCAGGAATCCGGTACGAAATCCATAAAGCCTGCCTCTCGCGCCGCCGCTTGCGCCAGCTCGAAAAACACCTCAGGCATTTCAGGCCAGGGCGCGCCGGTCTGCGGATCATTACGGGTGTACTTGTAGCCGCTGCGGTCGGTCGTCCAGCCCCAGGTGCCGCAACTGCTCAACGCCACTGACATGGTAAAGCCGCCGGGCGTGACCATCTGCCGAAAAGGGGCTGCTGCCAGAACCGCCTCTAGTGCCGGCAGCAACCGGTCGAGCCAGGGCAGGGCGAAGCCTCTAAGAACGAAGGATTGTTCGCCAATCTGCTCGCGCCTGGACGGCTGCTCGGGTTCTGTATCGGCAAACAGATCAAAAGTGATCGGGCTCATGGGGTCATAACGCATCGTGAAAGATGATTCCAAGGGTATGCCGTTTTCCACTGTGCAGGCGACTCACGCCATGACGCATGGTTACTCGGTAATAGCCGCGAACACCTTTTACCGGACGCTGATTCACGGCAAAAATCAACGCGTCGCCTTTCTTCAGACCGATGACTTGCGGACGCGACTGCATCCTCGGACGTTGTTCAGTCAGCACAAACTCACCGCCGGTAAAGTCTTCTCCCGGTTCTGACAGAAGAATCGCCACTTGCAGCGGAAAGACGTGTTCGCCGTACAGATCCTGATGCAAACAGTTGTAGTCCTGTGGCCCATATTGCAGCAACAAAGGTGTCGGGCGTTCCTGACCAGCAGCATGACAGCGCTGCAAAAATGCTTCGTGGGATTCGGGGAAACGGGTCGGCAGGTCCATCGATTCGTACCAGCGATTGGCGATTGGAACCAGTCGAGGGTAGAGCGCGCTACGCAACCGGGCCACCGGATCCGGCAACGGGTACTTGAAATACTTGTACTCGCCCCGGCCAAAACCGTGGCGAGCCATCACCACTTTGGAGCGAAAGGGCTCGGGCCGGTCGTACAGGGCGCTTATTTCATCGCAGGTCGGATGGCCTAAAAACGACCGGATTAGCGCGCAGCCATCCTGATCGAGTTGCTGCGCAAGCGTGATCCAGTCGAGGGCATCGTGATGAATCGGGTCGGTAAACAAGGTTCTGACTCCTTGACCAGAAGGTCGAGGCGGCCAGTTTAGTGAGCGTGGCGGGAGTGGGCACTCCGGCGCTTGCGGTCGAATTCGAAAGGGGAGCAGACGTCCATGTTGTCGCTCCAGATCGCTTTACAGCGCTTTGCTCACGCTGATCTCGCTGATGACATCTTCAGTCTGGCCATGAATGACGTCGAGTGCGGCCTTGGCTTCTTCTTCCGTGCCGTTCTCCAGCTGGGCGAATTCGAAGCGGCGCTCGCCGTTGAGTTTGTATTTGATGACGTATTTGGTCGTCTGGGCCACGGTCATACCTGCCTGTTTTGGTGTGGGCTCAGCTCAGTTTCGAGCTGGAGCGGCGGATGATCTTGATCGAGTGCGTCAGGGTCGGTTTGCGGGTCACGCTGATCGGCCGGCGATTGACCGTGTCGATGGTGATGTTCCAGAAACCGGTGCTTGGCGCTGTGATGCGGGCCGGGAAGGTGTCGAATGCGCCGCCGTGGTAAGTATGACGGCCGCCATTCTTGAAACTGCGAAAGTTGGCGTCGTTCATCAAGCGGATGTTGCACATTTGGGAGCACTGGATGACGACGATGTCGTCTTCGTTGAGGTGCTCGCGCTGGTGGATAAATTTCATGAGGCGCCTCCAGAAGGGCTTTTTCTACAAAATCAAAACGATAGCATGGGCGATTGGCGCAGTTTATCAGCCCGAACAGGTTATTATCCGGCTCTCGAGGTGCGCTTTGACAATTAAAAACAGTTATACGGAATTCTATGAGCGATAAAAGCAGTGTGCCTCGGAGAAAACCAGCATTTGAGCTGTCGGAAGGTCTTTATCGGAGGTTCTGTATGAAGTGGGGAGTTCTGGTCGGGCCGTTGGCGTTGGCAGTGGGTGGATGTGCGAGTGTCTCGGACATCAATGAGACACTGCCCACCATGAGCGTGATATCAGGCAAGAATCCCCATGAGTACGCCCAATGCCTGGTCGAAAAGCTCGCCGATAGCCGTGGAGCCCTGCAAGTCGAACCGCACAAGGAAGGCGTGCGAGTTATCGTGCCGCAAAAGTTCTCGTCGGGGCCGGCCGCCGTATTTGAAATTGAAGACCGCTCTGGCGGCAGCAGCATCAAGCTGCATGAGCGCATCTCCAATGTGCCATTGCGCCCATGGGATGTACGCAATGCCGCCACCGCATGCATATCCGGCTGATAAACTACCCCCAGTCAGCATCGATGCCGCCAAAGTCGCGCTTTGACGGCATTGTCATTTCTGGAGTTGAGCATGAAGCGAGAGCAGGTGCGGGAGCGCCATGCAGAGGGTCATATCTCTGCCACCCACGTGATTCAGAACCCGGCGAATCCGGGAGAGTGGATCGTGTTTTTCAAGAAAAGCGCCGGGCGCAGTTTTTTCCTGGTGGATGACAACGATGAAGTCGAATCCTTCAGTCGCCTCGACGATTTGATCGAGACCGTGCGCGGGCTCGGGATCAAATTCGCCGAAATTCATATGTAGGGGCAGCGAGAAACCTGTAGGAGCGAGGCTTGCCCGCGAAGAACGATGACGCGTAATACCTGAAAAAACCGCAGTACATTCTTCGCGGGCAAGCCTCGCTCCTACAGGATTTGTGTAGCTCAAGTTTCTTAACAGTGGGAGAGCTACTTGCAGACCACCACCACGCTGCGGTTTTTGTAGTTGCCGATGTCCGCGCCCAAGGTCTTGTCGCTTTCCTGGGGTGAAGGTGTACCGTCGGTACCGACAATCCGATAACCGGTGCCAGCGCAAGAGGCATCGGCTTTTTCGTAGCAGGTGGCCCAGTCGTTGGCTTCCCCGGAGCAGTCGATGCTCAGGCCTTGTTCGCCATTTTTCAGGTAAGTGGTTTCGGACGTGGCGCAGCCGCTCAGGGCCAGAACTGCAATCAGTGGCAAAAATTTGTTCATGTTGTGGTGATCGTCGGTGATGGGGGCTAAAGGCTGTGACAGCGGCGTCATCGAAAGATTGTAGCGAATGGCCACTTCTCTGCAGATAATCACAAAAAAGCCCTGCGCAAAGGCAGGGCTGCGTCGTGTCAGGTTCAGCTCAAGGCTTGTCCTTGCCGCGCCGCTTGGGGCCTGCGGGTTGATCTTGCAACACCGATGCCACTTCAATCGCCAACGCTTCCGTAGGGAACGGCCCGGCAATATTTTCGCCGCCGACGCTGTCTACCCACCACTGGCCGTCTTTTGCCTGATTGATCAGGTACCCATTAACACTTTTTGCTGCCGACATCTATCTGCCTCGTTGGCTGGTTCAATCGCACAATGATAGCGCCAAATGCCCTCAACGGGTGCCTATGGTGTAGGGTAGGGCGGATTGTCTTTCGGATGATGGCCGCGCAGATCTGCCGATCTCTGCTATCTATAAGAGGTTGTGCAATGTATCTGCGGAACTATCCATCAGAATATTTCTCTATGATGGCATCGGTTAGCCAGTGCAGGGCATTGTAAGGTGCCCGCCGCCTGATTAGACTGCGCCGAAACTCGAACACACAGCCCTTTCAAGGACTTATATGATCAAGAAATGCTTGTTCCCAGCAGCCGGTTACGGTACTCGCTTCCTGCCAGCGACTAAAGCCATGCCCAAAGAAATGCTGCCGGTGGTAAACAAGCCACTGATCCAGTACGGCGTGGAAGAAGCACTGGACGCCGGGTTGACCGAAATCTCCATCGTCACCGGTCGTGGCAAGCGTGCTCTGGAAGACCACTTCGACATCAGCTACGAGCTGGAAAACCAGATCAAGGGCACTGACAAAGAGAAATACCTGGTCGGTATCCGCAAACTGCTCGACGAGTGCTCGTTCTCCTACACTCGCCAGACCGAAATGAAAGGCTTGGGCCACGCGATTCTGACGGGTCGCCCGCTGATCGGCGACGAACCGTTCGCCGTGGTACTGGCGGATGACTTGTGCGTAAACCTGGAAGGCGACGGCGTACTGACCCAGATGGTCAAGCTGTACAAGCAGTTCCGCTGCTCGATCGTGGCCATTCAGGAAGTCGACCCGCAAGAAACTCACAAGTACGGCGTGATTGCCGGTGAGATGATCCGCGACGACATCTACCGCGTTCACAGCATGGTTGAAAAACCAAAGCCTGAAGATGCGCCGTCGAACCTGGCGATCATCGGCCGTTACATCCTGACTCCGGACATCTTCGACCTGATCGAACAAACCGAGCCAGGCAAGGGCGGCGAAATCCAGATCACCGACGCCCTGATGAAGCAGGCACAAAACGGCTGCGTCATGGCCTACAAGTTCAAAGGCAAGCGTTTCGACTGCGGTGGCGCCGAAGGCTACATCGACGCGACCAACTTCTGCTTCGAGAACTTCTACAAGACTGGCAAGGCTTACTGATAGCGCCTGAGCTGCTTGTACTGAAAAGCCACCTTCGGGTGGCTTTTTCATTTTCCGGCCCCACATAGTTTGCAACGCTTGCCCAAAGGCCGCTCGCAGGTATGCTGGTGGCCTGCCGAGGAGATAGAAATGGCCTACGATTTTGACCTGTATGTGATTGGCGCCGGTTCCGGCGGTGTGCGGGCTGCGCGGTTTGCGGCTGGTTTCGGCGCGAGAGTCGCCGTGGCCGAGAGCCGCTATCTGGGCGGTACGTGTGTGAACGTCGGCTGCGTGCCGAAGAAATTGCTGGTCTACGGTGCGCATTTCGCCGAAGACTTCGAGCAGTCGCAAGGTTTTGGCTGGACCCCGGGTGAGGCGAAGTTCGACTGGGCGACGCTGATCGCCAACAAGGATCGCGAGATCAATCGCCTGAACGGCATCTATCGCAATCTGCTGGTCAACAGCGGTGTGATCTTGCATGAAGGCCACGCAAAAATCGTCGATCCGCATACCGTCGAGTTCGATGGCAAACGCTACACCGCCAAAAACATCCTGATCGCTACCGGTGGCTGGCCGCAGATCCCGGAGATTCCGGGGCACGAGCACGCGATAAGTTCTAACCAGGCGTTCTTCCTTAAAGAGCTGCCCAAGCGCGTTCTGGTGGTTGGTGGTGGTTACATCGCGGTGGAGTTTGCCGGGATTTTCCACGGGCTGGGTGCCGAGACCACGCTGCTGTATCGCGGTGATCTGTTCCTGCGTGGCTTCGATGGTGCGGTGCGCAAGCATTTGCAGGAAGAGCTGTCCAAGCGCGGCATGGACCTGCAATTCAATGCCGATATCGAACGCATCGGCAAGCAAGCTGATGGCAGCCTGAAAGCCACTCTCAAGGATGGTCGTGTACTGGAGGCGGACTGCGTGTTCTACGCCACCGGCCGGCGTCCGATGCTCGACAATCTGGGGTTGGAAAACACTGGCGTCAAACTCGACAAGAAAGGTTTTGTCGAGGTCGATGAGCAGTATCAAACCGCAGAGCCATCTATCCTGGCTCTGGGCGATGTGATCGGGCGAGTACAGCTTACGCCGGTCGCGCTCGCGGAAGGCATGGCCGTGGCGCGGCGTTTGTTCAAGCCCGAGCAATATCGCCCGGTAGATTACAAGATGATCCCGACCGCCGTGTTCAGCTTGCCGAACATTGGCACTGTCGGCCTGACCGAAGAAGAGGCGCGGGAGGCCGGGCATGAGGTGGTGATCTTCGAAAGCCGTTTCCGGCCGATGAAGCTGACCCTGACTGAATGCCAGGAGCGGACCTTGATGAAGCTGGTGGTGGACGCCAAGACCGACAAGGTCCTGGGCTGCCACATGGTAGGCCCGGAAGCCGGTGAGATCGTTCAGGGGTTGGCAATTGCCTTGAAGGCCGGCGCGACCAAGCGTGACTTCGACGAAACCATCGGCGTGCATCCGACTGCCGCCGAAGAGTTCGTCACCATGCGTACGCCGGTCGCGAGTTAATCGTCCTTACGCGGCGCTGATGCGTCTGGCCCTGCCGCAACGACAGCGGCCAGTCGCGCGCTTTCATCCAGGCTTGCCTGCAACTTGATCAGTTCAACTTCCAGCGCCTTGTTGATATGCGACTGCTCGTCGATGTTCTGCTTGAGTGACTGGCTTTCCAGCATGGCAATGCGCAAGCGTTCCTGGAGGAGGGTGCGTTCGCTGTCGATACGGTTGACCTGGTCCAGCAGCTGATCCTGCCGGCTGTTGGTGTGCTTGAGTTGCTCTTGCGACAGGCTCAACTCTCGCAGCGTTCCGCGGTTTTCCGTCAGTAAGCGCTCGTTGTCGCGATGCAGTTGGGTGATTTCATCCTGGCGAACCAGTGCGCTTTGCTGCGCCTGACGCAACTCCATCTGAATCTGCTGAACCTGCCCTTCGTGGCGTCGCTGTTCCTGCTCGCGCTGGTCTTTGACGGCATTGCGGTAGTGTTCCAGCGCCTCACGAGCGTGCAGGTGCTTTTCTTCCAGCGAGCGGATCTGCTCATCCTTGTCTTGCAAGCGTAATTCGAAATCTGCCAGCGCCTGGTTCAATCCGGCGTTGCGGGTTTGTTCGCTTTGCAACATGGAGCGGGTGTCATGCAGTTCTGCTGATTCCTGGGTCAGTGCCAGGCTTTGAATTTCGTATTGCTGGTGCAGTTCGGTATTGGCCTCGCGGGCCTCATGCAGTTGGGTTTCCAGCTCCTTTCGTTGTTGCTCGAACTGTGCGCGTGCCTGGTCGATGGGCTCTTGCGCCTGTTCTTTCAGGCGTTGCGCCAGGCGTGACACCAGGCTTGCAAGCTCATCGTCGATAGGCTCGGAAGGTGCTTGGGCGGGTTCGGTGCCGTCATCGAGTTCCTTCATATAGCGATGGATTGTGGTTTTTGAACCGGTATTGCCCATCTCGATCCGCACCGCGTCAATGCTGGGGTGTTCGCCCCGGGCGAGGATTGCTGAGCGCGCCGCTTGCACCAGTGCCTTGTTTACGCCGCCACGTGCCATGTGTTCTCCTACGATTTGATACTGTGGTACGTACCACTAATATACGCAATGTACCATGATTCTACTGAAGTTAGAATTCTATGATTTATCATACGGGATATACTGGTATTACCCCGTGTGATGCGCTGTAATCCGGGTTTTCACTCGCCAGAGCGGTACGTTTTCGAGAACTGAGCCCATGACTGAACTGGATCGCTACCTGCAAGCCGCCACGCGCGACAACACCCGTCGCAGCTATCGCGCGGCCATCGAGCACTTCGAAGTCAGTTGGGGCGGGTTCCTGCCAGCGACCAGTGACAGCGTGGCGCGCTATCTCGTGGCGCACGCAGGCGTGCTGTCGATCAATACCTTGAAGTTGCGCTTGTCCGCGCTGGCCCAGTGGCACAACAGTCAGGGGTTCGCCGATCCCACCAAAGCGCCCGTGGTGCGCAAGGTGTTCAAAGGCATTCGCGCGCTGCACCCGGCGCAGGAGAAACAGGCCGAGCCGTTGCAGCTTCAGCATCTGGAGCAAGTGGTGGCCTGGCTGGAGCAGGAAGCACAAACCGCCAAGGCGCAGGGCGATCAACCGGGATTGCTGCGGGCCAGGCGCGACACGGCGCTGATCCTGCTGGGCTTTTGGCGCGGCTTCCGTAGCGATGAGTTATGTCGCGTGCAGATTGAGCATGTGCAGGCCAGCGCCGGCTCAGGCATTACCCTCTACCTGCCTCGCAGCAAGAGCGACCGCGAGAACCTCGGTCAGACGTACCAGACGCCAGCCTTGCAGCGTTTGTGTCCGGTGCAGGCCTATATCCAATGGATCACTGACGCCGCGTTGGTCCGCGGGCCGGTATTTCGGGGTATCGACCGTTGGGGCCATTTGAGCGAGGAGGGCTTGCATGCCAACAGCGTGATCCCGTTGTTGCGCCAGGCCCTGGAGCGCGCCGGTATTCCGGCCGAGCACTACACCAGTCACTCCTTGCGTCGTGGGTTTGCTACCTGGGCTCATCAGAGCGGTTGGGATTTGAAGTCGTTGATGAGTTACGTGGGCTGGAAGGATATGAAGTCCGCCATGCGCTATGTTGAATCCAGCCCGTTTATCGGGATGACCCGCATCGCTGAAAAGCCATTGGCGCTGTAGATCACGTTTTCTTCTATTAATACTGTCGGCTAATAGCGAAAACCAATCAGCAGTATCAGGTTTGCCAATGAGCCAGCCGGCGATCGACTGGGTAGGATTCACCTCATCAACTTCTTAACCCCTGACGGAGAGTCATCGATGCCTATCATCAACAGCCAAGTTAAACCGTTCAAAGCTGACGCCTTTAAAAATGGCGACTTCGTAAAAGTGTCGGACGCTGACCTGAAAGGCAAGTGGTCTGTCGTGTTCTTCTACCCAGCTGACTTCACCTTCGTCTGCCCGACCGAACTGGAAGACCTGGCTGACAACTACGCCGAGTTCCAGAAGCTGGGCGTCGAAATCTACAGCGTTTCCACCGATACCCACTTTGCTCACGCTGCCTGGCACAACACTTCGCCAGCGATCGGCAAAATCCAGTACACCATGATCGGCGACCCGACTCACGCTATCTCCCGCAACTTCGACGTGCTGATCGAAGAAGCTGGTCTGGCTGACCGTGGCACCTTCGTGATCAACCCTGAAGGCCAGGTCAAAATCGTTGAACTGAACGACGGCGGTGTAGGCCGTGATGCTTCCGAGCTGCTGCGCAAAATCAAGGCTGCTCAGTACGTTGCCGCTCACCCTGGCCAGGTTTGCCCAGCCAAGTGGAAAGAAGGCGAGGCCACTCTGGCTCCGTCCCTGGACCTGGTCGGCAAGATCTAAGTCTGTGACGCGCTTCATCAGGGCGGAACTCCGCACCTCCTAAGTAAGCTGCTCCGCCCTCAAAAACGCCCGGGCGAGATTCGCTCGGGCGTTTTTTTTCGACACGAATAAAGGAAATCGCCCGTATGTTGGACGCCACTCTTAAAGCCCAGTTGAAATCCTACCTGGAACGGGTCACCCAGCCGATCGAGATCGTTGCCTCCCTCGATGACGGTGCGAAATCCCAGGAAATGCTCGCACTCCTGAAAGACGTTGCCAGTCTTTCTACCCAGATTACGCTGCTCGACAGCGGTGACGATGCACGTAAGCCATCGTTCTCGATCAACCGCCCAGGGGCCGATATCAGCCTGCGTTTTGCCGGTATCCCGATGGGCCACGAATTCACGTCCTTGGTGCTGGCTCTGCTGCAAGTCGGCGGCCACCCCTCGAAGGCCAGTATCGAAGTGATCGAACAGATCCGCTCGCTCAAAGGCGAGTTCAACTTCGAGACTTACTTCTCGCTGTCCTGCCAGAACTGCCCGGACGTGGTCCAGGCGTTGAATCTGATGGCTGTGCTGAACCCGAACATCCGCCACGTCGCCATCGATGGCGCGCTGTTTCAGGCTGAAGTCGACGAGCGCCAGATCATGGCCGTCCCAAGCATCTACCTGAACGGTGTGAACTTCGGCCAGGGCCGTATGGGCCTGGAAGAAATCCTCGCCAAGATCGACACCAGCGGCATCGAGCGCCAGGCCGAGAAAATCAGCGCCAAAGAAGCCTTTGATGTACTGGTCGTCGGCGGTGGCCCGGCCGGTGCTTCGGCGGCGATCTACGCTGCTCGTAAAGGCATTCGCACCGGTGTGGCGGCGGAACGTTTTGGTGGGCAGGTGCTCGACACCATGGCCATCGAGAACTTCATCTCGGTGCAGGAAACCGAAGGGCCGAAACTGGCCGTGGCGCTGGAAGAACACGTCAAGCAGTACGACGTGGACATCATGAACCTGCAACGCGCCGACAAGCTGGTGCCGGGCAAAAATGGTGCGCTGCACGAAATCCATTTCGCCAGTGGTGCGTCCTTGAAAGCCAAGACCGTGATTTTGGCGACCGGCGCCCGGTGGCGTGAAATGAACGTTCCCGGTGAGCAGCAATACCGCAACAAGGGCGTGGCGTACTGCCCGCACTGTGACGGTCCGCTGTTCAAAGGCAAGCGTGTGGCGGTGATTGGCGGCGGTAACTCCGGCGTCGAAGCGGCCATCGACCTGGCCGGTATCGTGTCCCACGTGACTCTGCTGGAGTTCGACGTACAACTGCGCGCCGATGCGGTATTGCAGCGCAAGTTGCACAGCCTGCCGAACGTTACTGTTATCACCAGTGCGCAAACCACTGAAGTGACTGGCGATGGTCAAAAGGTCAACGGCCTGCGCTACAAGGATCGTCAGTCGGACGAGTTGCGCACTGTCGAGCTGGAAGGGATCTTCGTGCAGATCGGTCTGTTGCCTAACACCGATTGGCTCAAAGGCACCATCGAGCTGTCGCCGCGTGGCGAGATCATCGTCGATGCCCGTGGTGAAACGTCGATGCCTGGCGTATTTGCGGCCGGTGACGTGACCACCGTGCCGTACAAGCAGATCGTGATTGCGGTGGGCGAGGGCGCCAAGGCTTCCCTGAGCGCATTCGATCACTTGATCCGCACCTCGGCGCCTGCATAAACGCCGACGCTTAAAACAAAAAAACCCATGAGCGATCATGGGGTTTTGTGTGTCTCATACATTCCCAATTGTGGGAGCGGGCTTGCTCGCGAAGGCGGCCTGTCAGTCAGCATCACTGTTGAATGACACACCGCTTTCGCGAGCAAGCCCGCTCCCACAGGGGATTGGTGATGGGGCTTACAGCGGTGCAGGCTGAATGATCTCGACCCAGTAACCATCCGGGTCCTTGATGAAGGCCAGGCTCTTCATGCGACCGTCGTTCAGGCGTTTCTGGAAATCGCAGCCTAGCGCTTCGAAGCGCTCGCACGCGGCACGAATGTCCGGTACCGAAATGCAGATATGGCCGAAGCCGCGTGGGTCGGTGTTGCCATTGTGGTAGGCGAAATCCGTGTCGTTCTCGGTGCCGTGGTTATGGGTCAGCTCGAGAATGCCGGGGATCGATTTCATCCACTCGGTGCGAGCCGCGGCATCGGCCGGGATCTGGTTTTTATCGACCAGCGCCAGGAAATACAGACTGAATTCGGCTTCCGGGAAATCGCGTTTTTCCACCAGCGAGAAACCCAGGACGCGGGTGTAGAAATCCAGCGACTGGGTGATGTCCTTGACCCGCAGCATGGTGTGGTTGAAGACGAACTTCTGGGTGGCGGTGTCGGGTTGGGCGGTCACACCGGGAAATGTATTGAGTTCGTGCAGGCTCATGGGGCCCTCCGGAAAATCCAAGAATGGTCACAATGATACGCAAGGGCTCCGGCATCGCCAAACCCAAACCGCAGGCTTGCCTGACAGCCGGGTGAGGCTCAGACTTTACGGCTCAATTCGTGAGTGTTCATTGCAATGACCCGATTCTGTCAATCGATGTTCGTCCTGATCTGTCTGCTTTCAGGTGTTACCCTCGTTTATGCAGAGGCTCCGGTCGTGATTTGGCCAAGCGGATGGACTGTCGAGGCTATTTCGCAAGATGAGACTAAACCGCAGGTATCCCGGCAAGGCGCGGTAAAAAACGATCAGGACGGTACGCCGGTGATGGTGATGGAGTTGACCATGACTCAGGTAGAAAGTGGTCATCAGGTGAACCTGGAAGGCGTGCTGCTGGAAATGCGCAAGTCGGTGCAAAAGGACTTTTTTCAGAGTGGGTATCAGAGCGTTTGCACTAAAATTCACCCGACTACCTTAAGCCGGCTATCGGCGCTGGAAACTACCTGCACGATTACGCAGAACGGTCGACATGTGCTGTCTCAAACATTGGTCGCTGCGGTAGACGCCGATAAGGCCTATGTTCTTTCTTATGCGGGGCAGGCAGAGGTTTACAAGGCAAGTCAGGACGACATAGCAGCGGCTCGAAACAGCTTGAAACTTTAGTTTAAGGTTTGCGTATCAGTAGATTTCAGCGGGTTCGGAGTTTTTAGATAGCCAAAGGGATTAAGCATAAAGTTGGACGATATGTAACGAGTTGATCGGCGACTTTCGTTGCATTTAGACGCTGTCTATGAAAAAGCCCTGCAATGCAGGGCTTTTTTATGATCGCGAGTGTTTAGCCTCGCAGCCAGGAATCAACGGTGGCAGCACCGTATTGTTCCTTCCAGGCTTTCAGGCCGCGATGATTGCCGCCCTTGGTTTCAATCAGTTCACCGGTGTGCGGGTTCTGATACACCTTGACCACGCGAGCGCGGCGGGTTTTAGGCGCTGCTGCCTGCTGCAGGCCGGATTTTGCCGGGTTTGGATCGAGGATGGCGATAATGTCGCGCAAGCTCTTGCCGTAGGTTTTCATCAGCCCCTGGAGCTTTTCTTCGAATTCGATTTCTTTCTTGAGCCCGGCATCGTTCTTCAGCGATTCCAACTGCTTGAGCTGTTCTTGAAGGGCCTTTTCAGCTGCACGGAATTCAGCGAGTCTGGACAATATCTTTACTCCAATAGTGTGTTTGGCTGATACCAACCGCAAACAAAGCTATAAGCCAAGAGCCTTGAAGCGACTCGGTGATAATGGCGCACCTGCCAGTTCTGCACAGGCATGAAAAATTGTAGTAGTTAATTGGCCAAGAGTAAATCCTGACTTTTTCTTCATGTAACAAGAGTAGTCTTTTGATTCAATTTGGTGCGCATCTTCATGGTTTCGCCCCTTAGAGCGGTTAGTTAACGATCACTTAATTCTCTAATGAAGTCTGCGCCGGGCATCGGCCGACCAAACAGATAACCCTGCAGGAAGTTCACGCCGTGGGCCGTCAGATAGTCACTCTGTTCTACGGTTTCCACGCCTTCGGCGACAATACCCAGATCGAGTTTGGCCGACAGTTCGATGATGCTGTCCAGAATGTGTCGAGACAGGGCGTCAACGCCAATCATGGCGACAAAGCTCTGATCGATTTTCAGAAAGTCCACATTGAATTGACGCAAATAACCCAGGCTTGAGTGACCCGTTCCGAAGTCATCGATCGCGATCATCACGCCCAACTCGTGAAGCTGTTCGAACAATTGCAGGGTGATGGCTGTCGGCTCGATGAGTTCGCGTTCGGTCAGTTCCAGCACCAGGTTGATGCTGCCCGGGGCGAAAGCGCTGAGGAATTCGCGGCAGTCCTCGACCAGTTCCAGATCCCGGCAGTGACTGGCGGTAATGTTGATGCCAATGTGAAACGGCCTGTCGAACGAGGTCGACAGGGGAGCCAGCAATGCGCAGGTCTGTCGCATCAACGAGCGAGTCATCGGCACGATCAGCCCGGAATGTTCGGCAAACGGGATGAACAGATCAGGGCGTACCAGGCCTTCCTTGGGATGTTTCCAGCGCATCAATACTTCGGCGCCGGACCACTGCTTATTGTCGCCGTGCACCACGGGCTGAAAATATGGAATGAACTCTGCTGCCTCCAGCGCCCGCTGCATTTCACGGCTCGGCGACATCGAGCGTTTCTGCAGCACATGTCCGATCGAGCCGGACACCACACCGAAGAACATCAACAGACTGAACAGCGGCGGGTACTCACTGCGCATGTAACGCCAGGTTTCTCCTTCGGGAAAACCTGCGGCTACGGTAAAGGCATAACGCGAGGACGCCAGCGTGTTTTGCGCCACCGGCAAGGCGGGCAGGGCATCGTCGTGGACCTTGCCGTCAGCCGACAACCAGTGAGGACCGACTTGCAACAACAATAATGTTTTGCGACCGATCAGGCGCAGCACATTACTCAGGTGATAACCGTCCAGCGTGGTCAATGCGCCCTGGTTTCCTTCGCTCAGCCGATACACCAGCAATGCGGTATTGGGCGTGACCGGGTTGCCGTTCATGAGCCATAGCTTGCCTTGGGTGTAATCGTCGGGATTGATCTTTTCCTGATATTCACCGAACAACGAACTGCAATAGAGGTTGGTGTTCCATACAAGATTGGTCGAGCGCACGAACGGCCGGCGGGTGACTTGTTCACGCAGGGCCAGTTTGACGTCGTTGCAATTCTGGCCGGCCAGAGGCAATAGCTCTTGCGCCGCTTGGGCGGTGTTGTCGAGCATCAGCTCGAATTGGCGAACGGCTTCTTCGCCAGTCAGTTCGGCACTTTGCTTGAGCGTACGTTCAGCCTGCAGATAGAGAATGGCGACTCCCAGCAACACCGGAAGCAATCCGCTCAAAACAGTCACAACGATCCGGGTACCACGTTTACGGCGGCTTTTGACGTTCAGTGGCATTCGCAAATCCATCGCGATAAAAGAGGGCTCTCAAAGACTGGCAGGGCGACACGCCTCCTGGAAGAGTTCAGCCATGATAGTTGGCCGACGGCGCTTATGCCGCTCAACGTTCATTCAGGCTTGAGGCCAATTTGATGAAGGCCAGCGTAGCAGGTGATGACTGACGCTGATCGAGCACTGCCAGCCCGACTTGACGGCAGACCGGTGGCGACAGCGGTTTTTTCACGTAGCGGTTGTCGTTGTCGTCAGGCAAAGAGCCTTCGGCGACAACGGTCAGGGCATCGCCTCGGCCTACGGTGTCCAGCGTGCTGAGCAACTGCGAACAGCGATAGCGAATGTTCGGCGTCAACCGCGCCGCATTAAATAGGCGCGACACCAGTTCCGAAGAACCGGCTTCGGTCAGCACAAAAGGGTCGTGGCATAAATCGCTCAAGCTCAAACTGTCGCGTCCGGCCAGCGCATGGTCGGCAGGCAGCAGCGCGACCATCTGGTCTTCGATCAGCCCAAAAGTGTCGAAACGCTCCAGGGGCAACACCACGAAGCCGATATCGATACGCCGTTCTTCCAGCCACTGGATCACCTGGCGATCCGGCCCTTCGTCGATGTGAACCTCGATGCCCGGGTGTGCGGCGCGGTAATGCTGCAGGATTTTCGGCAGCAGTTTGATCGATGAAGTCGGGCCGAACGAGCCGATGCGCAGGGTGCCGCGTTTCATTCCGCGGGCATCCGCCGCTTCCTGGCGCAACGTGTTGGCCAGCCCGAGCATCGCCCGAGCACGTAGTAACAGCTGCTGGCCGATGTCACTCAGCTCGACCTGGGACTGATGCCGACGCAGCAGTTCTACACCCAGCTCCTGTTCCAGCGACTTGAGCGCGTGGGACACCGCGGATTGGGAAATCTCCAAACGATGGGCCGCCGCCGTGAAGCCGCGCAGTTCGGCCACCAGGGAGAAAATCTCGAGTTGCGTAAGGGTCATGAGTATTTACTCATTTTACGATGATTTGGCATTAGTCGAATGATACGCCATGTGCCCGATATCTGATGGTGGAGACTTATGACTACGTGTGAACAGACCTTGGTGAATTCTTCCGATGTACCGGTTTATCTGAAACTGGCAGCGGTCACCATGATCTGGGGCGGGACGTTCGTCGCCGGGCGATTTCTGGCCGACAGCCTCAGTCCGCTATTGGCCGCGAGCCTGCGGTTCTTGCTGGCGAGCGTGGCGTTGCTGCTGTTTCTGTTGCTGGCGCGGGTGCCTTTGGTGCGCCCCAGCCCTCGGCAATGGCTGCAACTGACGCTGCTGGGTTTTTTCGGGATTTTCTTCTACAACCTGTGCTTCTTTTATGGGCTGCATTACATCAACGCGTCACGGGCGTCGTTGATCGTGGCGTTGAATCCGGCTGTGATCGGCCTGGCGTCGTGGCTATTCTTCAAGGAGCGACTGAGTGGGGCAAAAATGTCCGGTATTGCGATCTGCATTGCCGGCGCCAGCCTGGTGATCGTCAGCCGCAATCCGCAGTTACTGGCCGGTGCTACTGATGCCTGGATCGGCGATCTGTTGATCTTCGGCTGCGTGCTCGGCTGGGGCATTTATTCTCTGTTCTCCAAAGGCCTGAATCAAACGTTGGGGCCGTTGCAGACGGTGACGTACTCGATTTTGCTGGGCACGCTGATGCTCTGGGTGACCAGCGCCGTGCGTGGTGAGCTGAGTGTCGCGGCACTGGCTGAACTCGGCACGCAACAATGGTTGAGCCTGCTGTACCTGGGCGTACTGGGTTCGGCATTGGCCTATATTGGTTATTACGACGGTATCCGCAAAATCGGTGCGACGCGTTCGGGTGTGTTCATCGCCTTGAACCCGCTGACTGCCGTTTTGTTTGGCGCATTGTTGCTGGGTGAGCAATTGACACTGGTGACGTGCCTGGGCGGCGCGCTGATCCTGGCGGGGATTTTTCTGTGCAACAAACCGCTTGCGCACGCTACAAAAAGGGGGATTTTATAAGAAGGCGGACAAACTGATTTACGCTGTGTAGAATCGGTTTACGCATATAAGAATAATCGTCTTCTGGCAGCAGAAGCCTCGCCCGCAAGAGCCTTGGGTCGACAATGAAGAGTTTTGGGTTTCAATTGATCTACGGTGACTTCCTCGCCCGCAGCGTGCGGGGCATCTCCTGCGCGCCACCCGCCGGTCTCAGCATTGCTAGCAACTAACGATCCGTTAATTGACAAGAAAATGATGAGGCGCCAACCATGGCAGATTTATACGAAAACCCAATGGGCCTGATGGGCTTTGAGTTCATCGAATTCGCATCGCCGACCCCTAACACCCTGGAGCCGATCTTCCAGATCATGGGCTTCAGCAAGGTCGCGACCCACCGTTCCAAAGACGTGCACCTGTATCGCCAGGGCCAGATCAACCTGATCCTCAACAACGAACCCAACAGCGTGGCGTCGTACTTCGCGGCCGAACATGGCCCGTCGGTGTGCGGCATGGCGTTCCGCGTCAAGGATTCGCAAAAGGCCTACAAGCGTGCCCTGGAACTCGGTGCCCAGCCGATCCATATCGAAACCGGTCCGATGGAACTGCACCTGCCAGCGATCAAAGGCATTGGCGGCGCGCCGCTGTACCTGATTGACCGTTTCGGCGAAGGCAGTTCGATCTATGACATCGACTTCGTGTTCATCGAAGGCGTTGACCGCAACCCGGTCGGAGCCGGCCTGAAGATCATCGATCACCTGACCCACAACGTGTATCGCGGTCGCATGGCTTACTGGGCCAACTTCTACGAGAAGCTGTTTAACTTCCGTGAAATCCGCTATTTCGACATCAAAGGCGAATACACCGGCCTGACCTCCAAGGCCATGACCGCGCCGGACGGCATGATCCGTATCCCGCTGAACGAAGAGTCCTCCAAGGGCGCCGGGCAGATCGAAGAGTTCCTGATGCAGTTCAACGGGGAGGGCATCCAGCACGTGGCCTTCCTCAGCGATGACCTGATCAAGACCTGGGATCACTTGAAAAGCATTGGCATGCGCTTCATGACACCGCCGCCGGACACCTACTACGAAATGCTCGAAGGCCGTTTGCCGAACCACGGCGAGCCGGTCAACGAATTGCAAGCGCGGGGCATTTTGCTGGACGGTTCGTCCGAGTCGGGCGACAAGCGTCTGCTGCTGCAGATCTTCTCGGAAACCCTGATGGGCCCGGTGTTCTTTGAATTCATCCAGCGTAAAGGCGACGATGGCTTCGGCGAAGGCAACTTCAAGGCACTGTTCGAATCCATCGAGCGTGATCAGGTTCGTCGGGGTGTGCTCTCTACCGATTAACCCGGTTCAGGCGTGAAAAAGCCCGGTCAGCAGCAATGCTGGCCGGGCTTTTTTTGGATCATGCAAAACCATTTTTGGATCATGCAAAAACCCTTGTAGGAGCGAGGCTTGCCCGCGAAGGGGACGTTGAGGACGCTAAAAGCTTCGCGGGCAAGCCTCGCTCCTACAATTACATCGGCCGGCGTCGTTGCCGGACCAGATGCTTGAACCCTTCAAACACCAACACCAACACCGCCAACCAGATCGGAATATAGGTCAGCCATTCGCCGGCCTTGATACTTTCCCCCAACAGTAACGCAACGCCGAGCAACAGCACCGGCTCTACATAACTCAACAACCCGAACAGGCTGAACGGCAGCAACCGACTGGCAATGATGTAGACCACCAGCGCCGAAGCACTGATCACCCCGAGTATCGGGATCAACAGCGACAGCCACGGATGTTGATCAAACACGCCGAAACCTTGCTCGCCGCCCTGCACGAACCAGAACGCCACCGGCAGCATCAACGCCATGTCCAGCCAGAGCCCGCCAAGGTTGTCGGTCGCCAGGCGTTTGCGCAGGATGAAATAGATCGGATAGCCGACCACCACCAGCAAGGTCGCCCAGGAAAAACCGCCGACCTGATACAGCTCGTTGAGCACGCCGAGGCTGGCGAAGAACACGGCTATTTTCTGCAGATAGGAAAGGCGCTCGCCATAGACGATTCGCCCGGTCAGGACCATGGACAGCGGCAACAGGAAATACCCCAGCGACACGTCGAGGCTATAACCGTTGAGCGGTGCCCACATGAACAACCAGAGTTGCAGGCCCAACAGCACTGCGGAGCCAACCAGCCCGACAATCAGCTTCGGCTTGCCAGCCAGCCGCCGAACAATCTCGACCACGCGCTTCCACTCACCGGACACCACCATGAACACCGTCATGCACGGCGCGGTCAGCAGCATCCGCCAACCGAAGATTTCTACGCCACTCAAGGGGGAGAGCAGCGAAGTGTAGTAATACATGACGGCAAACAGCATCGAGGCTGTAACCGATAGAGCGATACCTTTAGACAAACTGTCCTCGCGAGGTTGAACGTGAAACGGGGGCGGAGGATACGTGGTTTTCGAAGCGAATATTGTCCGAACGATCAACACCCATCGAGTGTGGCAGAAGCACAGACAAATGGTGGATGCAAAACCGCCATCGCGAGCAGGCTCGCTCCCACAATTTTCCGGTGTGAACTCAATGCCTGCGGCCCACACAAAACCCTGTGGGAGCGGGCTTGCTCGCGAAAACGGACTGCCAGTCAACATCAATGCTGAATGTGAAGCCGTCTTCGCGAGCAAGCCCGCTCCCACATTTTTGCCGGTGGTGTACACAATATTTCGGTCAACAAGAATCCTGTGGAAGCTAGCCTGCTCGCGTTAAATCTCAAGCCGTACGCGGTTTACGTCCCGGCACAAAATGGCTCACGTCATTGAACCCCGGCGTCGACGCGTGCCCCGGTGTCACCAGCGAATCAATAAACGCCTCGTCCTCAGCCGTGATCTTCACCGCCTGCGCCTTGGTGTACGCATCCCACTGTTCCTCAGTGCGAGGCCCGACGATGGCCGAAGTCACAGCGCCATTGTTCAGTACCCAGGCAATCGCGAACTCGACGATGCCCACGCCACGGCCCTGCGTGTATTCCTGGATCTGTTGGGCAATGCGTAACGACTCCACCCGCCATTCGGTTTCCAGGATGCGTTTGTCCTGACGACCCGCGCGGCTGTTGGCGTCCGGCGTCACGTCGGGCGCGTACTTGCCGCTGAGCACACCGCGCGCCAGCGGGCTGTATGGCACCACACCGAGGCCATAGTTTTGCGCGGCAGTGATCTGCTCGGTTTCCGCCTGACGGTTGACGATGTTGTACAGCGGCTGGCTGATGATCGGTCTATCGACACCGAGTTTGTCAGCCACACGAATCACTTCAGCGATACGCCAGCCACGGTAGTTCGACAGGCCCCAGTAACGGATCTTGCCCTGGCGGATCAAATCGCCAATGGCGGACACCGTGACGTCCAGCGGCGTGTTGTGGTCTTCGCGGTGCAGGTAATAGATGTCCAGATAATCGGTGCCCAACCTCGTCAGGCTGGCGTCGATGCCATTGAACAGGTGCTTGCGGCTCAGGCCGCTGCGGTTCGGCATACCGTCCACCGGTCCGAAGCCGACCTTGGTGGCCAGTACCCATTCCTGCCGCCGACTGGCGATCGCTTCGCCGACGATCTCTTCGGAACGGCCGTTGGTGTACACGTCCGCAGTGTCGATGAAGTTGATGCCCTGGTCCCAGGCCTTGTCGATGATTCGCAGGGAATCTTCGGTGCTGGTCTGCTCGCCGAACATCATGGTGCCCAATGTGAGGGTCGACACCTGTAAACCCGAATGACCCAGCGTGCGATAGCTCATGACGAAATCCTTTTACCGGTCAGAAAGCCCTAATCAAATACCAGAACCGTGACTGGGAGCAATCGGAATTATCAGGCCTGATTGCCCTTTTAAACCCGCAATGTCCGCGTCATGCGCAACGCCAGCAAACTCCCACAAACAATCACACCCGCCAGCAGATACAGCGCCGCATCAGTCGACCCGGTGCTGTCCTTGACCCAACCCACCAGGTACGGGCTAAGAAAACCCGCCATCTGCCCCATGGAGTTGATCAACGCCAACCCACCGGCTGCCGCACCCGCGCTGAGCATAGCGGTCGGCACGGGCCAGAACATCGGCAGGCCGGTGAGGGCGCCCATGGTGGCGATGGTCAGCCCGAGAATGGCGATGGCCGGGTTAGCGGCGAAGTTCACCGCAATCAACAGACCCACCGCGCCCATCAGCATCGGCACCACCAAGTGCCAGCGGCGTTCTTTGCGCAAATCTGCCGAGCGACCGACCATCAACATGAACACCGCCGCCAGCAGATACGGAATCGCACTGAGCCAACCAATCACCAGGTTATCGCTGAAACCGAGGTTCTTGATGATCGACGGCAACCAGAAGTTGATCGCGTAGACGCCGCTCTGGATGCAGAAATAAATCAGGCCGAAGGCCCAGATCGCCGGGTTCTTGAACACCGCCAGCAGGGAATCAGTGGCGGTTTTCGGTTTGCTGGCCAGGTCTTGCGCGTGATCGGCCTCAAGCACCGAACGCTCGTAAGGGGTCAGCCATTTGGCGTTGGCATAATTGTCGCTGAGCAGGAAGTAGGCGAGGGCGCCGAGAATAACGGTCGGTATGCCTTGCAGCAGGAACATCCACTGCCAGCCGGCCAAACCAGCCTGGCCTGCGCCGAAGTGGTTGAGGATCCAGCCGGAAAACGGGCTGCCGAGCAGGCCGGACACCGGGATCGCCGACATGAACAGCGCCATGATGCGGCCACGACGGAATGTCGGGAACCATTGCGAGAGGTAAAGCACCACGCCCGGAAAAAACCCGGCTTCGGCCGCACCGGTAAACAGGCGCAAGGTGTAGAACTCGGTCGGGGTGGTGACGAACAGCAGGCAGGTCGACAGCGTGCCCCAAGTGATCATCATCAGCGCGATCCAGCGTCGCGGGCCGAATTTGGTCAGGGCCAGGTTGCTCGGTACGCCGCACAGCACGTAGCCGATGAAGAAGATCCCGGCACCGAGGCCGTACACGGTTTCGCTGAATTTCAGTGCGTCGAGCATCTGCAGTTTGGCGAACCCGACGTTCACCCGGTCGAGGTAATTGAACAGGTAGCAGATGAAGATGAAGGGGATCAAGCGCAGGGTAATGCGTTTGTAAACGGCGTTTTTGTCGTCAGCGGTGGCCAGGGTAGCTGCGGCGCTCTGTGACATGGCGGGCTCTCTCTTTATTATGATTTTTTGCGACGCAAGGGTAACGTTGATCGCCCAGTGAGTCTCGGCCACCCCTTGGGTGGTTGTCTTTGTGCCTGAGCACAGGGTTTACGACCAAGGCCTGTGCGGGTGAACAACCCGTTCCATCACGTTCTCAAGGAACCGCGCTATGTTCGAACTCGATCACGACCTGGCCCAGGACATCGTCGACCGGGCGATGGCCATCCTGCCGTACAACGTCAATGTCATGGACAGCCAGGGGCTGATACTCGGCAGCGGCGAACCGGAGCGCATCAACACTCGCCACGAAGGCGCGCAATTGGTATTGGCCAACGGGCGCGTGGTGGAGATCGACGCGCAGACCGCGATTCACCTCAAAGGCGTGCAACCGGGCATCAACCTGCCGCTGTTGCTCGATCAGCGTTTGATTGGTGTGCTGGGCATTACCGGCGAACCCGAGCAATTGCGCACCTACGCCGAGCTGGTGCGAATGACCGCCGAGATGCTGGTGGGCCAGCGCAATCAGCAGGCCGAGCAGCAATGGCGGCGCCAGCGTTGCGATGATCTGCTGGCGCTGCTGCTCAGCGAGGCGGGGGATTCGCCGCGGTTGCTGGACGAAGCTCAGCAACTGGGGCTTAAACCGCAGTTGACGCGGGTGCCGTATCTGTTCGAGTTGGGCCTGGAACACGGTCCGGGCCAGACCGTCGAAGCGCTCAGCGCCTGGCTGATGTCGCGTTATCCGGACAGTTGGTGCGTGAGCTCGGCCAAGTCTTCGTTGCTATGGTGCCGACCGGCGACGCCTGCGATCGAAAATGATCGGCTGCTGGAGAAGCTCGATGGCCTCGGCTGGAATATTTTGCGCATTGCCGTGGGCGGGCAGGCCGATGGCTTGTCGGGATTGCGCCGTTGCTATCGTCGGGTCGGTGATTTGCTGGCCTACGGGCGTGATGTGTTGCCGCATTCGCGCTTGTTGACCCTGAACCGCTATCGGCTACCGGTAATGCTCTGGCGGCACCGCAACGACGATGCGCTGGATGAACTGCTGCGTCCGCTGCGCAAAGTCATCGCCAAGGATGGCAACGGCCAACTGCTGGCGACCCTGCGCAGTTGGTGCGAACACGACGGCCAGAGCCAGGCCTGCGCCGATGCCTTGGGCATCCATCGCAACAGTTTGCGTTACCGCATGGAGCGGATCGCCGAGTTGAGTGGGGTTGATCCGTTGCGGTTGGATGGGATGTTGGCGCTGTATCTGGGTGTTCAGCTTCTGCCGCAAACTAATTAGAGAGGAGGTGATTGTAAGGACGCCTTCGCGGGCAAGCCTCGCTCCTACAAGAGCGCCGCACCCACTGTAGGAGCGAGGCTTGCCCGCGAAGAGGCCATCCCAATCGCTATCAATCCTGGGTTTTGTGGAAATGAACAATAATCCTCATACCTGCTTGTGCAGCGGACCGGCGTTATTGTTGATGGCGGCTGGCAGCATGGACGCATTGAAACTGGAGAATTCGCATGAAAATCGTCATCGCCCCCGATTCGTTCAAGGACAGCCTGAGTGCTCAAGGTGTGGCCGAGGCCATTGCGCTGGGGTTGGCGGAAGTCTGGCCGGATGCACACTTGATCAAGTGCCCGATGGCTGATGGCGGGGAAGGCACGGTCGAATCGATTCTGGCCGCATGCGACGGCGAACTGCGCCGTACCCATGTTCGCGGGCCGCTGGGTGCCACGGTCGATGCCGCGTGGGGCTGGTTGCCACAGAGTCACACCGCGATCATCGAAATGGCCGAGGCCAGTGGCCTGCAACTGGTTGCGCCGAACCTGCGCGATGCCTGCACCAGCAGCACCTACGGCACCGGTGAATTGATCAGCGCCGCGCTGGATGCCGGCGCGCAACGGGTGATCCTGGCGATTGGCGGCAGCGCCACCAACGACGGCGGCGCCGGGGCAATGCAGGCCTTGGGTGTGAAACTGCTGGACGCTCAGGACCAAACCCTGGTGCCGGGTGGTCTGGCCCTGGCGCAATTGGCCCGCCTCGATCTGAGTGAGATCGATGCGCGTCTGGCCAAGGTGCGCTTCGACATCGCCGCCGACGTCAATAACCCGCTGTGCGGCCCTCATGGAGCCTCAGCGATTTTCGGCCCGCAGAAAGGTGCAACACCCGAACAGGTCGAGCAACTGGACCAGGCCCTCGAGCACTTTGCCGAACTCTGCGCACAAGCTTTGGACAAGGACGTGCGCGACGAACCGGGCAGCGGCGCAGCGGGCGGCTTGGGATTTGCCGCCAAGGCGTTTCTCGGTGCGCAATTTCAGGCCGGGGTGGAAGTGGTCGCCGAATTGGTGGGGCTGGCCGAGGCGGTCAAAGGCGCCGACCTGGTGATCACCGGTGAAGGTCGTTTCGATGCCCAGACGTTGCGCGGCAAAACCCCGTTTGGCGTGGCGCGCATCGCACGCCAGCACGGCGTGCCGGTCATCGTCATCGCCGGCACCTTGGGCGAGGGGTATCAGGCGCTGTACGAACATGGCATCGATGCGGCCTTTGCCTTGGCCAGCGGACCGATGACATTGGAGCAGGCCTGCGCTGAAGCACCGCGTTTGTTGCGTGATCGCGCCCGTGATATTGCGCGGGTGTGGCGGGTGGCGGCCCGCAAGGCCTGACCAATGCCCGTCAGTTAAACGCAATCCATGTGGGAGCGGGCTTGCTCGCGTAAGCGGTGCGTCAGGCAACATCATTGTTGACTGTACCGCCGCCTTCGCGAGCAAGCCCGCTCCCACAGGTTCTGCATTTAAGCTAACGAGTGTTTCACCACTGAAACACTCCTGCCTCCCTTGAAAAATATTTCTCCAACCCCTGCAACAAACCTCAACCCCGGCCGATACAGCTAACAGGCGCACACAAACCTATTACAACAGTGGCGCCAAACTGAAAGGTGCGCGCGCCATCGCCCGCCCGAACAGTGATCCCCCGCAAGGATGCTCGCCGCCTCAATTACCGAGATCATCCTATGTCACTGCGTAATCTGAAAATCGCGCCTCGAGCTTTCCTGGGTTTCGCCTTCATTGCCTTGCTAGTGATCGTGCTGGGTGTGTTTGCGGTGAACCGCATGTCGATCATTCGCCAGGCCTCTGTCGATATGGAAATGACGCAGTTACCCAGCATCGGGTTTCTGGGTAACGTGACAGAGAACGTTCTGCGGCTGCGGATTCTCTCGTTCCGCGTACTGGTCAACCGTGATCCGGCGGCGTTGCAGGAAGCCCAGACCCGCATCAGCGTGCTCGTCGACAAGGTGCGCAGCGCCCAAGCCAGCTATGCCGCCTTGCCGGCCGGCCCTGAAGAAGCCGCGCTGTACAAAACCTTCGCGACAACCCTCGACAACTACATGCAGGCCCAGAGCCAAATGCTGGACCTGTCGCGGCAGAACAAACTGGAGGAGATGCGTGCCCTGATCAATACCCGGATCAAGGAAGGCACCGATCAGATGGGCGAGCAACTGAACAAACTGGTGGCGCTCAACGCCGCCGATGCCAAAGCCGCGTCGGCCAAGGCGGGTGAGCATTACAGCGAAGCCTTTATCGGCATCGTGACGGTGGCGGTAATGGCTTCGTTGCTGACCGTGCTGCTGGCCTGGCTGTTGACCCGCAGCATCCTCACACCGCTGAACCGTGCGGTGCTCGCGGCCGAAACCATTGCTGGCGGCAACCTGAGCAAGGTCATCGAGGTCGACGGCAACGACGAACCGGCGCGTTTGCTCGGCGCCTTGGCCGCCATGCAGACCAACCTGCGCAAGACCATCGAACAGATCGCCGGCTCCGCGACGCAACTGGGTGCTGCCGCGGAGGAACTCAGTACCGTGACGCAAGAAGCGTCACGGGGCCTGCAACAGCAAAACAACGAAATCGAACAGGCGGCCACCGCCGTCAACGAAATGACCGCCGCCGTGGAAGAAGTGGCGCGCAACGCGGTGTCGACCTCCGAAGCCTCGAACCAGTCGACCCAAGCGGCTCGCGAAGGTCGTGACCGGGTGGTGGAAACCGTCGACGCGATCCAGACCATGACCCACGACGTGCAAAACACCGCGTTGATGATCGAGGGCCTGGCGACTCAGGGCCGGGACATTGGCAAAGTGCTGGACGTGATTCGTGCCATCGCCGAACAGACCAACCTGCTGGCCCTCAACGCCGCGATCGAAGCGGCCCGTGCCGGGGAAGCCGGGCGTGGCTTTGCGGTGGTGGCGGACGAGGTCCGGGCGTTGGCCCATCGCACCGCGCAGTCGACCCAGGAAATCGAGAAGATGGTCGCCGGCATCCAGAACGGCACCGGCGAAGCGGTCTCGTCGATGCAGCAAAGCAATCAGCGCACCCAAAGCACGCTGGAAATGGCTCGTGCGGCGGGTATCGCCCTGGAGCAGATCACCCAATCGATTCAACTGATCAACGAACGCAACCTGGTGATCGCCAGCGCCTCGGAAGAACAGGCTCAGGTGTCCCGTGAAGTCGACCGCAATCTTGTGAACATTCGCGACCTGGCCACTCAGTCTGCCGCCGGTGCCAACCAGACCAGTGCAGCCACCCACGAACTGTCGCGATTGGCGGTTGATTTGAATGCGATGGTGGCGCGTTTCGTGATTTGAGATAGGGTTGAAACTGGAACTCGCGCGTTAGGAGAAGTACATGCGCTATTCAGCCTTGACCCAACGAATCGATGGTGACGGAGCCGCAGCCTGGAAGATTCATGATCGAGCGCTGGAATTGCGCGAGCAGGGCGTCGACGTGTTGCTGCTTTCCATTGGCGACCCGGATTTCGACACGCCGCTGCCGATCATTCACGCCGCCATCGATAGCCTGTTGGCGGGTGACACCCATTACTCGGATGTACGCGGCACCCGCGCGCTGCGCAGTAGCATCGCCAGCCGTCATCAGCGGCGCAGCGGCCAATTGGTGGATGCCGACCATGTGATCGTACTGCCTGGCGCGCAGTGCGCGGTGTATTCGGTTGCCCAATGCCTGCTCGACCCTGGCGATGAAGTGATCGTCGCCGAACCGATGTATGTGACCTATGAAGGCGTGTTCGGTGCCTGCGGAGCCAGCGTGGTGCCGGTGGCGGTGCGTCCGGAAAATGGCTTTCGGGTTGAACCGGCGGATGTCGCGGCGCTGATCACCTCAAAAACCCGCGTCATTTTGCTCAACAGCCCGAATAATCCCTCCGGTGCCAGTCTGTCGTTGAAGAGCTGGCAAGCGTTGGCAGCGTTGTGTGTGCGGCATGACCTTTGGCTGATCAGCGACGAGGTCTACAGCGACCTGTTGTTTGAGGGCGAGCACATCAGCCCGGCCAGTCTGCCGGGCATGGCCGAGCGCACCGCGACGATCAACAGTCTGTCCAAATCCCATGCCATGACCGGCTGGCGGGTGGGCTGGATGATCGGCCCTAAACCGTTGGCTGAACATTTGATGCATCTGTCGCTGTGCATGCTGTTCGGCCTTCCGGATTTCGTCCAGAACGCCGCGCAAGTAGCGCTCGATAAAGACTTGCCGGAAGTGGCACTGATGCGCGAGGAATATCGCCAGCGTCGCGATCTGGTGTGCGCAAGGCTAAGCGGTTGCCCGGGTATCCGGCCGATCAAACCGGATGGCGGGATGTTCGTGATGGTCGATGTGCGCCAGACCGGGCTCGGTGCGCAAGATTTTGCCGAGCGTTTGCTGGAAGGGTACGGCGTGTCGGTGCTGGCGGGCGAAGCCTTCGGGCCGAGCGCGGCGGGGCATATTCGCATTGGCCTGGTGGTGGATCAGGTGAGGCTGGCGGATGCGTGCCAGCGGATTGCATCGTGTGCGGCGCAGTTGCTGCAGGTGCGACGAGCCTGATCGATTTGTGTTGAGTTTGATGGCCTCTTCGCGGGCAAGCCTCGCTCCTACACGGGATTTTGTGGCGTTCACAAAACCGCGCGGGAGCGGGCTTGCCCGCGATGGTTATTGTACTTTTCAGGATTGCCTCTACGGTATCGCATAGACCTTGAACAGCTTTTTGTCCGTGTCGGTAATGCCTTCCAGGTAGGTGCCGTATGCCTGCTCGATCTCGCCCGATCGATACATTTCACTCAGCGCGGTGTCGACCAGCAAACGGAAATCTTCATCGTCTCGATCCACCGCCATTGCAGTCGGCGAGTACTCAAAAACTCGATCCAGCAGGACCAGATTCCCTGCGGAATAGTGATTGGCGAGGAGATTCTTCAGCATCATGCGTTCGGCGAAGAAGGCATCGGCTTTGCCTTCGGCGACCAGTTTGAGGCCCGCTTCAGTGTTCTCGACTGTGACCAGGGTGGCTACCACACCGAGTAATCGCATCTGTTGACGGATCCATGCCTCGGTGACGCCACCTGCGGTGGCGGCATAGGTTTGGTTGGCCAGCCCATGATTGATGGTCGCACGCCAGGTCGGTCCGGTATGGGCTACTTTGCCATTAAGTACATTGAGCAACGCCTCAGGCGCTTCCTGGCGCACCACTGCCGAGAGGCCGGCGGTGTAGATCGGAACCGAGAAGCTCACACGCTTGCGTCGCTCCAATGTGGGGGGCGTCGGCGTACAGAGGATGTCGATCTCGCCCGAGCTCACGGCACTCATCTCGTCGTTGACGGAGACGGGTCGGTAACGTACCTGCATCGCGGGCAAACCCAGTCCGGTCTTGATTTTGTCGGCAACCTTCAGACAAAGCTCGATCGCATAACCGCTGGCTTTGTCACCTTCCTGGACGCTAAAAGGTGCGAAGTCCGGCAGGTAACCAAGGGTGAAGGTATTGCTCGCCTGCACGCGTTCAAGGGTATTGGCACCAGCCAGTACCGGCACCATTGTGAGCAGGCAGACGAACAGCAAGTTAGTGGCTTTGGTCAGTTGTACGTTCATATCCTTGGCGCCCCGCATTCGGATGTCTGTGCTGTCTTGACGATTACAGCTAAGGATTGCCCGCCCTGGTCTGAGCGGTTGGAGACGCATCGACAAAACGCTTGGAGAGGAAGCCATAAAGCAGGTAGCCGAATGTAAGGACAATGAGTCCACCGAAAACGGCATCTTTGCCGCAGGCATAAAGGGCGTACAACGAATAGGCCACGGCGATCAGTAATAGCGTCGTGTTACGGGTGTAGACCCCTGTACTGACTTTGGCTTTGTACATCATGACCAGCAGGCCGGTGGCGGCTGTCACGTATGGGATCAGGTTGGTCACTGCTGCCAGGCTGACGAGCTTTCCGAACTGGGCGCTGGCATTGGGCGAGATGGTCGACAGTGCCATCAAGGTCTGCAAGACGCCGCAGACGATCATGCCGACAATGGGCGCATTCTGTGTGCTGACCTTGCTGAACAGTTTCGGAAACATCCCTTGGTCAGCGGTCATCTTGGCCGTTTGCGCCAGGGTGAACTGCCAGCCCAGCAGCGAACCGACACAAGCCATCACTGCCAGCGCCATGACAATATTGCCGACCACGGGGTTGAACATATGTGCATAGACGAGCGCGAAGGGCGCCGAAGAGTTGGCCAGTTCGGCATTGGGGATGATGCCCTGAATGACCGTAGTCGACAGCACATAGACCACTGCCGCACCCAGCGTGCCGAACAGGCAGGCCAACGGTACGGTGCGCTTGGGATCTTCCACTGCATCGCAGGCCTGTGCCGCCGACTCCATGCCAAGAAAAGCCCACAGAGTAAGGGGAATAGCCTTACTGATGGCGTCGGAGATCGGCAGGTTGTTCGGATTCCAGGCGGCAATCAGCACATCGGGCTTGAACCAGAACCAACCGATGATGCTCAAGCCTGCCACCGGGATGATCACCCCCCACACGGTAATCGCGCCGATCTTGCCGGTGATACCGGGGCCACCGAAGTTGGCCACGGTGGTCAACCAGAGCAGGCCAACCGTACCGATGAACAGAGGAATGGCGCCACTGCCCAGCCAGGGCACGAACGATGTCATGTAGCCCACCGCGGAGATGGCGACGGCCACGTTGGCGATGCCCAGCGAGAGAAAGTACAGATACGAACAGAGGAAGAAGCCTGATTTGGCGTGCGCTTCTTCAGTGTAGGCAGACAACCCGCCTGAGCGCAGGCAGTAAATGCCGCACTGGGAAAAGCAGTAAGCGATGGCCATCGAACCGACGGCAGTGACGATCCATGACAGCAACGAAACGGCCCCGAGTTGGGCCATGCTCGTCGGCAACATGATGATGCCCGACCCCATCATGTTCACCGTCACCAGAGTGGTGAGCCCCATGAGGCTCATTTTCTTGCTTGAGTCGGCCATCGGAAACTCCTTGATCTGCTCAACACATTGACCATAGCCCTGATTGCCATGCTCAACGTCGGGAAATAGCCCATCGAACAGATTTATCGCCAGTCAGTCTCATCGAAGATGGCTTTTTGGGTTCTGAACAGCAAAAAGAAATGGCCGACAGGGTATGACTCCATTGTAGGGGGGACTTTTCTTTAGCTGGCTCTGTCACATGTCCATACAAAACACATATGAGGTTTTACATGTCCAAGCTTGCAGAGTTCCGTGAACTGGAAAAACATCTGGCTAAACAGCTCCAGGTGCTCGAGGCACTGAAAGGTGATGCAGGCCTTCAAAAGGAAATTGATTTCGAAAAGAAGCTGCGTGATTTGCTAGCCAAATACGGCTATAGCCTGAAAGACGTGATCAATCTTCTTGAGCCACAAACGGGTCGTCGCGCATCAGTAACCGCGCCGAAATCCGGCACACGCAAGCCGCGCCAGGTGAAGATCTACAAAAATCCAAACACTGGCGAAGTCGTCGAGACCAAGGGCGGCAACCAGAAGAGACTGAGGGAATGGAAATCTAAATTCGGCTCTGCCACTGTCGAGTCCTGGCTGACCAAGTGAGTTTGATTTGAGTACAAAAAAGGCCTGATGAGGGCAATGCCAGTCAGTTAAGCGAGTAAACCGCTTTTCGTAGGAGCCAGCGGTGCGGCGATCCGACTTGCCGCACCGCTGGCTCCTACATGTCCGGTCATTGCCCGAGAAGGGCCTTTCTGTAGCTGACACGGACTAGTGCCTGAGGCTTGACCGTATTTTCACGGGCAAGCTCAATACACTTCAATGCCAAAATAGTTGTCGGGTCGATCAACGCCACCGTATGTTTTTTTATCTTGTAAGCTTCGCTATGTTCGAGCACCAGAGGCAGCTCTGTACAACCCAAGATGAGCACATCAGCGCCCAGTTCACATAAGTGCTCAGCAGCGGTTAGAAGCTGGTCTTTGCATATGCCGTCAGTGAAACCCGCTTTAACACCATGGTCTCCATAAATCGACTCCATGACCAACACTTGGTAATCCACGCCAGGGGTGATGACGTGAAGTCCTGCTCGCCGGGCAGCCTCGTGATAGACCTGACTTTTGATTGTGCCGGACGTCGCTAGCAGCCCTACGGTTTTGCCAGCACCGTATTGCTGAGCGATAGCCTCAACCGTCTCAGTCAACATATTCACTATGGGGACACGCAGGTGCGCCTGGATGCGTTCGACGAAGGCGTGAGCTGTATTGCACGGAATCGCAATGGCATTGGCTCCAGCACTTTCAAGACGCTTGCATGTTGCATACATCGCCATTGTCGGGTCGGTGTCGTCATACAGCAGGTTGGCTGTGCGATCAGGAATCTGGGGGTTTTGTTCGACCACCATTTTAATGTGCTCTTGATCTCGGCCTGCCGGTGTATGCGCAACTACCTTACCCATGAAGTCGACTGTTGCCGCCGGCCCAACTCCGCCAACTATCCCTAATTTAAACGGCGGACGAGTCAACTGGCCGCTTTGCGACGTCGCGAAACCGGCATAAACCTCGTTGATGTCCAGAGCTGTGATGCCTCGCCGTTGCAGATCACCACAGATCAATGAGAGCTCAGTCATACCCGGCAATATGATTGTGGCTCCCTGATCCTGAAGCGAAAGGCACGCCTGATAAACACACTCTAGCGGCACCCCGTCTAGGTACCCGTCTTTGATGCCGTTAACGCCATACATCGCGTCCATCAACCCGGACTGCTCGTTATCATCTGGATACACGAGCTTGAAGTCATTGCCGAAATATCGCTCAAACAGCCCGGAGTGCCGAACATAGTCGGATGCGATGATTCCCAACGTACTGCCGCGTTCAGCGATGTGATCAATATGCTTGCGCAACGCAGCCACCATATCCAGGACGGGTATGCCTATTTCCTCCTGAATTTCCTCTCGAAAGGTGTGACTGGCAAAGCAAGGTAGTAAAACGGCATTTACTTCGCTTGCCTCGAATGTCTGACAAACCTGAAAAACGTAGAACTTCCTGGAGGTCATGTTCGCGCCCCGGTCCAGGGGCATCAGGACGTCTTTGAAAGGGTGTTGCTCAAACAGGAAGTGATAGCGACCTTGATCTTCCAAAACAGCTCTGGACTTCACCAATTTGTAGAAAAGATCGCCGCCGGCCAGTGAGCCAAGTCCGCCGACGATACCTAGTTTGCGAGCAAACGATGACCCGCTGGACGGCTTCGATTTACCTTTCATGTTCAGGTTCTCAGGCGGTGGCTGCAGTATGAATCGGGAGCGGAGATTTCGTGCCGGGCGATTCTTCAACTTCTTCATGTGGTTCTGATTTGGCAACCACAGCCGTTGCGATGCTATTGCCAACCACGTTGGTGGCAGTCCTGGCCATATCAAGGAATTGGTCAATGCCAAGGATTAGCAAAATACCGGCTTCGGGAAGATTGAACATGGGTAACGTAGCCGCCACCACAACCACCGATGCTCGGGCTACACCGGCCATTCCCTTACTGGTAATCATCAGCGTCAGCAAGATGAGCAGTTGCTGTGTGAAGCTCAAGTCAACGTTGTAGGCCTGAGCAATGAACATGATGGCGAACGCTTGATACATCATCGAACCATCAAGATTGAATGAGTAACCCAGCGGTAGAACGAAGCTGGATACGCGCTTCGGCGCACCAAACTTCTCCAGTGCCTCCATGGTTTTCGGATACGCGGATTCGCTACTGGCAGTCGAGAATGCTAACAGGACAGGTTCGCGAATCAGCTTGCCCAAGGTAAATACTGAGCGACCCAGGAACAGGTAGCCGGCAGCGAACAACACGCACCACAGCATCACAATACCCAAGTAGAACTCGGCAATCAGTTTTCCGTAATCGACTATCAAGCCAAGGCCCTGAGTGGTGATAGCCGATGCGATGGCCGCGAAAACCCCAATGGGCGCGAAGGCCATGACGAAGTCCGTGACCTTGAACATCACCTTGGCCAGCTCTTCGATGCTATCGACAATCGTCATGTAACCAGCTCGTTTCACACCCGCCAAGGCAAACCCGAAGAACAACGAGAACACCACGATTTGCAGGATTTCGTTGTTGGTCATTGCTTCAGCAATGCTGCGGGGAAACACGTGACTGATGAATACCTTGAGGCTGAAATCCCCGGTGTTGACCACCGCAGGGCTTGCCGCATGCTGGACGACCTCCATGTTCAGTCCCGCACCGGGCTGGAACAGGTTGACCAGGCCCATGCCGATTGCCAGCGAGATCACCGAAGCGGTTACGAACCAGACCATGGCTCTTAGGCCAATACGCCCAACGGAGCGGGAGTTTCCCATGCTGGCAATGCCGCCAACCAAAGTGGCGAACACGAGAGGCGCGATGATCATCTTGATCATGCGTAAAAAAATGTCGGTGACCATCGAGAAGTAGGACGCGATCTCTTTGGCGCTTTGTTCGCTCCCTGCGAAATGGTGGCACGCCCAACCGACAAGCACGCCCAAGGCGATGCCAATTGCGATCCGACGCGGAAGTTTGTTTTTCTTCACGGAGCTTTCCTCAAGTGGTTTTTTTGCTTTTTTTACTTGGCAGGAGACAAGTGTCATTGGGTCGAAGCTCTATGGCATCGCTTCAACGTTTTCGATTCTAGGGGCGGGATTGAAAGGTCGTGATGAGTAATCCCGATAGCCTCATGCGCTTTTGGAATAGTTTTCGAAACTTCTGCTTAGTCCTGACTGAGGCGCAGTACACTGCGCATTCGGGGCGTGAGGTACCGGTATGCAAATCAAATGGTTGGATGATCTTTTAGCGATTTCCGAGTGGAAGAACTTTTCTCGGGCTGCGGAGGTTCGCTGCGTGACCCAGTCGGCTCTGTCGCGTCGCATACGGTCACTTGAGGAATGGGTAGGCGCGGAGTTGGTAGATCGCGGTACTTATCCCGTTCAGCTCACACCTGCGGGGCGAAGTTTTTGTGAAGAAGGCCGCGAGGCATTAGCAGGGTTATTGAGACTGCGCTCAGCCCTGCGTGAGGTTGAGCGAATGCCCGGTCGATCCATCCAGGTGACTGCTGGCCACAGCCTTTCAATGACATTTCTACCGAAATGGCTGACCCAGTTTCAGCAGCACAATGAGCAGTTCAACGCCCGGGTCGTTGCCGCGAACATTCATGATGCCGTCATAGCCTTGGAGGAGGGGAGTTGCGATCTGATGATCGTCTACCACCATCCCCTGGCACCCATTCTTCTAGACCCGGAAAAGTTCGGATGCCTGACGTTGGGGCATGACGCCTTTATTCCGTTGTGTGCCCCTGACAAGAAGGGGCAACCGCTGTATCGCTTGCCCGGCACCTCAGCTAAAGCTGTGCCTCACCTCGCTTATACGGCCACAACTTTTCTAGGTCGCGTTGCCGACATAGTCATCAAAAATGGTCCAAGTGTGAGTGTGCTGGAACGGTGCTATGAGGCAGACATGGCAATGCTTTTGATGCGAATGGCGATAGAGGGGTATGGCGTGGCATGGTTGCCACAAAGCGCTGTTATTGACGAGCTTCAGCGAGGTCAGTTGGTAAAAGCGGGTGGTGATGAATGGAGTACGCGACTGGAGATACGCTCCTACTGCTCCATCACCAACGAGAACCCTACGATGCGCAGTCTATGGAAAACCCTCGAAGGAGCTTCCCGCGATCTCCATGGCAAAACAGCTCATTGATTGAAGTTCCAAGGCTCGAAAAGCATTTCCTCAAGAACAATTAAGGTCTACCTCCTGACACTAATCAAAGTGGCAGCATCGCCCGATGCTTAAGTGATTTTGGGTTTACGACCGCGCGGGTTTGGCTTCACCGGCACGCTTTTCCCATACCACAAGATATGCCTTGGCGTGTCTTGTGGTATTTCAAGCGATGCTCGTCGCGGCAAGAGGCTCCCGCGATGCTGCGCGTGCAGCCAGGAAGGCAAAAACGGCCGCCACGCCCAGCACAGTGGCGCTCAACTCGAAGGTTGCTCGATAGCCACTCAAGTCAAAGACCAGCCCGCCAACGGTTGCGCCAGACGCAATTGCCAGTTGGATGATCGCCACCATTAAGCCGCCTCCCGCTTCAGCAGCGTCTGGCAACGTTCTCGCCAGCCATGTCCACCATCCCACGGGCGCAGCAGTCGCAACCAGTCCCCAGAGGCCAAGCAAAACAGTCGTGGTAGCCGCCGAGCTACCGAATGAAACAAGCGCCAGTGCAATCACCGCCATCAAGATCGGGATGACGATGAGGGTTCGATGCAGGCCATTTTTCAAGAACGCTTCAATCAGGAAGGTTCCTGCGAGGCCCGCAATACCCAGGATGAGCAACATCAACGACAGCATGGAAACACTGACGTGCGTGACCGTTTCAAGAAACGGGCGCAAATAGGTAAACAGCATGAACTGGCCCATGAAAAACACGCTGACCGCCACCATTCCTAACGCGACCGGCGTGCGTTTCATCAACTTGAAGACGTTGCCAGTGCCTGAACCGCTTTGCGATTTCATCGGTGGAAGGCTTAACGACAGCCATACACAAGCGACTATCGCGACTGGGATGACGCACAAGAATGCACCGCGCCAGCCAATCAGGGCGCCGAGAAAACTGCCCAATGGCGCTGCAATAACCGTCGCCAAAGCGTTGCCGCCGTTGACGATGGCCATTGCGCGAGTGATCTGGTCATCAGGCACCAGGCGCATGGCGGTTGCCGCCGACAATGACCAGAATCCACCTATCGCAACACCGATCAGCGCGCGGCCGGTCATGAACACCCAGTAGTTCGGGGCGAACACGACCACTGTTCCAGAAAGGATCATAAGCAGTGTCAGTGAAAGGAGCAGCGGTTTGCGGTCAACCCGCGCAGCCACCGATGCGATCAGAAGACTGGTGAACAAGGCAAACAGCCCCGAAACGGAGATTCCCTGGCCGGCTTGTCCCTCGGTGACGTGTAGATCTGCGGCAATCGGTGTCAGCAGGCTGACGGGCATGAACTCCGATGCCACCAGCACGAAGGCGGCGAGGGACATGGCGAATACGGCGCCCCATGATTTATGGGGCACAGGGAGGAGGTGATCAGTCATTGGTTGAATCCTGTATTGCGCGAAGCGTCGTAGCCCCAAGGACGAGGCTACGAGAGAAGTGATGCCCGGCCAGGGCACCGATCAGACTACTTCAGGGTGCTTTTGAAGAACGTGGTCAACTTGGCGAATGGAATGAGGTTGACCCGGTCGTAAAGATCCACGTGTCCGGCATCTGGAATAATGAGCAACTCTTTAGGCTCGGCGGCCCGCTTGTAGGCGTCCTCACTGAACTCGCGTGAGTGTGCCTGGGCGCCGGCAATGAACAGCAGCGGGCGAGGGGAGATAGTCTCGATGTCATTGAACGGATAGAAGTTCATGAACTTCACGTTGCTGGTCAGCGTCGGCATGGTGGTTGTCTGCGGCGATGCGCCGGCCGGAGTGACTTCGCCTCGGTGGGTGCGATAAAAATCGTAGAACTCGTCACCCACGGCATTGCCGGTCAGTTTGAGCGGCGTGCCGCCGGTGTAGCGGATTTCGCCACCCTGGAATTCGGCATAGCGCTGCTCGGTGGCGTCGCGAATGATCTGCTGGCGTTGTTCCGCAGTCACTGCGTGTTTGAGACCGTTACGGTTGGCCGCACCCATGTCGTACATGCTGACGGTGGCAATGGCCTTCATACGCGGATCAATCTTGGCCGCACTGATAGCGAAGCTGCCACTGCCGCAGATGCCGAGGACGCCGATTCGCTCAGGATCGACAATTGGGTGAGTGCCAAGAAAGTCCACGGCGGCACTGAAGTCTTCTGCGTAAATATCGGGCGAGACGGCCTGGCGAGGCGTGCCCTCGCTCTCACCCCAGAAGGATAAATCCAGGGACAGGGTGACAAATCCTTGTTCGGCCATTTTGGTGGCGTACAAGTTCGCACTCTGCTCTTTCACCGCCCCCATTGGATGGCCGACGATGATGGCGGCGTTCCTGGATTTGGAGGCGAGGTCTTTCGGGGTGAACAGGTTGCCCGCTACCTTCATACCGTATTGATTCTTGAAGGTGACCTTTTCAACGGTCACTTTCTCGCTTTTGTAGAAGTTGTCCGCGCCGTTTGACATATCGGCTCCCATTGAAGAAAAAGAGGCAACGAGAAGCCCCAGGGCAAGAAAAATTCCTTTCACCGGATAGTCCTTTCGATTGAGTTGTAGTTTGCTGGAGTGCTTTGACCCAGTGCTTAATCAGCCAACATGGCGTTGTCGATCACGAAGCAATACTTGACGTCATGGGAGATTCCTCAATGGGTTTGTCGGATGAACATTCTCCGGTTCTGCCCATACTCCCTGTAGTGCATATCGCTGGATTACTTGCCTGATCCTATGAGTCTCTGTTTTTTTGCAGGACGGTCGTGAACTGGCGAGTTAGAGTTCAGCGAAGAGGTACTAGACGAACATGACGATCAAACACGGCACCGCACCGCAACAGACATCGCCGCAAGAAACGCTTGCGCAGATCATCGGCGCGCAGATCCCGAAACCAGGTGATTACGGAACGCCCATTACGGGCCTCGGCTTCTTCAGGCGCGAACATCCATCGCCGCCCGTCGTCTGCATGGTGGAGCCAAGCATCATCCTCGTCGCCCGGGGTGAGAAACAGCTCTGGGTAGGCGGCGAAGGCTACCCGTATGACACGTCGCGATTTCTGATCACCTCATTGGACTTGCCTGCCAATTCGCAAGTGCTGGCGGCAAGCCCGGAACAGCCATGCCTGGGACTCACTTTGAAGCTCGATCTGCGCATGCTGGCTGAGCTGATAGCACAAAGTGACCTACCGCCAACCCGTGATCGATCAGTTGCGAAGGGGGTAGGAATTGGTTCAGTGACCCCTGCAATGCTGGCGTCATTCGAGCGCTTATTAGCACTGCTCGATGAGCCGGAATCCATTCCTGTTCTGGCCCCCTTGATTCAACGCGAGATTCACTACCGTCTCTTGCAGAGTGATCAGGCGAGCCGGCTACGACAAATAACTTCTGTCGATGGCCAAGGTTATCGGATCGCCAAAGCCATCGATTGGCTGAAGTTGAATTACACCTCAGCGCTTCGCGTCGATGAACTTGCAGCCCGAGTGCAGATGAGCACTCCGACCTTTCACCACCACTTCCGTCAACTCACCACAATGAGCCCCTTGCAGTACCAGAAATGGCTGCGACTGAACGAGGCGAGGCGATTGATGCTCAATGAACACCAGGACGTATCCAGTGCGGCTTACAAGGTTGGATATGAAAGCCCGTCCCAGTTCAGCCGCGAATACAGCCGTCTGTTTGGCGTACCTCCCAAGCGGGATATTGCGGTGTTGCGAGGGCAGGGGTAGCTATAGCGTCAAGCTGACGAATTGCGTTTGCTTACGCTTTTTAAACGCTAACGAGATAAAACGACTAAACAACCATTTAGCATAGTTATAATCTATCGAATAGACTTACATAATAGTTTAAGTGTTTTAAGGAGGGCGATCCACATGACCAACAGTGAGCTCAACATTCAAATTCCCAACGCTGAAGCAGTCATCGCCGCATTGGCTCTGGAGCCTCACATGGAAGGCGGTTTCTACCGAAGAACCTTTCAATCTGATCACCACGCTATGGTCGAGATCAATGGAGGTCAACGTCACTTGATGACTTCAATTTATTACTTGCTGACCAAGGATTCGCCTATAGGTCATTTTCACATGAATCAATCGGACATCGTTCATTACTACCATTTGGGAAACCCGATTCAGTACAGCCTGATTTTTCCAGACGGCACGTTGAATACTGTGGTGATGGGCAGCGACGTTATCGCTGGGCAGTGTTTGCAGCTGCATGTACCTGGTGGCGTCTGGAAAGCTTCGCAACTGATGAATGGTTTAGCGGAATACGGTTTGATCAGTGAAGCGGTTTCACCAGGGTTTGATTTTGCAGATATGGAGATGGGTAATCGACAGAAGCTCAGAGAGCAGTTTCCCGAGCATTCGGAACTGATTGGGAAGCTGACCCAAGGATGAGGGGCTTGGGTGAAATGAGGGCTTCAAAATCTGCGTGCAACCGGGCTAATCTTGAAACATCATGTTACGTGTAATGTATATTATGTTAAATGATGTGTCAGAGCGGAACTTCTACCAAAGGTTCTTTCAAGCTACCAATCCCCGATCCCTATTTGAGCCAACTCTATACCCCGGTTCCAGCAATCGACGCTCGAACCGTCTGATCATGTATGACCCACCCCGGGAAGCTTTGGCTCTGAGTTCGATGACAGGCACCCAGATCAAAGCATCAGCCGGCTACCGCTACAGCGACAAATCACTCCTTCGATCCTGCTAATGATCTATAGCTACGGCTATCTCAACCGCATCAAGGCCGGCGCAGCTAACTTCGCCTGGACGCTATAGATCTCAGAAATCACCTGCATCGTTGCGTCTTCGATCGTTCCTTCATTACGGCATAAAACCCAGCCGTGATCTGCAGTCGCTTGCTCGAACGCCTTGGTACAAGCGATCTGTTCTTCCAGCTTATGGATCACCGTACTGCTCAGCCCACGCCGTCGTGCCGCTGCCCTTGCCCATGAAATTTCAGGGGCGGTGACAACCCCGACATGCAGGTCTGGCAATCGCACGTTTCGATCAATGTTTAACTGTAGAATTTCTGCAAACGGGACTATCCGGCGAAACGCGGCATCAGACGGGTACCAGCGATCGATCAAGATGATGCTGCCTGGTGGCTGTTTAGCCAGCACGTGTTGGGAAATCCAGGTACGGCTATCAGCAAAGCGCTCACAAACCTCCAACTCCAAATCCCGGGAGGGATTTCTGACGAGTTTGTTCACGAGGGCCATTGTTTCCCCCCTATAGGGGTCGCTTTTTTTCTCGCAAAGTCGGATCACCTTTTTGTTGTCTGCCCTCAGTACTTTCGTAACGGCCTCCAACAGTGTGGTTTTGCCGGCACCCTTGGGCCCATCTAGAGAAACAAACAGCGGACGATTCATTCTTCACATAACGATTGATATACGGTTTTTTTTGCCCTGTTCGTTCGCTGGAATCGCTTGGCGCGACTATGCGAATCGAGTGGAGGGTCCTTATGAACTGAACACTCTAACCGTCGCTCTCAGCTTTCGACAGGCGATGCGCCGAAATTGTGGAAGTTTCTGTAAAAATCCGAGTCTCAGAGCGGTGGGAACGATTAAAGTCGCTTATCCAGCCGGCGCATTCTTGTCCCACCCCGTGCATACCCGGGCAAATCACTAAGCCAGTACTTTCCAGCCCAGTTGCTCACGAGCCTCTTGCAGGTCGGATTGCAGATCGTGATCCCACAACCAGTCGAAACGCTCTGCCAGGGTTTTGCCCAGCAGCTGCTCGTCATCGGCTACCACCGGATCACGCAGCTCGTAGAGTTCGCCGGCTTCCCAGGAGGTGCGTTGCACACGACAGGCGCGTGGACGACGGATCGCGTCATAGACCTCAAGCACCGCTTGCGGCCGACTCGCCAGAACCTGTGGGTCTGCCAGCAGTCGGGCCAAAAGCCAGGCATCTTCCAACCCCTGCCCTGCGCCGGCGCCCTGGTGCGGCAACATGGCGTGGGCCGCATCGCCGATCAGACCTACGCGGCCGTGCACGTAGCCCGGCAGCTCTTCGATTTCGTGCAGAGCCCAAAGGGTCGGCGCTGGAATGCACTCGAGCAGCACCCGTGCGGCATCGCCCCAGTCGGCGAAGGCGGCAAGCATTTCTTCCTGGCTGGAATTACGAACCCATGGGGAATCGCTCGGCCAGGATGGGTCAGGCTGACTGCGATCGGAAATGAACGCCACGACGTTGATCAGCCGGCCTTGTTTAACCGGGAATGTGAGGATGTGTGCGTCGAGCCCCAGATACATCTGCGGGACGTCGACCAAGTGTTCATCTACACCTCGAGTACGGTAGGCAGCGCGCAACTGTTCGCTGTCGATCATCCCGCGGTAAGCACAAGTACCACTGAAGCGCGGCGTAGCCAGGGGCTGTCCGAGGCCTTGAAGAACATGATCACGAATCGAAGACTTGATACCGTCAGCAGCGATCAACAGGTCACAGCGGTGCTCGCTGCCATCGGTGAACAATACGCGGGCCTGTTCGGCATCCTGCTCCACGCTCACCGCGCGCTTACCGAATTGGGCGATTCCCTCTGGTAACTGGCTGGCCAACGCGTCGAGAAAATCCGCACGATGCACTGAAGACTGCCCTACCCCTTCAGCCAGGCTTGCGCCGAGGTAACCGGCATCCTCGCCGCGGCGCCATTCGAACCAAATATCCTGCCAGGGATCAAGCGTGCGGTCGGCGATCTGCCGGTAGGGTTCGGCAATACCCAGGCCGGCGATAGCACGAACGGCGTTGGCGCCGAAGGAGACACCTGCACCGACCTCGCCAAAGGCGGGGGCCGATTCGAACAACTGCACGCTGAGATGGGAGTGGCGGCACAGATCCAGTGCCAACGCCACGCCGGCGATACCACCGCCGACAATACCGATGTGCAAAGTAGATTGAGAGGTTTGCATAGCAAGGTACCCATGAGGCTGATTGTTATTGGAGTAACTGAATCATCGCCATCTGAGCGCTATTGATAAATACCGTAACTCTCATACTCAACATTACGAATGTGAATATTGTTCGCCGAAAAATGCTGCTTGAGCGCAACGCCCTTCACCTGGAACGGATCCAGGTGAAGGGCATTGCACTCATGGTTCAGCCAGGGTGGATCGTGCCGAACAATACATTCGGCAAATGGGTTTAACGGGATGCGAGAACACCATTCAACTTCGCCACTTGCGTAGCCAATGCGTCCATCAGATCTGGCGACAAGCAGTCATAAGGTTCCAAACCGAGCGCGCGCAGTTTTTCGCGAATCTCCTTCATGTCCTCCGGCGGAGTGCCGGTTTCGATGAGCGACGAAACGAAGGCTGCAAAGCCCGGTGCAGCCCACCCTTTTTGCGGAGAAAGCTCGGTATGCACGAAGTCCAGGCCGTAGAACGCATGGTCTTTATTTTCGATGCGGCCGAACATATGCGCATGGCACTCTTTGCAAGCATGTCGTTGAATAGTGGCGCGCTCGTCAACAATGACCAGCTTCTCAGCGTTCGCGATGACGCTGACTTTATCGCGAGGAACAACCGCTACGACCGCGAATTTCGCACCTGCGGGTTTCCAGCACTTGCTGCAGCCACAGGCATGATTGTGCAGAGTCTGAGCGTCAATCCTGATTTCAACCTTGTCGGTCGGACACAGGCATTGCAGGGTACCGCCAGAGAAATTTGCAGCGCTTGGCGCTATGCCGTTATCCAGTGAAGGATGAAGCTTCAAATTGCTCACGATAAACCTCCAGTATCAGGGAGTATTCGAACTGGATCTGGAGCCGGAGCTCCAGGGCGCGGATCAGTATTTGATAGTGCCTTCATGCATCAGATCGAAGGCCTCATTAATACGTTCAAGTAGTATGGTATGAGTGACGAAGGGAGCCAGATCGATTTCGCGCGTTCTGGATCAGAAAGACCAGAATGGCTATTGCCCCTACCAGCCCCGGTATAGCGAAGATGAGAAAACTCGCCTGCAGCGGTAACGATGAGGCATGCAGTGCGCCGCCCAGCAGAGGACCAATGATGGCACCGGTGCGCCCTACCCCCATCGCCCAACCGAGGCCTGTAGCCCGGATCTGCGGCGGGTAATATTGCACGGTGCAAGCGTTGGCCAGGATCTGTGTGCCAATGGTGCACGCACCGGCAACGGCGATGAGCAAATAGAGCACAGGTAAAGGGGCCTTGAGTGCGAGCAGGCTCAGGGCCAAAGCACCGCAGCTGAAGAAGACGAACAAGACCTTGGCGATGCCTATTCGATCACCCAGCCACCCGCCGGCCACCGCGCCGATAATCGCACCAAGATTCAGCGCCACCAGAAACGCCAGGCTCGAGTTCAAGCCGTAACCAGCGGCGCTCATGAGTTTCGGCAACCAGGAACTCAATGCATAAACCATCAGCAGGCAACAGAAAAACGCCAGCCATAGCATGAAGGTGCTCAACTTGCGCCCCTCTTGGAACAACTGCGCAATCGACGCGTTTGTGCCTTTAGCGACTGTGTGATTCAACTGATCGGTTGCGCTGGGCACATAACTCGGTACGGCCTGCGTCAGTAATATCCGGGCCTTGATCGTCTGACCCGTTCGTAGAAGGAAATCCATCGATTCAGGCAACTGCCGTATCAAAAATGGCAACGCCAACAGTGGGATCAAGGCCACATAGAACACCGCTTGCCATCCCCACTGAGGAATCAACACCATGCCCAAACCCGCAGACAGCATCCCTCCTAGCGAGTAGCCACTGAACATGAGGGCGACCAAGGTGCTGCGGGATTTCCTGGGTGCGTACTCGTTCATCAACGCGACAACGTTCGGCATGACCCCGCCAATCCCCAGACCGGCAACAAACCGGCACAACGCAAAAGCCTCCGGGCTCTGCGCCAAGCCGTTGATCGCGGTGACACCACTGAAAAGAGTTACGCACATCATGATGGTTTTACGTCTGCCTATCCGGTCCGACAATGATCCGAAAAACAGCGCGCCCAACATCATTCCCACCAGCGCACAACTACCCAGCGCTCCCGCCTGTAATGAGCTCAGCCCCCACTCGGCCATCAGTGAGGGCAACACAACCCCATAGATGACTAGGTCATAGCCGTCGAAGATGATGGTGAGTGCGCACCAGAACAGTACGCGCGCATGGAAGGCGTTGAAACGTGCCCCGTCAATCAGGGCTGATACATCGATCGTACGCATGGCATCGCTCTTTTTGTCATTGTTATAGAGCCGGAGGTTCAGATGCCTCCGGGAGTTGCGCAGTGCCCAACTCGCTGGCCGACGTGCTTGAGGATTGGGCATTGAAGCGATCATGGCCAAGGCATCAACCGTGATAAATGCAGTGATCCGAATACCTATTATTTCGAACGTGAATAAAGATCGGACACGAGCAAAAGCCAAGCGACCCTTACAATGGACGCGACGGTTTAGCACTTGATAGGCTTGTGATTCTTGCAGCGGCCATTTCAGAGCGGTGCAGACCCAACGACGGGCAACGGTTTATTGCTCTGGTATGAGCCAACCTGCACGAGGCGTTATGGAATTACGTGAGCTGGATCTCAATCTGCTTTTGGTGTTCAACCAACTGCTGATCGACCGCAGGGTTTCGACTGCGGCGGATAATCTTGAGCTGACCCAGCCCGCGGTCAGCAACGCGCTAAAGCGGTTGCGTAGCGCCTTGAACGACGAACTTTTCGTACGCACCTACCAGGGAATGGAGCCCACGCCTTACGCCCGGCAGCTGGCTGAGCCGATTGCGCAAGCCATTCAAACATTGCGCGATGCACTTAGCCGGCAGGACACGTTTGACCCGCTTAATAGCAATCGAAGATTCACCATGGCCATGACGGATATTGGTGAAATCTACTTCATGCCGCGGCTGATGGATGCGCTGGCTGAACGCGCTCCGGGTTGCTCGATCAGTACGCTGCGCAACAACACCGATACCCTGGCCGAAGGGCTGCAGAACGGTGCTATCGACCTGGCCGTCGGGTTACTTCCTCACCTTCAAGCCGGTTTTTTCAAGCAGCGCTTGTTCCACCATCGCTACGTCTGCATGTGCCGCAAAGCCCATCCTGCCACCCGGGAACCGTTGACGCTTGAGCGTTTTTGCAGCTATGACCACGTTCGTGTTGTAGCGGCGAACACAGGACACGGCGAAGTTGATACGTTTCTCGCACGTGCGGGCATCGAGCGAAATATCCGTTTGGAGGTTCCGCATTTCGTCGCGATAGGCCACATACTTCAACGTACGGACTTGCTGGCAACTGTGCCTGAACGATTCGCCACCAGTTGCGAACAACCCTTCGGACTCGCCGTTCTACCGCCGCCCCTGGAGTTGCCGAAAATCGAGATCAATCTATTCTGGCATACCCGATACAACAAGGATCCGGCCAATCGCTGGTTACGCCAGCTCATGTTTGAGCTGTTCTCCGATTGAATATCAAGGTCGACCCGCAGGAACCGAGTTCCAGGTTTGATTTGATTGAATGAAGAAGCCGCCTTCCTGAAGGCGGTTTTTTTTGCGACGAGCCTAAGCGAACCTGAAAAATCGCCTTCGCGAGCCCGCTCCCACAGGGCATCACTCGCCACCTAAGCAAACGTCAACAGAACGTTACTTTTCCGAAACGCCTCAAAAAACCACGTAACCGTTAATCAGTTAGTCCGGTTTTTTGACGCTCCGCCGATACGCGGTAACAACTTTTGCCCTCCGCTGGGTCATAACACGGTAGCTGTCGATGGAATATTGGCATCTTTCGAGGTTTTCGCCTGATACGGAGATAAGCTCATGATTTTCAATGTACAAAATTTTGGCGCCAAAGGAGATGGCATCACTGACGACACGGCGGCGATTCAAAGTGCAATTGATGCGGCGGCCGCTGCAGGCGGTGGGCAGGTGTATATGCCGACCGGAACTTATATCGTTTCGGGAGGTGAGGAACCCTCCGACGGTTGCCTGATGCTCAAGAGCAACGTCTACCTGTACGGCGACGGCATGGGCGCAACCACCGTCAAGGTGGCTGACGGTTCCGACACCAAGATCACGGGGGTCATCCGCTCCGCCTATGGCGAGGAAACCCACGACTTCGGCGTCAGCAACCTCACCATCGACGGCAACCGTGACAGCACCACGGGCAAGATCGACGGTTGGTTCAATGGCTACATTCCCGGCGAAGCAGGCTACGACTCCAATGTCACCCTCGACAGTGTCGAGATCAAGGATTGCTCCGGGTACGGTTTCGACCCCCACGAGCAGACCGTCAACATGGTCATCAAGAACAGTGTGTCCCACGGCAACGGCCTGGACGGCTTCGTGGCTGACTTCCTCAGCTATAGCACCTTCGAAAACAACATCGCCTACGACAACGACCGCCACGGTTTCAACATCGTCACCAGCACCCACGATTTCACACTCACCAATAACGTCGCCTACGACAACGGCGGCAATGGCATCGTGATCCAGCGCGGCAGCGAGGACATCCCCTCCCCCAGCAACATCACCATCACCGGTGGCGAGGTGTACGGCAACGGCGCCGAAGGGGTGCTGATCAAAATGTCCAGCGAGGTGACGGTCAGCGGCGTCGACATTCACGACAACACTAGCGCCGGGATACGCATCTACGGCAGTAACCACGTCGAGATCATCGACAACACGCTCAACAACAACTCCCTGGGCAGCCCCGTACCGGAGATCATTATCCAGTCCTACAACGACACCCTGGGCGTGTCCGGCAAGTACTTCAACGGCAGCGATAACACCATCCAGGGCAACATCATCATCGGCAGCGACCTGTCGACCTACGGCGTCGCCGAACGCAACGAAGACGGCACTGATCGCAACGCCATCATCGGCAACACCATCAGCCACACCAGCAACGGTGCCACGCTGATCTATGGCGACGGCAGCTACGTCAGCGCCACGGTGCCGATGACCACCGTGCAAGGTACGGCTGGCAACGACACCCTGCTGGGCAGTGCCGCCAGCGAGATTTTCTACGGCGTTGCCGGCAACGACACCATCAATGGCGGTGCCGGTGGCGACATTCTGGTGGGTGGTGCAGGTATCGACAAACTCACCGGCGGTACGGGCGCCGATACGTTCCGTTTCGTCGCTCAGTCCGACAGTTACCGCAACGCAACCACAAGCTTCGATGACACCATCACCGACTTCGATGTCACCCAGGACACGATCGACCTCGCCGGCCTCGGTTTCACCGGTCTTGGCGATGGCCATGGCGGCACCCTGCAGGTCAGCTACAGCGCCAGCAGCGACCGCACCTACATCAAGGACTACGATGCCGACGCCAGCGGCAATCGCTTCGAGTTGATTCTCTCAGGCAACCTCGCCAGCACCCTCACCGCCAGCAATTTCATCTTCAATCGCGTGATCACCGGCACCAGCGGCAGCGATTCGCTGCTGGGTAGTGATTCTGCCGACACCCTCCTCGGCCTGGCGGGCAACGACAACCTCAGTGGCGGTGCGGGCGACGATAAGCTCGACGGCGGCGCCGGCATGGACACCCTCACCGGTGGCGCTGGAGCGGACATCTTTGTGTTCTCCAATCGCCTGGACAGTTACCGCAACTACAACACTGGCGGCGCCAACCTTGGCGACCTGATCACCGACTTCGATACCACCGCCGACAAAATCGACCTCTCGGCCATGGGTTTCACCGGCCTGGGGGATGGCAAGAACAACACCGTGTACGTGGTGCTCAACAGTGCCGGCACCAAGACTTACATCAAGTCCCTGACCGCCGACGCCAATGGCAACCGCTTCGAAGTGGCTTTGGACGGCAACTACCTCAACACGCTGACCAGCGCCAATTTCGTCTTTGCCACTTCGCCAACGGTCAACCATGCGCCGGTGGTGGCAACGGCGTTGCTGGATCAGAACGCGACCGAAGACACCCCGTTCAGCTACGCGGTGCCGGCCACCAGTTTTACCGATCCGGATAACGACAGCCTCAGCTACACCGCGACCCTGGCCGATGGCAGCGCCCTGCCCGCGTGGCTGGGCTTCAATGCCACCAACCTGACCTTCACCGGCACGCCGACCAGCACCGCGTCCGGCAGTTACAACGTGCTGGTCAAAGCCACGGACCCGGCCGGTGCATCGGTCAGCGATAGCTTCGCCCTGGTCGTGGCCGATGCACCCGCCAACACCATCACCGGCACCAACAATGCGGAAACCCTCAACGGCACGGCGGGTGCGGACCTGATCCTCGGCCTCGGTGGCAACGACACAATCAAGGCCGGCACCGGCGCGGACATCGTCGATGGCGGCGCCGGACGCGATTCGCTGTACGGCGGCGACGGTGCCGACACTTTCCGCTATACCAACGTGCTCGACAGCTACCGCGACTACGACACCGGCGGTGTCACGGTCACCGACACGATTTATGACTTCACCGCGGGCGTCGACAAGATCGATGTTTCGGACGCTGGCTTTGTAGGCCTCGGCGATGGCCGCAATGGCACGTTGTACATCACCCTCAACGCGGCCGGCGACAAGACCTACATCAAGTCCGCCGTAGCGGATGCCGATGGCAATCGTTTTGAAATCGCCCTCAACGGCAACTACCTCAACACCCTGACCGCCAGCGACTTCGTGTTTGGCGAGAGCGTCCAGCAGGACATCCTCTACCTGCCCACCCTCGGCCAATCCAATGCGCGCCTGCTGCGCATGACGGAGGACGACAATCAGTCCGGCACCTCGATGCTGGTCAACGACCTGGACCGCTATACCCCCTATGACGTGCGCAGCCAATTCACCGATGCCAATGGCAACGGTATCGACATCGCGGTGGGCGGCAGCACGGTTACAGGCTTGTCGACCCTCAGCGCCGAGGAACTCAAGTTGTGCTGGTGGCTGACCGACACCAACCAACCCGGGGCTGCGCTGTTGCGCGCCGTGACGCTGCTGCACGACCAGCTCACCGAACTGCAATCGATCGATAAGGTCACCATGGGCATCATTTGGGGCCAGGGCGAGGAAGCCGCCCAGGAGATTGCCCGCGCCACGGACAAAGCAGCGGCAGCAGCGGACTACAAGGCCGCGACCCTGAAGGTGTTTGATTACCTGCATGCCCAATTCGGCAACTTCAGCGTGTACTTGATGGAAACCGGTCACTACGAACAGGACGCGGCGCGTGCCCGTGGTTATTCGGAAGAGAAAATCGCCTCCATCGTCGAGGGGGTTGGCTATGTCCGCGCCGCCCAGGAAGCCATCGCCGCCGAGCGCGCCGACGTCAAGCTGGCGGCGGACTACACCGACCTGCCCTTGCGCCACGAAGTCGATCCGCAGGCGTATCCCGACGATGTCTGGCACCTGCACGAGGAGTCGGCGGAGATCGTCGGCCAGCGCCTGGCCGACTACATTGCCAATGACCTTGGCTTCCAGGGCAACCCCAACGACAACAACAGCGTGCAGGACATTTTCGACAACGCTCAGAACATGATTTCCGGTACCGACCAGGCGGATACCCTGGTGGGCAGTTCGGGCAACGATACACTGGATGGCAAACTGGGCGCCGACACCATGACCGGTGGTGATGGCAACGACGTCTATGTGGTCGATAACGCGTCCGACCGCGCGGTGGAAACCAACACCTCGACCTCGCAGATCGATACGGTGCAGGCCTCGGTCAGCTGGACCCTGGGTGCCAACCTCGAGAACCTGGTGCTCACCGGTGTATCGGCCATCAACGGCACCGGCAATGAGCGGCTCAACTTCATCACCGGCAATGCCGCCAATAACGTGCTTAATGGTGCCGCAGGGGACGACAGCATGAGCGGCGGCGATGGCAACGACACCTACTATGTCGATAACGCCAACGACACCGTGATCGAGATCAACAGCAATGCGGTGCCTGGAGGGATCGACAGTGTGCACAGCAGCCTGGCGGCCTATACCCTCGCCAACAACGTCGAGCATCTGTACATCGATAGCACTGGCGCCGCCAATGGCACGGGCAACGCGCTGGACAACACACTGTTCGCCGGAGCCGGGAACAACGTGCTGGACGGGCGCGATGGCAATGACACGGTGTCCTTTGAACGGGCCCTGTCCGGCGTTACCGTAAACCTCTCGACGTCAGCGCAACAAAACACCGTGAGTTCCGGACTCGACACCTTGAAATTCGTTGAAAACCTGACGGGAAGCGCCTACGCCGACACGCTGTCGGGCAACAGCGCCGCGAACGTTCTGAACGGTGGTGCGGGCAACGATGCGCTGGTGGGCGGTTCGGGCAACGACCGGCTAATCGGCGGTGCAGGCACCGACAACCTCACCGCTGGCACTGGCGCGGATACCTACGCGTTTGGTGCGCTGTCGGACATGGGCATCGGGGCTTTGCGCGATGTGATCAACGGATTCAAGAGCACAGAGAGCGATCTTCTGGATTTCACCGGCCTGGACGCCAACCCGCTGACCACCGCTGTCGACGCCTTCACCTTCGTCGGCAGCAATGCCTTTGACCCTGCCGACGCCACCGGCCAACTGCGCTTTGCCGATGGCATTCTTTACGGCAGTGTCGATGCCGACGCCATTCCGGAGTTCGAAATCCAACTGGTGGGTGTCCAGGAGCTGCACGCCAGCGATTTCACAGCCTTGGGTTAGGCTCACATCCCCGGGAGCGGGACCTGCCCGCTCCCAAAGGGATTTGCAGTCCGAGACAGATCTATTCCTGCCCCACGGTAACCACCTTCCAACTGTCATCTGGATCAAAGCGCTTCATCGACTGCGCCAACTTGTCACCACCGGGTCCCAAGTCTTTTTCGAACACCTGCCCTTCATGACTGATCATGAAACTCATCACCCCGGTGTCCGCGTATTTCGCCGGCCAGGCGATCAGTGCAAAACCACGGCTCATCTCGTCACCGATGAGGTAGCTGTAGGCGCCGCCCGGTGCCGAAGGACCTTGGCCATCAAGGATGCGAAAGTGATAGCCCTGCCAGTCTTCGCCGGCAATGGTTTTGCCGAACAACGGCCCCAACGGGCTGATCTGACCGCTATCGTCGTCCTCCCAATAAAGTCCGTCGTGCTTGCCGGCGGTGCTGAAGATTTTTTGCGCGTAGGCGAGCGCGCCGTCACCGTCACGATCCACGGATGCATATTCCATCTGGACGTCGTGATAAGTCAGCACTGATTGCAACGCGGCGAGTTCGTTGCGGCCAATTCGACGTGCACGGACTTCGGCGCTGCCGGCGTCGATGTCGAAGCGCCAACCGTTCGCGGCTTTTATCATGGGGATAGGCAGTGTCCAGTGGTCACTGCCAACCGACAGGACCGCCTTGCTATCGCTGGTTTTTTCAATGGCGTGTTGCTCGCGATACTGCTTCAAAAACGCATCCACATCACTGCGCTGCACGCCTTCGCGCGGGATGAAACTGCGCCATTCATTACCCAGCAACTCTGCCAAGCGTGCCTGATCGGCATGTTCCGTACCCAGCGCTTCGACGAACGCCTGGGCGGCCATTTCCGGGGTTGGAAATGCCTGCTGTGCCGTAACCATGCACGACCACGTCAAGCCGGCAGCGATCGCCATGACATGAAGGCGCAAGCCCATGAGAGCCTTCACTCGAGCATTGTTTTTCAACGACGGCCCCCCCTTTGACGCGCTGGTGGACTGGATGGCCGACTGACCTGATGGCCGGCTGGACGCGAGGCATTGGGGCGCCGGGCGGATGCCTGGCTGGCCTGGCCACGACTGGCTTGTGCGTTGGCTTGGGTCGGCGAGCGCACGCCGGCGAATGCATTGTTGCGCGCACTGCCCGCACTGCCGGTACTGGCAGCCGGCCGTTTTTGCGCCGTCTGGCGCCCTTGCAAATCGCCCTGCCCGCGCTGATTTACCTGAGCGGTCTGTTTCCTGGGAGGCTGACTCTCCCGAGTAGTTCTGGCTGTGCCCTGGCTCCTGTCAGACGCTTTCGGTCTGTCGGTACCGGCTTGCATCCGATTGCCGGGCGCGGTTGCGGACTGGGCTTTGCGCGCCGAATCACGGGCTTCGCGGTTGCTGGTGGCAGGTCGCTCGATACCGTGCTTGTCCATTGAACCTCGGGCTTTTTCACGAGCCTGGGCTCGCTGAGCATCGTCCCCTCGATAGGCTTCACGCTGACGGGCACCGTCCAGTTGTCGGCCGTACTGTTCGCGGCTCTTACTGTCTCGGTAGGGAACGCCATCGCGATGAACAGCGTTGTGCTGCCACTTGTTCTGATTCTTAGTGATCTGGTTGTTGCGATTGATGTTGTTGTAGCGGTCGACGTCAATGTCGATGTCGTTGTTGCCCCAGTCACATTCACCCCATAACGAGCCGATGATAGCCACACCGGTACCAAAGGCCAGCCCGGCCATCAATGCCGAGCCGGGGTAATAGGCCGGCGGCGGTGGATAGTACACGGGAGGCGATGCCGGATAAGGCCAGGTGCCGTAGGTTGTTGTCGGGTTATAACTGGGTACGTAAACCACCTGCGGATCGGAGGGCTGAATGATGATCGTGGAGGTGCTGCTGGCCGGAGCCGAAGCCGGAGCTGCCGGTGCCGGTGCCGCAGCCGCCTGCACCGTCACGTTCTGATATTGGTTGCTCTGCAGGTTGCCTGCTGCCTGGGCCTGATGACGCAAGCGTTGCACACCCCCCATGACATCGTCGGGCTGCGCCAGGAAGGCATCACCCAGGCGTTGCACCCAGACGGGATCCTGTCCCAGCGTTGCCATGACTTGAGGGAAAGCAACCAGCGCCTGCACGCTCGGATCCCAGGGCTGGTTGGCCACTTGTTTGACCGCATCATCGCCTTTGGCGTCCGGGTGTGCTTTAGACCAGGTGACCGCTTCGGCGATTTCCCCGGGGTACGTGGTGGCCATCAGCACCTGGGCCAGCAGTGGGTCCGGGTAAAGCGCAATAGGAGCCAGCATTTGATCCAGCTGCTCCTGGGTAAACACGGCATCTTTGGCCGCCGCGGTGACGGGCACTGTATCGACAGTGCTTGTGGTCGCGCTCGCATCCAATGGCTGCGCCAGGCAGGAAGATCCGCTCAAAAACAATACAGCTGACACTGCGTAGAACAATGGAATGCGCATTGCACCCCCTCTGTGGTCAGGCAGGCTTGAGCGCCTTGATCGTTCCGCCCTTCCCTGCACCGTCGCGCCCGTCAAAGACGATACAGATCTTCATGCTCTTGGCTTTCTTCAAGCCTTTAACGCCAGTTCAAGGGGTGATCTGATAGCCCCGTTGCTGCATGCAACTGTTGTAGGCCGAAGCAGTAGCCGCCGGTTCTGCCCGGCGATCCTGGCGACGATCCTGACGTTGCCGAGATCCACCTACAACCGCACCTGCCACCGCCGCATCCTTGGCCTGGTTCTGTCGATATTCCTGTTTAACATCGTCGTCTACCTTGTCATAAAGCTCGTCATGCTGACGACCGCGTGCTCCGGCAACCGCCGCACCGGCTACTGCGCCAGTAGCGGCACCACGGGCACGTCCACCTGATTGAGACGTCGTGCTGGTGCTTGTCGCACTCCCGGCCTGAGCCTGGCATGAGCTGATGTCCTGCTGAATCAATTCGGGGGACTGCCCTTTGAGCGGCGTTACGGTCTCGGCTGAAGCGCAAAGGCAAAATACCGAGACAATCGTAGCCAGACAGGGGGGGATGGATTTCTTCATAAAGCCTCCACTGTTATCAGTGTGCTTTGGATATTTGAGTCTAGTTCAGCGTTTGGCGACTAACCCTGGAACAATGTTCTTAGAGTGGAACTTCTAATTCCTTTTGTACGTGTGCACCCCTCGAATTGGTGCGGTAATTTTTAAGCACTGACTTACACTGCGATACACCCAATGCGAACAAATGACTGTTCAACGGATCAATAGATCCCACAGCAATCCGGGTATCAGGTAATGAATCAACCCAACATGAAAGCGCTCACCTGTCTGTTCGCTGCCAGCGTGTGCGCGGCGACGAGCACCTGTGCAAATGCTTCGCCCATCTTCCACACCAGTTTCGACTGCGCGACGGCAAGGGCTTCCGTCGAAAAGCTTATCTGTCGCGATCCACAACTGATGCAAATGGATATCGAACTGACGCGTCTTTATCGCCTGGCGCTCACGGATGATCATTCAGTACCGCGTCCGGACAAAATCATGATCGACCAGCAGTTCTGGATCGACGCTCGCAATCAGTGTGCCTCCGAGCCTGCACCCAAGATATGCACAATCCGAAGTTATGCCGAGCGCGCGCACCAGCTACGCCAAGGCTCGGCCATTGCGAGAACCAAGGATCCGGACAGACTCACCGAAGGCCCCCTGGCGTTTCGTTGTACAGGGTTAAACGCGCTGATTGCCGCCACTTTCTTTAACACCCAGCCTGGTGTCGTGTACCTGAAATGGGCGAACAGCTCGATCACCCTGAGTCAGGTGCAGAATGATTCAGGAACCCAATACACCGGCAAGGATTCCCAAGGGAACTACAGCTTCTGGCAAGACGGCAACGCGGTGCTTTTCCAGAAGCCAGGCTCAGGGGAAATGAGTTGTATGCTCGAGCCTGTCAGCTGAGACCGTCTCTCACGTACTCGGCGATTTATGCCACGGATAGCCTTTGGCACTGAGTTCAAAGGCGTATTTGAACAAGCGCTTCATGTACTCGCCATCGAATTTATGGAGGCGAGAAATGCGGAAATCGGAGCCGATGTACGCCAGATTGAAGTCCGCCCCATCCTGCTGGGCAATTCGGTAAATTCGATCCAGATCGCTGATCCCCTGAGTCTGGATCAATGCGCTGATGGCTCGACCGCCGATGCTCAAGGTTCGGCGCTTCGTTCCGGACCATTGCAGTTCCAGTTTGCCGTTGCGAATCACATAGAAATGCCGTTCACGACGCAAACGCGCCCCGGGCACCTGGTTCAGCGCCATCACGGTGCCGGGTGGGTAAAGGAACACCTGCGTCAGGACACCTCCGTCCACGTGCATTTCCTGAAACGGGTGGCCGTTAACGTCCACATCAATCATGACGGGTGAGACGGCACCGGGAATACTCATCGACGCGACCATGATGTTGCGAAACAGCTCGAGCGCTCCCGGTGCCTGGCTGGAGGCAATAGCGCCCATGTTCCAGGTGACCGGGCGCCCTGAATCAAGGTCGGTGGTACCGATCATCAGGAGCCGTCCCTTGGCGTATTCCGAGGCGATCGCCGCAAGAATCTCGGCAGTGACGTGCTGTGCAATGAGCCGCGACAGTGGTTTGCTGTGCGCCATGCCATCGCTGGTAAGACGGGTCAGCAAATTGCGCGCATGGAAAATGTCTTTTGGACCGACTGCATTGCAGATTCGCACAATGACATCGTCGTACTGGGGCCCCAGGTAGGCAAACGGGGCGACCAGGGCGCCAGCGCTAATACCGGTGACGACTTTGAATACAGGTCGAGTCCCATGCCGGGTCCATCCCGCAATGATGCCCCCGGCGAATGTGCCAGCGTCACCGCCACCCGAAACGGCCAGCAAATTTGCCCTCGGCAGGATGTCATTCGGTAGCCCTGCGCGGGCGAGTGCCTCAGCCTCTCGAAGGTTGGCCTGGCTCACATCCCGAATGAACGGCGTCAGGTCCTGGTCCAGCCAGTAGCGAGCATCTGGAATGCCCGGGATCAGCGCTTTTTCCGTTAACGTTGGCGGCACCGCATCACGGCGTTGCAGGCATGCTTGACGCAACATGTTCAGGGTTGAGGCGCCAGGTCTGAGCGGGAATGGTTTCAACACGCCTCCTCCGGCCCCCGCAACTGACAGAGCCCGTCACGCACACTCGACACCCCCCATGACCAGTCTCAATGGCGAGTGGCCTGAACATCTTTCATGCTAGCGCAAGCAAAGGCAGCCATGGGGTTGGCGGGACGTCCGGTCTGTCCTGCGGCTGATCCTCCCCCCCATGGACGATCATTAGAAACGCCAGCAATCAGCGCAGCTTCAGCGGATCGACCAGTTCAGCGGCGATGGCCATGCCCACCAGGTCCGGCAAGGTATTGGCCTGCATGCGTTTCATCACCCGCGAACGATACAGATCGACGGTTTTCGCACTGACGCCCAGTTGCTCGGCGATCTCGCGGGTGGTGTAACCCTGGACCAGCGGCAGCAAGACATCGCGCTCCCGTGGGGTCAGTGTCAGCAAGCGCGCCTGCAAGGCTTCGTGCCCCTGATTGCCCGAGCGGTTTGCCGCGCAGTTGCTGAGCGCCTGTTGCACGCTGTCCAGCAGCAATTGTTCGTTGTAGGGCTTCTCGATGAAGTCATGGGCGCCCGCCTTGAAGGCGCGAACCACGATCGGCACATCTGCGTGCCCGCTGACGAAAATGATCGGCAGGTTCAGCTCACGTGCGCGCATTTCTTCCTGCACGTTCAAACCGCCCATGCCGGGCATACGAACATCGAGCAGCACGCAGGCATCAAGACTGGCATCACAGGCATTGAGAAACGCCACGCCACTGGTAAACGGCAAGGCTTTGAGCCCTACCGATTCCAACAACCAGACGGTTGAATCGAGCATGCCTTGGTCATCGTCGACCACATACACCACGTGCTCCGTCACACCTGCCATTACGTTATTCCTGTTGTTGTTTTGTTGGGCCGGCCAGCGGCAAACGGCAGCACATCAGCAACCCGACAGGCTGGCGTCGGGCCTGTAACTCGCCACCAAAACCTTCGATGATGCTGCGGCTCATGGACAAGCCGAGCCCCAGGCCATCGGCCTTGCTGGTATAGAACGGGGTAAAAATCTGCTCCAGTTCAGGCTCGCTGACGCCTGGCCCCTGGTCTTGCACACTGATTTCCACGGTTGCACCACCGCCCTGCTCCGCAGCCATCACGATCAGCGAGGGTTGCCCCGGATGTTGTTCGCGGTTGGCATCGATGGCATTTCGCAAGAGATTGAGCAGGACCTGCTCCAGCAGCACTCGGTCGGCATAAATCGGCGGCAGATTATCCGGTAGGCGATCCTCGATTGTCACTTGGCAATTGCTCGCCTCCCAGGCACATAAACGCACGGCCTCGCGGGCGACGTCGGTGAAATTCAAGGCCTGCATCCGGCGTTGCCCCTTGCGCAGAAACGCCCGCAAACGTCTGATCACTTCTGAAGCATGCGTGGCGTGATGGGTAATGCGCTCCAGGCCTTGCGCCACTCGGGCGGCAGCCTGGGGATTGGAATCCAGTGTCTGTAAATAGCGCTGGCTGGCATTGGCGTAATTGACCACCGCCGCCAATGGCTGGTTGATTTCGTGAGCGATGCCCGAGGCCAATTCACCCAAGGTGACCAACCGCGCGGTGTGCGCCAGTTCGTCCTGATGGCGGCGCTGTTGCACTTCACGCAGTTCACGCTCGGTCATGTCCCGCGCCACCAACGAGTAATAGCGCTCGCCGCCGGCCGAACGGTGCGCCAGCAGCACCAGCGATACCGGCACTGAAGTGCCGCCTGCCGGTGGCTGCAATCGCGCATCGGTGCTCCAGACACCGTCGCGCTCGGCACTGCTCCAGCCATCACGCTGCAGGCGTGCCAGGTCGCCGCTGGCGAACAACGTTTTCAGGGCTGGCATCGGTTGTTGTTCGTCGATCCCCAGGATGCGCCGCGCCGCTGGATTGAGGTAAGTGACTTGCCCCTCGGGGTCGATGAACAACACAGGATCGGTGTTGGCCTCGACGACTTCCGCCAGGCGCCGCTTGTTCTCCTCGGCGTGCACCCGGGCGGTAATGTCCCGGGACACGCTGACCACTTCCACCACCGCCCCGGTATAGGTCTCACGAATCGCCCGGCTGGCGGTTTCAAACCACAGGTAATGCCCATCCCGATGGCGAATTCGATACGTCATCGTGTGATAACCGTCCTGCTCCAGGGCATCCCGCGCGCGCTGCACCAGGCTGGCCAGGTCCTGACCATGGAACAAGCCTTGGGCCATTTGCCCGCGCAACTCCTCCGGCCAGTAGCCGAGCAATGTCCAGGACGCCGGCGAGGCATCGAGAAAGCGCCCGTCGGGTGTATGCCTGGAAATCAGGTCGGTGGTGTTTTCAATGATCAGCCGGTACAGCCGTCGTGCCGTGGCCGCTTCACGCTCGGCCAGCACTTGTGCCGTGGCATCGCGACACCGGGCGAGCACACGGTTGTCCTGGGGATCGGGGATAAACGTCCAGATCAGGATCTGCGTTTCGAACTGGGCTTCGACCCCTTCGATGGCGCGTTGCTGGTCCAGGCAGGCGCGTACCAGCACCCGGTGATTCACCGGCAGAAAACCCAGCACATCAGTCAACGGCTTTTCAGCGAGCAGTGCCAACAGCGCGGCATTGAACTCCAGCGGCCGGCCCTGGGCATCGAGCAACAGGCTCGGCTGTGGATCGTGGCCCAATAGCGGCGAGCCGCGTAGCATGCCGTTGACGCTGCTCAGCAAGGTTGTCAGCAAGTCCTGCACCCACCCCAGCCAATCGAGGCTCACGCCCTCACACACTTCCACCAGCAACAAACCCGCCTGCCCCGGTTGCAACGCCAGATCAAACACCTGGCCATGGCTGATAGCGGCCCGGCGCAGTCGGCCGGCCAGCCAACAATCGAGTTGACGTACTTGATCCAGATCCAGCCGCCCCGCTTCGGCCAGCCGATCAAACAGCCGCTGATCGCTGGCCAGCGAAGGGTCGCCCAGCCCCGGTGGAAAATGCTGGGCGGCGCCCTCGTGGCTGTAAATCCGCGCATTGGCTTGCCAACTCAGATAAACCGCCCGGCGCACCTCAGGGCAATCCTGCAGCGCACGGCACAACGCATCGGCCCGGGCGGCCAGAGACACACCCTCGCGCTGAAGGCGCAACCAGCTGTGCAATCGAACGGGAGTCAGGGTCATCACAGGTCCGCTTCGTTGGGGAAGCCAAGGATATACCGGCCTTGGCGGTGTCACTGTATTCATTTAGACCTGCAAGAATCAAATATAGTACATATCCTATATGACGTAGGTTGTACTTCCATATCGCTAGCTGAATGTTATATAAAGCAGGCCGGACATAAAAGGCGACTTCAGCGGCTACGCTGCAAGGTCACCTATAGAGCTAACAATCAGCCACCGAGTACCCGTACATGTCGATCTATGAACAAGGGCTAGGCCCTGCGGCTGTCAACCATATTGCCTTGTCTCCGCTCAGCTTCATCGAGCGCACCGCCAGCGTTTACCCAAACTATCCCGCCGTCATCCATGGCTCGATCCGCCGCACCTGGGCGCAGACCTACACCCGCTGCCGCCGTCTGGCCTCGGCGCTGGCCGGTCGCGGCATCGGCAAGAACGACACGGTGGCGGTGATGTTGCCCAACATTCCCGAGATGCTCGAAGTGCATTTCGGCGTGCCGATGATTGGCGCGGTGCTCAACCCGCTCAACGTGCGTCTGGATGCCGAAGCCATTGCTTTCATGCTGCAGCATGGCGAAGCCAAGGTGCTGATTACCGACCGTGAGTTCCATGATGTGATTCACGCGGCGATCGGCATGCTGGACCACCCGCCATTGGTCATCGACGTTAATGATCTGGAATACGGCGAAGGCCAGGCTGTCAGCGAGCTGGACTATGAAGCGCTGTTGGCCGAAGGCGACCCTGCTTTCGCCTGGCAGTGGCCCGATGATGAATGGCAAGCCATCTCGCTGAATTACACCTCCGGCACCACCGGCAACCCCAAAGGCGTGGTTTACCACCATCGCGGTGCTTACCTGAACTCATTGGGCAACCAGATGACCTGGGCCATGGGTAACCATCCGGTGTACCTCTGGACCTTGCCGATGTTCCATTGCAACGGTTGGTGCTACCCGTGGATCATCACCGCCATGGCCGGTGTGCATGTGTTTCTGCGCCGCGTCGATCCACAGAAAATCCTCACGCTGATCCGCGAGCATCAGGTCACCCATCTGTGCGCTGCGCCGATCGTGCTCAATGCCTTGGTCAACATGCCGGAATCGGCTAAAGCGGCGATCGATCATCCGGTTAACGCAATGGTCGCCGGTGCCGCACCGCCGGCCAAAGTGATCGGTGCTGTGGAACAAATGGGCATCAAGGTCACCCACGTCTATGGCCTGACCGAAACCTATGGCCCGGTGACACTCTGCGCCTGGCATGCCGAGTGGGATGAGTTGCCGCTGGACGAACGGGCGCAAATCAAATCCCGTCAGGGCGTGCGCTACCCGACGCTCGAAGGCGTGATGGTTGGCGATTCGAAAACGCTGGAGCCGACCCCGCGAGACGGTCAGACCATCGGTGAGATTTTCATGCGTGGCAACACCGTGATGAAGGGCTACCTGAAGAACCCGACTGCTACGGCTGAAGCGTTCGACGGCGGCTGGTTCCATACCGGCGACCTGGCAGTGTGTCATCCGAACGGCTATGTCGAGATCAAGGATCGACTCAAGGACATCATCATTTCCGGCGGTGAGAACATTTCCACCATCGAACTGGAAGGTGTGCTCTATCGCCATCCGGCCGTCATGGAAGCGGCCGTCGTCGCCCGTCCCGATGAGAAATGGGGCGAAACGCCCTGCGCCTTTATCACATTGAAGGCTGATCACCAGGACGTTCGCGAGGCCGACATCATCAGTTTCTGCCGCGAACACCTGGCCGGTTTCAAAGTCCCGCGCACAGTGATTTTCACCCTGCTGCCGAAGACTTCAACCGGCAAGATCCAGAAGTACGTTCTGCGCGACAGGGCCAAAGCGCTCTAACCGAATCGACGTTGTACCCACCAGGCGGCAGGTGTTTTACCTGCCGCTTCGGGCTCGTGCAGGCTGAATTTGGCCCTGCCCCTGACCTACACACTGATAACAAAAACAATGTGGAGCCACCCATGATCGACATTCATTCAACCGATACCCAACGCTGTGAACGCATTCGGTCCAACCCGAAATTCATTCAATTGGTGAGCAGCCGTTCGCGCCTGGCCTGGTCGCTGAGTGCTGCCGTGCTCGGCACTTACTACGCGTTCATGCTGGTGGTGGCGTTTGCCCCGCAGTGGTTGCATGCGCCGATCGCCGAGCATCGGATGTTGACCCTGGGCATGCCGGTGGGCGCGGCGATCATCATTTTTTCCTGGCTACTGACCGGTTGGTACGTCTACAGCGCCAATACGCGTTTCGATGCACTGGGCGCCGCCATTCTCGAGGAGAGCAAGTGATGACTCTGCTGCGTAAACTTCTCCTCGCCGCTGCCGGGCTATTGCCGGCCTCCGTTGTGCTGGCTGCGCCCGCGCTGGGTACGGTGGAAAAACAGCCGCTCAACCTGCATGCGATCGGCATGTTCTTCGTCTTCGTACTGGGCACGCTGGCCATCACCTGGTGGGCCGCGCGGCAAACCAGATCCACGTCTGATTTCTACACCGCGGGCGGTGGCATCACCGGGTTTCAGAATGGTCTGGCGATTGCCGGCGACTACATGTCCGCCGCCACGCTGCTGGGGCTATCCAGCCTGGTGTTCGCCAAGGGCTACGATGGCTTCATCTATACCATCGGTTTCTTTGTTGGCTGGCCGATCATCACCTTCCTGATGGCTGAGCGCCTGCGCAACCTGGGGCGCTACACCTTTGCCGACATCGTGTCCTATCGACTGGACCAGAACAAAGTGCGGATCTTCGCCGCGTTTGGTTCGTTGACGGTGGTGTGCTGCTACCTGATCGTGCAGATGGTCGGTGCCGGTCAGTTGATCAAGTTGCTGTTTGGCCTCGACTACCCGGTTGCGGTGGTGATCGTCGGCGCGCTGATGTTGGTGTATGTCATTTTCGGCGGCATGATCGCCACCACCTGGGTGCAGATCATCAAAGCTGTGTTGCTGTTGGCTGGCGGCACGACCCTGGCGTTGATGGCCATGTCGCAATTCGGCTTCAGCTACGAAACCCTGGCCAGCAAAGCCGTCGAAGCCCATGCCAGCGGCTGGAACATCATGGGCCCCGGTTCAATGCTCGCCGACCCGATCAACACCGCTTCGATGTCGCTGGGCCTGGTGTTCGGGATTGCCGGCCTGCCGCACATTCTGATGCGTTTCTTCACCGTGCCTAACGCCAAGGAAGCGCGCAAATCGGTGTTCTACGCCACCGGTTTCATCGGCTTCTTCTTCCTGGTGGTATGCACCCTTGGCTTCGCCGCGATGGTGATCATCGGCACCGACCCGCAGTACTACGTCAATGGTGAAGTCGGCGGCGCGTTGATTGGCGGCGGCAACATGGTCGCCATGCACCTGGCCAAAGCGGTCGGTGGCAACCTGTTCTTCGGTTTCCTCTCGGCCGTAGCCTTCGCCACCATTCTGGCGGTGGTCTCCGGGCTGGCCCTGGCCGGTGCTTCGGCGATTTCCCACGATCTCTACGCCACGGTGTTCAAGAAAGGCAAAGCCAGCCAGAAACAGGAAATGCGCGTGACCCGCATGGCCACTGTCGGCCTGGGCATCATCGCGATTCTGCTGGGCATTCTGTTCGAGAAGATGAACGTCGCGTTCCTGGTGGGCCTGACCTTCGGTATCGCCGCATCAACCAACTTCCCGGTGTTGATCATGGCCATGTACTGGAAAGGCCTGACCACCAAAGGTGCAATCATCGGCGGTTTCGCCGGCCTGATCTGCGCGCTGGTGCTGGTGATCCTTTCGCCAGCGGTCTGGGTCACCGTGCTCGGCCATGCTCACGCGATCTTCCCGTACGACCACCCGGCGCTGTTCTCCATGCCGCTGGCGTTCTTCGTGATCGTCGTGGTGTCGAAACTCGACCAAAGCGTGCGGGCCGACAAGGAGCGTGACGCTTACGCCGACCAGTTCGTTCGCGCCCAGACCGGCCTCGGTGCCGCCAGCGCTTCCGCTCATTGATTGAAAGGGCACGGCCTGCTCTAGCGGCGCCGTGCCCATCGCACACCCTTTTGAGGTTCACGTTATGCCCGAATTCAACGCCCCGCTGCGCGACATGCGCTTTGTCTTGCATGAAGTGTTCGACGCCCCGGCCCTGTGGGCACGCTTGCCGGCCCTGGCCGACAGTGTCGACGCCGCCACCGCTGACGCCATTCTTGAGGAGGCGGCCAAAGTCACCTCGCACCTGATTGCGCCATTGAATCGCAGCGGCGACGAAGAAGGCGCCCAGTGGGTCGATGGCCAGGTGAGCACGCCAATCGGTTTCAAACAGGCTTATGCCACCTACATCGAAGGCGGCTGGGTGGGCCTTTCCGGCAACGCCGATTTTGGCGGCATGGGCATGCCGAAGATGCTCGCCGTGCAGTTCGAAGAAATGCTCTACGGTGCCAACTCCAGCTTCGCCCTGTATTCGGCGTTGAGTTCCGGCGCCTGCCTGGCGCTGGATGCCCACGCCAGCGACACCCTGAAAAACCTCTACCTGCCGCCGATGTACGAAGGCCGCTGGGCCGGTTCCATGTGCCTGACCGAAGCCCACGCCGGCACCGATCTGGGGATTATCCGCACCCGCGCCGAACCCCGGGCCGATGGCAGCTTCAGCATCACCGGCAGCAAGATCTTCATCACCGGTGGCGATCAGGACCTGACCGAAAACATTGTCCATCTGGTGCTGGCCAAACTGCCGGACGCACCGGCGGGGCCGAAAAGTATCTCACTGTTCGTCGTGCCCAAAGTGCTGGTCAATGCAGACGGCTCCCTCGGCGATGCCAATGCCGTGAGTTGCGGTTCGATCGAACACAAGATGGGCATCAAGGCTTCGGCCACCTGCGTGATGAACTTCGACGGCGCCAGCGGCTGGCTGGTCGGCGAGGCCAACAAAGGCCTGGCGGCGATGTTCACCATGATGAACTACGAGCGCTTGTCCATCGGCATTCAGGGCATTGGCTGCGCCGAAGCGTCCTATCAGAGCGCCGTCGCCTATGCCCGCGAACGGGTTCAGAGCCGTGCGCCGACCGGTGCCATTGCCCCGGACAAAGTGGCCGATCCGATCATCGTCCACCCCGATGTGCGCCGCATGCTGCTGAGCATGAAAGCCATGACCGAAGGCGGCCGCGCGTTCGCCAGTTATGTCGGCCAGCAACTCGATCTGGCGAAGTTTTCCGATGACGTCCAGGAACGGGACAACGCGCAAACCCTGGTGGCGCTGCTGACGCCGGTGGCCAAGGCGTTCTTCACCGACACCGGCCTGGAAAGCTGCATCAACGGCCAGCAAGTGTTCGGCGGCCATGGCTACATCCGCGAATGGGGCCAGGAACAATTGGTCCGCGACGTGCGCATTGCGCAGATCTACGAAGGCACCAACGGCATTCAGGCCCTGGACTTGCTTGGACGCAAAGTGCTCGCCGATAAGGGCTCCGCGCTGCGCCAGTTCACCGGTGAGATCCGCCATTTCGCCCATCAGCCCGACGCGCCCTACTCCGCTCAACTGTTCGATGCCGTGCAGCGTCTGGAAGACCTGAGCGACTGGCTGCAGGACCAGGCGACCACCAATCGCAACGAAGTCGGCGCTGCTTCGGTGGAGTATTTGCACCTGTTCGGTTACGTCGCCTACGCCTGGCTCTGGGCGCGCATGGCGCAGGTTGCCAAGCAAAAGCTGCACGAAGATGCAGGGTTTTATGGCGCGAAAATCGCCACCGCCGACTTCTACATTCACCGCTTGCTGCCGCGCATTTTGAGCCTGGAGCAATCCATCCGCGCGGGCAGTGCCTCGTTGTTTGGCCTGAGCGCCGAACAGTTCTAACGATTGAACCGCACGCGGCGCCACGCTCCTCTCTTTTTGGCGTTCGCGTTTTTTATTGATAAGCCCTCGCCCACCTGGCGAGGGCCGCGGGACCTGTCTTTCCATAATAAAAACAAAGGGGCTTCACCATGGACCGCAACACCCGCATCCTCGCTACCCGATTATTGCTGGCCGGCGGCGTCATCAGCCTCTCGGCCCCCGCCGCTGCTGACTTTGTCAAAGACGGCAAGGCCAGCCTGGAGCTGCGCAACTTCTATTTCAACCGTGACTATCGCCAGGACAACGCCGCGCAATCCAAACAAGAGGAATGGGCGCAAGGTTTCCTGCTGCGCTATGAATCGGGATTCACCGACGGTTTGATCGGCGTGGGTTTCGATGCCATCGGCCTGCTCGGCGTCAAGCTCGATTCCAGCCCTGATCGCGCAGGCTCCGGCCTGCTCAAACGTCACCGCGACACCAGCAAAGGTGCACAGGACGAGTACGGCGAACTGGGCCTGACCGCTAAAGTGCGGGCCTCGAAAAGCACGCTGAAACTCGGCACGCTGTTGCCGAAACTGCCGACGGTATTGGCCAACGATTCACGGCTGTTGCCACAAACCTTCAAGGGCGGTCAGTTGACGTCGCTGGAACTCGAAGGCCTGACGGTGGATGCCGGGCGACTGACGCAAGTCAATCAGCGCGACTCCTCGGACTACGAGGACATGGGCATCACCCGCACCGGCGCCAAGGGCATCACCACACGTCATCTCGACAGCGACAGCTTCGATTTCGCCAGCCTGAACTACAAATGGACCAGCAACCTCACCACCGGCTACAGCTACGGTCACCTCGACAATTTCTACAGCCAGCACCTGGTCAACCTGACCTACGTGTTGCCGGTGACGACGGGGCAGTCGCTGAAGACGGATCTGCGCTTTGCCCGTTCCACGGATGATGGCGGCAGCAATATTGATAACAATGCGATTGGCGCGATGTTCACCTACAGCCTCGGCAGCCATGCGTTCGGCCTGGGTTACCAAGGCATGAGCGGCGACACCGGCTACGCCTACGTCAACGGCACCGATGCGTTCCTGGTGAACTTCGTGCAGATCGGCGACTTCGCCAGCAAGGATGAAAAATCCTGGCAGGCGCGTTACGACTACAACTTTGCGGCCATTGGCATTCCGGGCCTGACCTTCATGACCCGCTATCTCACCGGTGACAACATCGATCTGGGCGGCAACCGCCCGCAAGGCAAGGAATGGGAGCGTGATACCGACATTGGTTATGTGGTGCAGAGCGGGCCGTTGAAGAATGTCGGGGTGAAATGGCGTAACGCGACAGTTCGCTCGACCAACTTTGGCAGCGATCTGGATGAAAACCGCCTGATCGTCAGCTACACCTTGCCGATCTGGTAAGTCAGTTCTGGTTGCACAAGGGGGACTCGCTTGACGGCGCAGTCTCCTTTTTGCTGCTGGATTTGTGCTGTGATGGCGGGCCTCTTCGCGAGCAAGTCGGATCGCCGCACCGCCGCTCCCACACTTGACCGAGTCTCCCATGAGAATGCGGTTAGATGTGGGAGCGGGCTTGCTCGCGAAGGCGGCCTCAAAAACACCAATGATGATTGTAGGTTAAGATGCCTGCAAACCAGGCCCGCCGCGAGACGCCCCGCATGACTGATACCACCCCACGCCTGATCAAGAAGTACCCCAATCGCCGACTGTATGACACCCACACCAGCAGTCATTTGACGCTGGCGGACATACGCCAATTGGTGGTCGACAAAATTGCTTTTCAGGTGGTCGATGCCAAGAGCGGCGAGGATCTGACGCGCAGCATCTTGCTGCAAGTGATTCTGGAAGCCGAAAGCGGCGGTGAGCCGATCTTCACCAGCGAGATGCTGATGGGGATTATCCAGTTCTACGGCCCATATCAGGGCGTACTCGGCAGTTACCTGGACAAGAGCATTCAGACCGTAATCGACATCCAGTCCCAGACCGGTGCGCAATCATCCGAGGCCTGGAGCACCTTCATGCATCAGCAAGCGCCGGTGATGCAGGATTTGATGCGTCAGTATGTCGATCAGTCGAAGGCGCTGTACCTGAACACCCAGAACCTGTTCGGCATGTTCGGCGGCAAGCCCGGTGCCGATGGCGGAACGAAAAAAAATGGCGATGGGGAATAACCCCATCGCCATTGGTACCGCTGGCCTGACGTGACTTACTTGTTACCGCTGTTAGGCTTGGCGCTAGCTTCCGGGGCAGCTTTAGTGCCCGCGGCAGTCGCTGCATCGAAACCACTCTGAGCCACATCGGCAGCCTGTTTTACGGCTTTCTGTGCGCTTTCGAACACAGTACCGGCATTCGCCAGGCCCGACTTGAACGCGGCCACAACAGGCTCGGAGCCGGCCGGTGCATTCTTGCTGATCGTTTCAACGAACTCATGCATCTGCTGGGTGCCCGCTTCGACCTGACTCGAGGTCAATTTGGCGATGTCCGACTGAGTACCCACGATCAATGCTTGAACCTGACGATTGAACTCGGCCAGGCGTTCGGTTTGCGCGCTCGGCTGGGTGAAAGACGCCTGCAGCTCGGCGAAGCCTTGTGGATCACGGACGGCCAGCAGCTTGCGAACACCTTCGAAGTGCTCTTCGGTGGAGTCGCGCAGTGCCTTGAACTGCAACTGGCTGAGCTGTTCAACGCTGGCGAACACTTTGCCGCTGATTTGCTGCAAAAGGTCGAGGTTGGCTTTCTGAGCGGTTTGCAGTTTTTCCGAATTGAAAAAAGACATGCTTGAATCTCCTGGTACTGGAAGGCCCTGATGAGCCTGAGGACGCGATAGCGATCCGGCCAGTCATCGCGTTAGCCTTGATATTGCAGCGCACAAAACTATTTGGCAATGCCTATTTTTGTGCGGTGCAAAATAAACGTTGCTAACGCCCTCCTTATTCGCTGTAGACTCCTGCTCATCGAACGGCCCGCCTTGCCCTCTTTAATTAAAGGGTTCAGATGCGCAGGTTCCCATGCATAGCAGCAGGAGATCACCATGGGTCAGGAAGTAAATATTGCGCTGCAAGATGAAGAGCGTAGCGACCCCGCCGGCTTGTTCGAACACCTTAATCATCTGCAACGCCTCAATACCCACAACGTCCTCGACGCCGTGCAGAAGCGCCAGGCAAAAACCTTCGCGCCTTTAAGCCTTGGGCAACTCAGACAGCCGACACCGGCTGACTGGCAGGAATACTTCACTGACCTTGGCCAGCGCAGCGTGCTGTTCTGGGACACCTTGCGTCAGCGCGGCGACAACACCCTGGCCCACGAACGCGCCGGGTATCCGCTGCTGCTCAAGTTCAATCATGAAACGCTGGTCGCTGGTGAAGACCTGCCCCGTGCGGTCAACTATTCGTTGTTGCAAATTCTCGGCGGCCCGGAGCAACAGATCGACAGCAAAAAACAGCCCGTGATCATCATTGACCCCCGCGGCGGTCACGGCTCGGGGATCGGCGGTTTCAAAAAGGATTCGGTCATCGGCGAAAGCCTGAGAGCCGGCCATCCCACCTATTTCATCGCCTTCAGTCACTCGCCACGCCCAGGGCAAACCCTTGCCGATATCACAGACGCCCAGGCACGGTTCATCGAGGTCGTCAGCACCCGGCATCCGGACAGCGCCAAACCTGTCGTCATTGGTAACTGCCAAGCGGGCTGGGCGTTAATGGGCCTGGCGGCCACTCGGCCAGAGTTGCCGGGGCTGATCATCGTCAACGGTGCGCCGTTGTCGTACTGGGCCGGCGTCAATGGCCACAATCCAATGCGCTACACCGGCGGTTTGCTGGGCGGTGGCTGGATGGCACGCCTGGGAAGCGACCTCGGCAATGATCGTTTCGACGGCACCTGGCTGGTGAGCAATTTCGAAAACCTGGACCCGGCCAACACGTATTGGGGCAAGTACTACCACCTGTTCAGTGAAGTCGACAGCGAGGCCGCACGCTTTCTGGATTTCGAACGCTGGTGGGGCAGCCCGACCCTGCTCAATAGCGAAGAAATCGAGATGATTGTCGACGACCTGTTCATCGGTAATCAGCTGTCCGGTGGCCTGGGGCGCAAGAGCAGCGGGCTTGACCTCAAATTGATCAAAGTGCCGGTGGTGGTGTTCTGTTCCTATGGCGACAACATCACCTCCCCGCAGCAGGCGCTGGACTGGATCACCGACGTCTATCCCAGCGATCTCGCGTTGCAAAATGCCGGACGCACCATCGTTTACCTGCGACATGCGAGCATCGGTCACCTGGGCATCTTCGTGTCCGGTGACGTGGCGCGGCGTGAGCACCGTGAGTTGCTGGGTGCGGTCGATGCGATCAATGCGCTGCCGTCCGGGCTCTATGAAATGCTGATCGAAGACCTGCCGGAGCACTCGACGACGCCGTATGCCGTGCGTTTCGAACGCCGGCGTATCGCCGACATCCATGGCGAAGTGAAGCCGCCCCGTGATGACGATCGCGAATTCGCACTGGTGCAGCGCACCTCCTCCATCAACAACAACGTGTACGACGAATTCATACGCCCATGGTTGCGCCAGCTGATCAACGAACCGAGCGCCGAACTGCTGCGCCGCGCGCACCCTTTCCATCAGCAGCAAGTGGCCTGGAGCAGTTTGAACCCGGCGCTGTGGTGGCTGGCTGGCAGTGCCGCCCAAGTGAGCAAGGATCGTTACCCCGCCAGCCAGAACAACCCGTTGCTGGCCTGGCAAGAACTGTTTTCCAACCAGGTGCAGGACGCCTTGAACGGCTATCGGGACCTGCGTGATGCGGCTCACGAAATGTGTTTCTACGGCGTGTATGGCGTGCTCAATAGCCTCGCTGGCAACGCACCCGGACGAAATCTGCAGGAACACGCCAAGCAGCACGACCAGGTTCTGATCGAGCGCCTGCAGGATGCCCTGCCCCTTGGCGGTCTGATGGAAGCCTTGATACGGATCCTGTTCCTGCTGGGCCGCGACAGCGACGAACCGGGCAAGGAAAGCGTCGAAAAATTGATCCTGCAACTGCAGGTGCTGCTCCAGGACTACAGTGCCAAGCCGCTTGATTTGCGCGAAACCCTACGCCTGCAAAAACTGCTGGTTGCCACCCTCCCGCAAGAAAGCCTGCACAGCCTGCCCTTGATGCTGGTTGAAGTCGAAGAGCGCCAACAAGTGCTGGCGGCCGTCGCCAATTTACTGCCGGAACTGCTGACCAGCGGCGCAAACAACCCATGCTGGTGTGAGCTGCACACGCTACTCGACGTTCCGCTGCCAGGTTTCAACCTGACCCAACCACCTGGTGCGGCCGACGCCATCGAAGTGAAAGTCCCGGCGATAACGCCAGAGCCGATCAAGCAAGCCATCCCGGTGCTCATCCCTGAGCCGATCAAGCAGAAAATCCCCGCAGTGACCCCAGACCCCATCGCCAAGGTGGCGAGTCCGGTGCGTAAACCTGCCAAGGGCAAGAAAGCGGTAAAAAAACCTCCGATGAAATAACGTTGAACGCTGACGGAAGGCCGTGTCAAACCGGCGCGGCTTCCTCGATTGCCAACGATTCCTCGGCCCGATACTGACCGGGTGTCATGCCAAACCAGCGGCTACAGGCTTTGTTAAAGCTGCTGTGATCATGAAAACCAAGGAGATACGCGACATGCTTCATGTTGAAGTGAGAATGACGCAGGTAGAAGTCGGCCAATTGCCGGCGCACAGCGTTCTGCACGTCCTTGAATTGCGTCCCTTCCTTTTCCAGCGCGCGTTGCAGCGTGCGCTTGCTAACGTGCAATGCCGCCGCGATCGACTCCATATCGCATTGCCCCTGGCCCTGACTCAAGCGCTCGGTAATCAGCGCGCGAATCCTGCCGACGATGCAAAAACCAAACAGCAGATCCAGTTGCGCCTCGGCAAAACTGTCATGCAGCACCGCCAGCGCTTCGTTGGCCATGCTCAACGGACGCAGCAGCTCCTGCCCATCAAACAAAATGCTGTCGTAAGCCGCGTCGAAACGCAGGTCGCAGCCAAACAACCGTCGATGCTCGGAGGTGTCTTCAGGTTCGGGATAGGTGAACTCCACACTCAAGGGTTGCGGTGAGTGACCGCCCGCCAGCTTACGGCAGAAGCCCAGCAACGAAGCCAGCGCCGCATCGGTGTATTGGCGAGGTTTGACCGAACCTTTTTGTTGATGATCGAGGCCGGAAAGTCGGTAACCCTGCGGTTCCGATGTAAAGAAAAGGCTGAATCCGGTGCCAATCAACGGACTGAAACGAACCAGGCGCTCAAGGGCTTTTTTCAGATTCAGGCTGGACATCATGGTGTAGCCGACGATCTGAAAGCTACCGGGGTGGAAGCTTCCATAGGCCTCCAGGCCGATGTCCGGATCGCCCGAGGCCTGAGCCGCCAGATCCCATAATCGATAAATTGCCCTTCGCTCGCAAAACGCTCCTGGTTTGTTCGCAAGCTTCATGTCTAGTCCAGCCTCCCGACACAGACTGGCAACATCCAGTCCTTGAGCCGAGAGTGTATTTACCAGCACGCTGGCATAGCCTGAACTCATTCTATACATGGCGTCCTCAATGACCTGTGGAACCGAACATCCTGTCCGGAGCCATAACTGATCTGCGATGAATCAAAGACTAACGGGTTCTTCAGTGGCCAATATTGATCCCAGTATAGGTAACCAGCGTTTTTCGCCACCCGTCATTAACCGGGGCATGGCACCGTTGGACACCAGACAGTCACCTCTCAACACTTCCTCACGCCCGGCCAATACCGAACAATCCCCCCATCTTGCAACGCAAAACAAAGAAAGGAAGGGATTGTATGAAGTCGCTTGGTCGTATTGCGTTGGTCACGGGTGGTATGGGTGGGATTGGCACTGCGATAAGCCAACGCCTGTACAAGGAAGGATTCAAGGTCATCGTCGGCTGCAGCTCGGATTCCGCCCGCAAGAACGAATGGATAGCGACCCAACTGGCGGCGGGTTATCAATTCGAATGTATCTTCGGCGACATCACCGATTGGGAATCGACCCGCAAGGCCTTCGAGATGGCACGAGAGCAATTCGGCCCGATCGATGTGCTAGTCAATAATGCCGGCATCACTCGGGATGCCTCCTTTCGCAAACTCACTCCAGAAGACTGGAACGCGGTGATCGGGACCAACCTCAGCGGCCTGTTCAACACCACCAAACAGGTGATTGAAGGCATGTTGGCCAAGGGTTGGGGTCGGGTCATCAACATTTCGTCGATCAACGGCCAGCGCGGCCAGTTCGGCCAGACCAATTACAGCGCGGCCAAAGCCGGCATCCATGGCTTCACCATGGCACTGGCCCGGGAAGTCTCGGGCAAGGGCGTGACCGTCAATACCGTATCGCCCGGCTACATCCAGACCAGCATGACCGCGGCCATCCGTCCGGACATTCTCGAGACCATGATCGCAGCCACACCCGTGGGGCGCCTTGGCCAACCCGAAGAAATCGCTTCGATCGTCGCCTGGCTGGCGTCCGATGAATCGGCCTACAGCACCGGTGCCGACTTCTCGGTCAACGGCGGCATGAACATGCAGTAAGCCTGTCAGGGCATGGATGCCCTGCTCCCGCTCGACAGAATCCTAATGAGGTCATGCATGAACGAAGTCGTAATCGTTGCCGCTACTCGCACCGCCATTGGCAGTTTTCAAGGTTCACTGTCCGCCATTCCAGCCACCGAGTTGGGTGCGGCGGTGATTCGTCGCCTGCTCGAACAGACCGGGATCGACGCTGCGCAGGTTGATGAAGTCATCCTCGGCCAGGTGCTGACTGCAGGCTCCGGGCAAAACCCGGCACGCCAGACCGCGATCAAGGCCGGCCTGCCCCATACCACCCCCGCCCTGACCCTGAACAAAGTCTGCGGTTCAGGCCTCAAGGCGGTCCAGCTTGCGGTTCAGGCGATCCGTTGCGGCGACGCCGAACTGGTGATTGCCGGCGGTCAGGAAAACATGAGCCTGGCGCCCTATGTTCTGCCCAAGGCGCGCACCGGTCTGCGTCTGGGTCATGCGCAACTGCAAGACAGCGTGATTCAGGATGGTTTGTGGGATGTCTTCAACGACTACCACATGGGCATCACTGCCGAGAATCTGGCGAATCAATACAGCATCAGTCGCGAAGATCAGGACGCCTTCGCCGCGACCTCGCAACAGAAAGCCGCCGCGGCCATCGAGGCGGGTTACTTCAAGGGTGAAATCACCCCGATCCTGATTCCCCAGCGCAAGGGCGAGCCGCTGGTCTTCGACACCGATGAACAACCGCGTCCGGACAGCACGCTCCAGGCACTGGGCAACCTCAAACCTGCGTTCCAGAAAAACGGCAGCGTCACCGCGGGCAACTCGTCGACCCTCAATGACGGCGCCGCCGTGTTGATGCTGGCCAGCGCCGCCAAGGCCCTCGCTCTGGGCTTGCCGGTACTTGCGCGCATCAAGGCCTATGCCAGCGCCGGGGTGGACCCGGCGATCATGGGCATCGGTCCGGTGCCCGCTACCCGTCTGGTCTTGACCAAAGCCGGCTGGAGCCTGGACGACCTGGACCTGATCGAAGCCAACGAAGCGTTCGCCGCGCAGTCACTGGCCGTCGGCAAGGAACTGGGCTGGGACATGAACAAGGTCAATGTCAACGGTGGCGCCATTGCCCTCGGTCATCCGATCGGCGCATCAGGCGCGCGGATTCTGGTGTCGCTGGTTCATGAACTGATTCGTCGCGATGGCAAAAAAGGTCTGGCCACCTTGTGCATCGGTGGCGGCCAGGGCGTCAGCCTGGTCATCGAGCGTTAGAAACACAGGCTGGTTGGTGACGCGGCGCCGAAGTCCGGCGCCGCGGTTTTTTTCTGCCCGGTTTTATTCATGTGGGCAAGGAGTTCCATGGACAACGCGCATACCTTAAACACGCTCTGGTCGGGCCAGGTTCCGTTCATTGCGTCCTTTGCAGTGCAACAATTAAGGCTCTGGGTCAGCACCAATCCCTGGTTTACCGGGCAGGACTACAACGCCTGGTTCGAGCTGCCACGCGAAACCCTGGACAGCCTCCAATCGGACTATCAGCAACAATGGTGTGAACTCGGCCAGCGTCTGTTGACCGGTCAGCCCTTCAGCTTTGAAGATCGACGTTTCGCCAGTGGCAACTGGAGCCAACCGCTGTTCGGTTCCCTCGCGGCGTTTTATCTGCTCAATGCCGGCTTTCTGCTGAAGCTGCTCGATCAGCTGCCGATCGACGGCAAGAAACCGCGTCAACGCTTGCTCTATCTGGCGGAACAAGCCATCGCCGCCGGCGCGCCGAGCAATTTTCTGGCCAGTAACCCCGATGCGCTGCAACGGGCCGTTGACACCCAAGGAAGCAGCCTGCTCACAGGCCTGATGCACCTGGCCAGCGACCTGCAGGAAGGCAAGATGCGCCAGTGCGACGCCGGCGCGTTCAAAGTGGGCGTCGACCTGGCAAACACCCCCGGCGAAGTGGTCTTCGAGAACGAACTCTTCCAGCTCATCCAGTACTATCCGCAAAGCGAAACCCAGTACCGGCGCCCGGTATTTATCGTTCCTCCGTCAATCAACAAGTACTACATCCTCGACCTGCGCCCCGACAATTCGATGGTTCGCCACCTGTTGCAGCAAGGCCACCCGGTGTTTCTAATGTCGTGGCGCAACTTCGACCAGGAACATGCCGGCACCACCTGGGATGACCTGATTGAAACCGGGATTATCAAAGGCCTGCAGCTGACCCGTGAAATCAGCGGCGAGCAACGGCCCAATTGCGTGGGATTCTGCATTGGGGGCACGTTATTGAGTTCGGCGCTGGCCGTGTTGGCGGCCCGTGGCGACAAAGAGATCGCCAGCGTGAGCCTGCTGACCACCTTCCTCGACTACCTCGATACCGGCCCCATCGACATCTTCGTCGACGAGCAACTGGTGGCTTATCGCGAGCGCACCATCGGCGGCCTCAACGGCCCCATCGGCCTGTTCAAGGGCGAGGACATGGGCAATACATTCTCGCTGCTGCGCCCCAACGACTTGTGGTGGAACTACAACGTCGACAAATACCTCAAGGGGCAAAAATCGATACCCCTTGACCTGCTGTTCTGGAACAACGACAGCACCAACCTGCCCGGACCGATGTACTGCTGGTACCTGCGCCACACCTACCTGCAGAACGATCTGAAATCCGGCGAACTGGATTGCTGCGGGGTCAAGCTGGACCTGCGCGCCATCGATGCCCCGGCGTACATCCTCGCCACCCATGACGACCACATCGTGCCATGGAAAAGCGCTTACGCCAGCACCGAGCTACTGTCTGGAACCAAGCGTTTCGTACTCGGCGCCTCAGGGCATATCGCGGGGGTGATCAACCCGCCGGCCAAGGAAAAACGCCACTACTGGACCAATAATCGCGTCACCAAGAACCCTGAAACCTGGTTCAAGAATGCCCAGCAGCATCCGGGCAGCTGGTGGAATGACTGGTTCGTCTGGCTGGCCGAACACGCCGGAGAACGCCAGCCTTCAGTGCTGAGCACGGGGAGCGCGCAACATCCGGCACTTGAGTCGGCACCGGGGCGGTATGTGATGCAATGAGAGGAGCCCGTCCGGGTAAATGGGCGAACTCCTCGATCACTGCTATGGAGAACATTACGGCTCAACTATCTACACGCAAAAAAAAGTCCCGTGACCGAATGAGGCACGGGACAAAAAATGGGTTGGTTGCGGCCAACCAAAGGAGCATTTTTAAAAGCGGTTACCGGTTACAGGCATTCCTGCGCGGCACGTTCGAAACTCGAAGGCATGAAGTTCGATGCCAGCAAGTGGCGCTCATATAAAAACACCTTGCCGCCATTCGGGGCCTTGTAGGCTTCGAGAACGTTGTCTGCCGCGACTTTGCTCGGCACCACGATCCGGTAGCTGCGCTGGGTTTGCGAGACCGTAGGGTTCAGTGCGCTGCCCTGCAACTTCGGTATCACGCAGTCGGCGTACTCGGCAGGCGTTTTTTTCGTCTGGAAGGTCAGCGTCGGGTCGTTCGGTGCGGAGGCGCAACCGGCCAACAGTAAGGAGGCGAAAGCCATGACAGGAACAAATAAAGGGCGCATCGGTGAAGTCCTGAAAATAAAAAGTCTGGTTCATTGAGCAGCGTCTTCGATGGGGGCGATTTTCCACCTTTGCCCAACAAACCAGAACTCGCGTTTCTTGATTGTCACTATTACTTGAACCGATAGTTGCGGCCAGATCACTCCTGATGGTTTCAGGAAACTTGGCGGCGTCAGGAATCTGACCTGGATAAAACCAAGCCCCGCCATAAGCGGGGCTTGATGTATTTCACTCGGCATCAGGGTTTACGCCCGCTGCCGGGATTTTGCCCTCCTCCTTTTTTGCCTGCGTCAGATGCTTTCTCTCTGTCTTCGACAAAGTTGCCTGGGCGTCCTCCTCCCTGTCCGCTGCCAGGACGATTGGTATCGCTGGATTGACGGCCCCCTGAGGCCTGTCCACCTTTTTTGCCGGCATCGGAGGTGCGTTGCGGATCGTTCATCATACCGCCGCCCGACTCCCCGCCTTTTCTACCGGCTTCGGAGGCTTTTCCAGGGTCATTGGCAAAATTGCCTGGGTTCTTGTTTCCGGTGTTAGCCATTTCCGTTCTCCTCATTGTTATTCACGAGCCTTCGTCGTCGGCTCGTCTAATTCCGAGGTTTTCTGCGATTGAAAGTTTGAACTGATCTGTCGTTCTTGCGACAAGCGGATTGGGACGATTAGTTCCAGAAAACTCCTGATGCGGCGACTAATGGGTGTGAGTAAAACGAGTATAAAAGAGGGGTCCGCTTATACAAATTGATGAAAGAAAAGCGCGTTGAGGTCTGGCATCATTCAAGCAGTTACGCTGAACTGTCAGCTCTCTCATTTATCCTGTGTGGAGGTACGTCGATGACAGAGCACATCGTCCACTTTCATTGCCAGATTGATCAGGGCACGATGGAACGCTTCAGGGACTGCTGCCTCGACGCCATCGACCAGGGCGCCTCCTCCTTGCTGCTGAATCTTTCCACCAGCGGCGGCAGCACCAACTTCGGCTTCGCCCTCTACACCTTCCTCAAATCCCTGCCGGTGCCGCTGTGCGCGATCAATGCCGGCAACATCGAGTCGATGGGCATCATCATGTACCTGGCCGCCGGCCGACGGATCACCGCGCCCCATTCGCGGTTTCTGATTCACCCAATGAATTGGTACTTCCCCCAAAGCTCGGTCGACCATCAACGCCTGCGCGAATACCTCTTGAGCCTGGATAACGACCTCGCGCGTTATGTGCAAATCTTTGCCCTGGAAACCGCCAACGCGGATACCAAACTGGACATTTTTCATTGCCTTTCAGCGGAAGAGAAGGTCATTGCGGCGCATGAATCCCTGGCCTACGGAATCGCCCACGAAATGCATCAGATGGTGTTTGCCGATAACGTCAAACACTGGAAAATCAGTGGCGGCTGACGCACGTTCGAGACGGCCCCGATACCGATAAGTCAGGTGCCCGCAATGGGGTAAATATCCAGGGGCATTCCGTCACTCAATGTGAGTTTCAAATCCTTGATAGTGCCGGCCACACGATCCTTGAAAACCGGCTCGCCCTCGGGATCAAGTACATCGTAGATAAAGCGATTGCCCTCAAGCCAGCCGATGGCCGTTTGCAGTTCGGGCGTGAGGTAATACTTGCCGTTCAGAAAAAAACCGGCAAACGGTTCTACCCTTTCGCGGTTCTCGATTTCGTAGCGCACACCTGGGGTCATGCCTGTGGATTCATCAATCATGATGTGTACCTCGTCATGGTTGTTTCAAGGCGCCGATAAACCGGGCTCGACGGGACGTCTGTGCCTCAGACCTCCCGCCTTGCCCTGATACCTGTCAAGAAGTCCCCAAGCCACGTGACAGATCGGCCGGGGTTTCGGACGCGGTCTTGCGCATCTCGCCTGTTTCTCCCGCGATTGCCTCGTGGGGCTCTGTGGTTTCCATCACCTTTTCGCGCACCGCCTCATAGCCCTCCCGTGCTTGCTGTTTGACCTTGCTGGTGAGGCTTGCGCTGGTCCTGCCCAGATAACGGCGCTCCGTTGCGGTGGTAGGTAGCGCCGCGCCCAGCAACGCTCCCACCGCTATACCCATCGCCGCCATCAGCAGTGGTTGCTCCTTGAGCAGATGATTGAACTGGTCACCCATTTCATGAGTCCTGCGCGCCAGACGATCACTGGTGTCATGGACGGCGTGACTGAGGTGATCGGTCTTCGCATGCAGGCTATCGCTCAGGTGCGCGGCCTTACCCTTGACCGCCTGATAGCTGTCCTTGAGCGAATCAGTGGTGTTGTGCAGACGCTGTCGGGCGCTGTCCATGCCATCGGTGAGCCCTTCGGCCAAGTCATCGGTCCAGTCGACATTCGGCTCTACGCGATATTCCCTGGGCGTTGGCGGGCGATTCTGGCTCATCATCAACCACATCAGGCCGACCGAGGTCAGCACCGCGGGCACGGGGTTGTTGCGCACACTGGTGCCCAGGTTGGTCAGGAAGGTCGAGCCGTTGCTTTGCATCATCAGCAGCGCCTGATCAAACATCTGGCCGGGGGTAAACTTGCTTTCCAGCGCGTCGACGATATGCCCGATGTTTTCCCGTTGCGCATCGATTTCACGCTCGATGGTTTCCGGGCTCTTGGCCGCTTCGGTTTCGAATTCTCGCTTCATGACACTTTCCTCCGCAGGGCTTCCTGGTCTTTATTCAGCGCGTCCAGGGTGCGATCAGGCTTGAAGTGGGAAGGTTCGAATTGTTTTTTGCCTGCCTGCAGCATCACGAACCCGATGACCATCACCACGACGCCAACAATCAGCGCAGCCAGCCAGGGCGCCATCACCAGGCTCAAGGCATAGACGACCGCCATCAGCACAATGATGAACCCGGCGAGCAGCACAATGGCGCCGCCGGCTACCCCGGCAATCCCTGCTTTCAACGTCGTCAGGCTGGCCTGCAATTCCACCTTGGCCAACGCCAGCTCCTTGGTGAATAACGCCGGTACTTCCCGGGTTAACTGCCGCAATAAACCGACCACGGAAGCGTCATGATCAGCCGTCGTGACAGACGGTGTGACGGGTGGTGTGGGTTGCAGTTCTGGATCGTTTCTGTTCATCACCGTTCTCCTGTGAAGGGGCTGGACCCCGGCATTGAGGAACTGTCGCCACGATGGTCGGGCGCGCTCGGCGAGGACGGCGTGATGCTAGAGGCCAACCCGGGCGACAGCTCGCCTCCGGACGGCATCGACGTTTCATAAAGTCCTTGCGAGCCATCGCCAGTGAACGTGGCAGTGCTGCTCTGGGCGGCAAACTCACGATCGGTGGTTGTCGGCAGAGTCGCCGTGCCCGCTTTCAGGAACCGCGACAGACCGAACCCCACCGCGATGCTGCCGACAATGAACAACCCCGGATTGTCCCGCGCCAGATCAGCGCCATCGTGCAGAAGCTCTTCGGCACTTTTGCTGCGCAGTTTTCCCGCCAGGCTGCTCATGCTCTCGGCCATGTCCGCCAGGTAATCGGACATCCCAAACGTATCGTTCGTCCGGATCTCGGAAACGACTGACTGGGCGCCTCTGGCCAATGCTTCAATCTGGTCCGCTGCGGTATCGCGGTACTGGCCGAACTGCTCATCGGCCTGATGCCGCGCACCGCCTATCGCTTCGGTAACCTCCTCCTTTAAATGCTGAAAGTTTTGTTCGGAGCCTGCGGGATCCCGAGGGGCATCCGGTTGTCCGGTTCTGCTGTCTGGAATAGTCATGTCATCCCTCGCCTTCGTAATGAACACGTCAGGAAGTGCCCGCGGTATGTCCGCGGTGGTGCTTCATTGCAGATGACGAGGGTGTCTGGCGGGGAGTTCCAAGCAGATGATGAAGTGATAAAAAACGCGCTCGCGGGAGCGGAACCTGTGGGAGCGGGCTTGCTCGCGAAAGCGATGTGTCAGGCGACATCAATGTTGAATGTGACGCCGTCTTCGCGAGCAAGCCCGCTCCCACAGGATTGCGTTTCATTGACTGGCTGGATGCATCTCGCAACAAAAACCTGCTAAGTTGTACGATGACAGACGAGACGCCTATCTCTCGTCTGTCATCTCCATAACAACAAGGAAAATACCCATGAAAAAAACGAAATTGCTTATCGGCTTCTTGTGCCTCTTCAGCGGCTATGTGATGGCAGCCCCCTCCTCGGGCGAAAAGGATGTCGCCGTAGCGGTAGACCATCTGACTCAAGCGATGCTGCACAAGGATATTCCCCAGCTGAATGCGCTCACCGCTGAAAACCTCACCTACGGCCATTCCAGCGGGAAAATCCAGGACAAGAAAGCGTTCATCGCCGACATCGAAACCGGAAAAAGCGCTTTCAAGACACTCGAAATGCAGGGCCAGACCATCACGCTGTCGGGTGATGTGGCGTTGGTCCGGCATCATTTTTCGGCACAAGCCATCAAGGGGGAAGAGATCGTTCCCACGGAAATCGAGAACTTCCAGATCTGGCAGAAACAGAAAGGCAAATGGCTACTGGTCGGACGACAAGCGTTTCGTTTCTGATTTCTGCGCGGCAAGGCAGTCAATAGGCGTTGGCTGCTTTGAAAGATCGCAGCCTCATCGGCCGCCGGCGTAGTGAAGAAAGTATTCACCGATCGAGGCCTGTCTGCCGAACAGATCCTGCCCCCAGCGTCAGTCAGGCATCGCCGGCGTTTGCGCTGTTGGTGGATGCGCTGCGCTATCGGGGCTGAAGGCTGTTTCCCACAAACACTGCAAACCGTTTGTGGCGAGATGAGGGGTGTCAGGCGATGGCAATGCTGGATGTGTCGGCCTCTTCGCGAGCAAGCCCGCTCCCACACTGGATTTTCTGTGAACACATTATTTGTGCATGCCAGCGATCAAATGTGGGAGCGGGCTTGCTCGCGAAGGCGTCCGTCGCTACACCGCTAAACAGCAGTCTTGAACCCCTCCTCCCGTGCAACGCCGTTTCTACAGGCAGACCGCGTTGGCTGGACTCACGACTGCTGCGCAGCCGAACGCAGCCTTCGGCAGCTGCTACAGATCGCGTTACGGAGTTAGGCAATCATCCGTCAATCATCCTCATGCAATTTGATGCCGCGTTTATGCAGCACGTACGGAACCAGCAACACCAACAGCGTGAGCACCAGAAGCGAGGCCGCGATGGGTTGCGTCACAAATATCATCCAGTCCCCCTGGCTGATTGATAACGCGTTGCGCAGTTGTTTTTCCGCCATCGGGCCCAGCAGCATGCCGACGATCACCGGGGCGACAGGGAAATCGAAACGCCGCATCAACACCCCCGCCCAGCCGATGCCCAGCATCAGAAACAGGTCGAACGTCGAGTGGCGCATGCCGTATACGCCGATGGTCGCGAACACCAGAATGCCGGCGTTCAGGTACGGTCGTGGAATCTGCAAGAGTTTGACCCACAGGCCCACCAACGGCAGGTTCAGCACCAGCAGGATGGTATTGCCGATGTACAGCGAGGCCACCAGCGTCCAGACCAGTTCACCCGAGGTCTGGAACAGCAGCGGCCCCGGTTGCAGGTTGTAGTTCTGGAACGCGGCCAACAAGATCGCCGCCGTGGCGGAGGTCGGGATGCCCAGGGTCAGCAATGGCACCAGAGAACCGGTGGCGCTTGCATTGTTCGCCGCCTCGGGGCCAGCGACACCTTCGATAGCGCCCTCGCCTTTGCTGGCGGCAAACTCTTTCGGGTACTTGCTGAGTTTGCGTTCGGTTGAATACGACAGGAACGTCGGAATTTCCGCGCCACCGGCCGGAATCGACCCGAAGGGAAAACCGATCAAAGTGCCCCGCAGCCACGCGGGAATCGAGCGTTTCCAGTCGGCACGGGTCATCCACAACGAGGTCAGGCGATGTCGGCTTCCCGTTTCTTCCTTTTGGTAGAGCACGCTATACAAGGCCTCACCGACGGCAAACAAGCCGACCGCCACCAGCACCACTTCGATGCCATCGACCAGTTCGGGCACCTCCATGGTGTAGCGGGCAATGCCCGAGGTCGAGTCCAGGCCGATCAAGCCGATGGTCAGCCCAATGCCCAATGACGCAAAGCCGCGCAGCATCGACGCACCGAGCACCGCCGACACCGTGGTGAAGGCCAGCACCAGAATCGCGAAATACTCCGCCGGCCCGAACTTCAGCGCCAGCGTAGCAACAAGGGGGGCGAACAGGGTCAGCAAAATTGTTGCGATGGTACCGGCCACGAATGAACCGATAGCGGCCGTCGCCAAAGCCGGGCCTGCCCGCCCGTTGCGCGCCATGAGGTTGCCTTCCAGGGCCGTGACCATGGAGGACGATTCCCCTGGAGTGTTGAGCAGAATCGAGGTGGTAGAGCCGCCAAACTGAGCGCCGTAATAGATGCCGGCGAACATGATCAGCGCGCCGGTAGGATCGACCTTGGCGGTGATCGGCAGCAGCAAGGCCACCGTCAGCGCCGGTCCGATCCCCGGCAAAACACCGATCGCGGTGCCCAGCAGGCAGCCGATAAAACCCCACATCAGATTGATCGGCGCCAACGCGGCACCGAAGCCGGTTGCCAGACTCGAGAGAATGTCCACCTTGTCGACCTCCTAGGGCCCGGATCAGATCCAGGCGTTGACCAGGGGCGGAAGGGAAACCCCTAGCCCGGCGGTGAAAAGCCAGTAAATCGGCAGCGTCAGGGCGATGCCGATGGCCAGGTCCCGCAGCGGGCTGCGACTGCCAAAACCCCGTGCAGAACAGGCAAACAGCAATGCTGCCGCCAATACGAAGCCGATGTAGGTAATGAGCAAGGCAACGCCCACAAGCCCCGCCGTGACCCAGGTCGCTCCGGCCTTGCCGCCGGGCTGAGCCTGGGTGGTTTCGTGATCGTCGCCAAGGTTGCGAAAACCACCCGTGAGCGCCTGATAGCACATCAACAGACCGACGACGCCCAGAAACGCCGCGACGGCGTAGGGATAGACGTACGCCGCCATGATGACGAAGCCCATCTCGGGAGGAAACCGCGAGGCGCCGATCGCCAATACCGCGCTGATGGCGACGACACCTAAACCAATCGCCAGTTGGGTCGGCATGACTCTCCAGCGCCCGGCCATCTCAAAGCAGCCCCACCTTGACCAGCATCGCGCGCAGGCGCCCATGCTCTTCTTCGACGAATTTGCCGAAGTCATCCCCGGTCAAAATGCTGGGTGACCATGCATTGGTTTTTACGTTTTCTTGCCAGACAGTGCTTTTGGTGGCGGTCAGGACGGCTTCGGTCAGTTCTTTGCGCTGTTCAGGCGTCAGGCCCGCGGCGCCGTAAACGCCCCGCCAATTGCCGATTGTCACGTCATAGCCACTTTCTTTGAGCGTCGGCGCATCGATGCCTTCAACGCGGTTGGGCGCGCCGATGGCGAGTAAGCGGAACTGTTTGGACTGGACGTATTTGGCAAGCTCGGCGTAGCCGCCGGTGATCACCGTGATATGGCCACCCAGCACCGCAGCGACGACTTCGCCGCCACCGGCGAAGGCGACGTAGTTCACTTTGTTGACAGGGACCTCCATTTTGCTCGCCAGTTCGGCGATGCCAATGTGGTCGATCGACCCCTTGGAGCCACCGCCCCATTTGATGTCGGACGGGTTGGCTTTGAAGTCTTTGAGCAAGTCGGCCAGGGTTTTGTATGGCGAGTCGTCACGCACGGCAATCACGTTGTATTCGGTAAACAGCCGGGCGATCGGTGTCACATCTTTCAAGGTTATTTGCGGTTTGTTCTGCTCGATGGCCGCGACCATGATCGCGCCGACCACAATCAGGGCATTGGCGTCGCCCTTGGTGCCATTGGCAAATTGCGCCAACCCCAGGGTCCCACCAGCGCCACCCTTGTTCTCGAAGGTTGTGGACTTTGCCGTTTTCGCCTCGACCATGGCTTTGCCCAGGACCCGTGCAGTCTGGTCATAACCACCACCGACTGAACCTGGGGCCATGAACTTGACGGTATCCAGCGCAAAAACCGGTGAGGCGAGCGCGGCGGCGGTAACTAAAACGGCGAGGTTGCTGCTGAATCGACGGGCCAATGCAAACATGAGTCGTCTCCGGATAGCTGTTCTTGTTGTTTTCGATCAGGGGGGAGCCCCTGTTGGTTGAACATGCGTCTGGGAATAAGCGTAGGTCATAGTTGTGTTTGTTGGGGCGCTTTCAATGGGGTTCCTAACGCAAGTCAATTATGAATGCAGAACCTGTGGGAGCGGGCTTGCTCGCGAAAGCGGTGTATCAGGTGACATCAATGTTGACTGTGCCGCCGTCTTCGCGAGCAAGCCCGCTCCCACAGGGATTGTTGCGTTGCCGGCCCCCTGTGTTCTACCGCAATAAATGGCGGAAGGCAGCCGGAGTCGAACCTGCCCGGGAACGGATGCCGTCCCCAACCGGGTTTGAAGCCCGGCCGCGCCACCGGGCGCGATTGCCTTCCTTGAACTCAGTTTTCTGTTTGTTGGGCCAATGCATTGTCGAGCCGAATGTGGCGTCGGTCGCCAAAGCGTCGGGTCAGGCCGATTCGGTCGAAGTACTCCAGAATCTGAATACTGCGCTTGCGCCCCAGGCCCACAGCATCGCGAAACGCGGTGACCTGTATCACCGGGTCATCGCTGGCCAGTTGCACCAGCATAGCCGCCAATCGGCGCAGCAGCGTCTCGGTATAAAACAAGTCACGAACCACTTGATGCACCAGACCCAGCCGCGCCATCTTGCGCAGCAGCAGGCGCACGGAGGCCTCTTCACGGCCAGCAACTTTGGCCAAGTCACGTACCCATGGCGGATCGAAACCCGCTTGTTCAAACAGCGGCTGTAGCTGTTGCCACAGGGTTTCGTCATCCTCGCTCAAACGCACTTGATGGTCCGGCAAATGCAGCCACGGACCGCTGGCGACGATCGCACCGCTGGCCAGTAATTCGTCGAGCAGGCTGATAAAGGTCGGTCGGTCCAGCGCGGTGCCGGCGAAGCGACGCAGGCGATCCCTGTCCGGTCCCATTTGATCCGGTTCCAGTTGATGAAAACGTGCGAGGTGTTCCAGCAGCGGCGCTTTCAGGGCTTCCCAGCGGGCAGCGCTGAACAGCAACGGCCCCTGCCGCGTATCGATCAAGCGCACGTCTTCGGTCAACACCCACGTGTTGCGCGGACAGTTGAACTGGCGTTCCAGGCGTTGCGGATCGAGCCCGGTGTCGCTGTTGGCCAGCAGCGTCGGCAGTGCGTCTTCCAGACTGGTCGTGGTGGCCAGCGTTTGCAGCTGCGCCAATCGTTCGGGGCTGCGGCGGTGTCGGGCCGGGGCGAACGGGTCAAGCACCCGGCCACCGCCGAGGGTGCGTTGGGCGCTTTGATCGCGCAGGATCAAGCGGTCGCCCTTCACCGCCAGCACCGGCGCATTCACCAGCAGTTGTGCGAACATCTGCTCACCCGGTGCCAGGCTGGCGCCCTCCAGCAACGCCACCCGCGCCGTCACGTCCTGAGTACCGAGATGCACGTGTACCGGTTGAAAGTGTTCGAAGCTTCGCGCTTCGCTGGCCAGCAAGGTCATCTCGATATCCAGCCGCTGGGTCGGCGCATGCAGCCATTCGGCCAACAACCAGTGGCCACGGTGAATCTGCTCGAGGGCCAAACGCTCGGCACTCAGGTTCAGTGCGACTCGTTGCCCGGCCGTCGCGCTGTCAGCCGCCTGATTCTGCGCATGCAGGCCTCGCACCCGCACGGGTTTGCCCAGCGGACTCAACATCAGCGTATCGCCCACGGCCACCTGGCCAGACAACGCGGTGCCGGTCACCACGATACCGGCGCCGGCCACGCTGAACGCCCGATCAATCGCCAGGCGAAAACCGCCGCTGGTGCTGCGTTGAAGCACCTCATGTTGCGCACTCAGCAAGGCCTGACGCAGCGTCTCGACACCCTCGCCGGTCACACTCGACAGCGCGATTTGCGGCGCGTTGGCATAAGGTCCGGGCGCCAGTAATGTCTCGATCTGTTCCCGGACGGCTTGCACACGAGCAGGGTCGACGCGGTCGCATTTGGTGATTGCAATCAGTGCCCGAGGAATGCCCAGCAACTCGACGATCGCCAAATGTTCGCGGGTCTGCGGCATGACGCCGTCATCAGCCGCCACCACCAACAACACCAGATCAATGCCCTGCGCCCCGGCCAGCATGTTGTGGGTGAAGCGCTCATGACCGGGCACGTCGATAAAACCGGTCAGGGCGGCGCCCGGTTCCAGCGCCGCGTAGATATAGCCGAGGTCGATGGTCATGCCGCGTTCGCGTTCTTCCCGGCGACGGTCGCCGGCCTGGCCGGTCAGTGCCTGGAGCAAGGAGGTTTTACCGTGATCGATGTGCCCCGCCGTGCCGACAATCACCCGTCCTGGCCCTCCTCCTTTAGTTGATCGATCTGGGCCAGCCATGCGGCTTCGTCATCCAGTTGGCGCAGGTCCAGCCAAAGCGCATCACCGTCGATGCGCCCGAGCACGGGAATCGGCAGGCGGCGAAACGCGGCCTCCAGCCCCAGCAATCGCCGCCCGCGTAGACGCTTGGAGACGTTGGGCCGCAGGCATAACGCGGCGCTGGGCAGTCGCGCCACCGGCTGGCTGCCGCTGCCGATCATGCCCAGCGCCGGTACCGCGCTGACGCTCCAGCCGTCACCCAACACCTGTGCCAGTGACGGTTGCAGGCGTTCGGCCTGGGCATGAATGTCGGCTTGGGGGCGGGTCAGCAGGCGCAGACTCGGCAGGCGCTCGGCCAATCGATCAGGATCGCGGTACAACGCCAATACAGCTTCGAGGGCGGCCAGGGTCAGTTTGTCGACCCGCAGTGCGCGCTTGAGCGGATTCTTTTTGATCTTCGCGATCAGGTCTTTGCGGCCGACAATCAACCCGGCCTGGGGACCGCCGAGCAATTTGTCGCCGCTGAAAGTGACGATGTCCGCACCATCGAGCAACGCCTGACGCACCGTCGGTTCGGCGGGCAAGCCCCAGCGAGTCAGGTCCAGCAGGCTGCCGCTACCCAGGTCCTCCAGCAGCGGCAGCCCGTGACGGTGAGCCAGCTCCGCCAATTCAGCTGTCGGCACCCGGGCGGTGAAACCTTCGATGGAATAGTTGCTCGCATGTACGCGCATCACCAGGCCGCTGCGCGGACCAATCGCAGCCTCGTAATCGCGGGCATGGGTGCGGTTGGTGGTGCCCACTTCGTGCAGCCGCACCCCGGCGCGGGCCATGATGTCGGGAATGCGGAAGGCGCCGCCGATTTCGATCAGTTCACCACGGGAAATGATGCCTTCCTTGCGCGCGCCCAGACTGTTGAGTGTCAGCAACACGGCGGCGGCGTTGTTGTTGACCACGGTCACCGCTTCGGCACCGGTCAGCTCACGGATCAGGCCCTCGATCAAATCATCCCGGTCGCCACGCTTGCCGCTGTGCAGGTTGAATTCCAGATTGAGCGGATAGCGGGCGGCGAGTTGAACGGCTTCGATAGCCGACTCCGGTAACAACGCGCGACCGAGGTTGGTGTGCAGCACCGTGCCAGTGAGGTTGAACACCCGCCGCACCTGGCTGCGATGCTGGATCGCCAGACGCTCGCCTGCCCTGCCCGCCAATACATCGGGGGCTATTTCAACGGCATTGAGTTCACCCTTGAGCACCGGTTCACGCAAGTCATCGAGCAGTTGCCGCAAACCGGCCAGCAGCGCATCACGCCCATAACGCTCGGCCAACGCCTGACAGGCGCGATGGCGCAGCAAGCTGTCGATGGAGGGCAGCCGCAAGGTGTGGCTGGCGGAGGTTGCAGACATCAGAGGCTCCCGGAAGCGAATGACCGTCGCGTCTGAGTGTAGCCGCTGGGCTCACTGCTCAAGGTGATGCCGAGCGCCGCCTTCGTCTTTGGTCTTTGGTCGTCGTCTGCGCGGCGGTGATGTCTTTGCGTTTGAGGCTCGCGTTGTGATCGTATCGCCGCTGGCGCTTTTGAAGGGGAATTTGAGGGTGAAGCTGAGTGGGTCGGCCATTGTTGGTGCTCCAGCTGGGTTGCTCTTGAAGAACCCAGAGCATCGCACCTGGCCGTGGTGCTGACTTTTAATCGACCTTAAAAAGACAGCGCTTTGATCAAAGCCCTTTACCGAGGGGCAAGCCTCTCGGTAAAGGGCTGAGTGATTACTTAGGTGGAACGAAATTATCCAGCATTCGATTAACCGCCAGTTCAGCCAGCATGATGACTTGCTGAAGCGCCAGCAGGGTATTGCGGTGGGTGCCCTCTACCAATGCAGCAATGTCACTGGCCATGACACTGGCCGAGGCCAAGTTCTCACACGTTTGAACCAGCAAGGTTTCATGGCCGACATCCGGCGCAACCATGTACATGGTGCTGGGTTTGCGGGGGGTGTTGTTCATGACCGCTGCCGGGTTGAGGTAGAAATTGAGGGCGCGTTCGGCGGCTTCGTGAAATTTTTTTGAATCGTTAGATTCGTACGGGGATGCCGGATCAGAGTCTGGCGGGTTGGGCGTAACTTTGAACATAGATGAAAACTCCTTGTTGCAGATTTTAAGGAGCCATCACCCTCGCTACCAAACGAAGGGTGGCGGCCATACGCGGGTTGGTAGACCGGCTGCAACAGGAAACCCGGCGCTCACAAAGGAGCCCCACGCATGACCACCATAAAAGCAGAGTCCTAAAAAAGAGACGGCATAAGGTGTTGCCATACGGCTGTTACAGGCGGGCTACCAAACCCGATCACTGTTTTTCAGTGACAGGGAAACGATATAGCCCGCCCCACAGCCGCACAAGCCAGCCGATTCTGGCGCACGCGTAGGTAACGACGCAAGGCGTTGTAGCCGTTAGGACGTAACGGCGGGTGTCTTTAAACGCGTACGTTAAACACATGAAAGCGTTCAAAAAATTGAGGAAGAGTCCGACATGTTTTAGGGGTTGGCTGTCGCAAGCGAGAGGTTTAATGTGGTTGCGCCCATCAGGTAGAGAGATGGGACCACGTGATGCTTTGCTGGGTGTACTTCATCTTGACACCCACGACAGTGAGCCACATACCGATTAGACTGCTAAGTATTGATCCCGGAGGTCACTATGAGCGCCGAACTTTCCCCCATCGTTTCAGAGTTTGAAACCGAAGAGCAGGCCGCCAGCTACGACCGTTGGTTCCGTGCCAAAGTGCAGGCGTCGCTCGATGATCCACGCCCGAATGTCCCGCACGATCAGGTAATGGCTGATATGCGATCCCTTCTCGAAGCCAAGCGCAATAAGCGCGATGCTGGTTGAGTGGCGGCCCGAAGCGCGGGCTGAACTGTGGCAAATCATTGATTATATTGGCGACCGCCACCTTGTAGCGGCGAGCGAACTGTACCAAGCCATTGAGGTTGCTACCTCGGCCCTTCCGCAACATCCCTACCTTTATCGATTTGGTCGTGTACCCGGTACGCGGGAAATTGTTGTGCATCCCAATTACTTGGTGGTCTACCGGGTGACGGATCGAATCGAGATCGTGACCGTTTTGCATGCCAGGCAGGAATACCCCTGACTCGACCAGTTATTTGCATCGGATTTGACCAGCACGCTTCGTGGACATAACCGGATTTATCTCGCTTATTGGGTGGGATTTATCTCAAGCCTGAACATCAAGGGGACAGGCTTAGTCGCCGCCGGGGGCCAGCATCAGATTCGGCGACAGGCGCTGGTAGCCTTCCTGCTCCAGGCGCATGTCCAGCATCAGGCTGGACAGGTCCGCCGAAAGCGCTTCGGCTTCGGCATCGTTTTCCAGGTAGATCAATTTCAGGTAGCTGTTGCAGCCGGGGCAGACTTCCGCCCGCAACGGTGCCTGATTGGCAGCGTGACGGTCATCCTCGAAACTGATGTATTGAAGCCCCTTGCTCTGTTCGCAGTACACGCATTTGACCCGCACCGCATGCCATTCGCAGGCGCACAACGAGCACACCAGATAACGCAAACCGTTGTATTTGCCGCGATGACGAATCACCCCGGCCATCGCCGGCGAACCGCAGGCCGGGCATTGGCTGAGGCTGTCGCCGCGCTTGAGTTCAAGGTTGGGTGAACTCAACAGCCAATGGCTCCAGGCCGCTTGCAGCGCTGCACCGAGGAACGGCACCAGTTCTGCCGGCAACATTGAATACTGGCCGCTGACCAAGGCAATCGCCCAGGCTTTGAGCAGCCCCGGGTTGGCACTGCGCAACGTCGCCACGGCGTTTTCTACCGCAGCGTTTGGCGGTGGCTGATAACGTTGCAACATGGCTTCAAGATACGGCAGCCAAATGTTTTCGCGCACCAGACTGTCGGCAGCGAACGGTGGCAAGCCATGTTCCATGCAAACCCGCAGGCGTTCGGGTTCGGGCATGGACGTCACGGGCGGATCGTCCATCAGGTTCTGCTGAACGTGGCACAGTCCCGCGATCAATCGTAGATAGTCCGCCATGGGATGCCCGTCGGCCAGGCGTTCCAGACGCAGCGCGCGCAAGGTGAACAGATTGTTCGGTGGCAGGTACAGAAACGGCGGTGAACTCGCCGCCGCTTCTATCTGCCCAGGCTCGAGGATCGTCGCCAAGGGGTCATCCTTTTTTTGTGATCGGTCGCTCAGGCGTTTCGTCTTGGGTCACTTCCCGGTACCAGAGCTCATGGTGTCTTCTCGCCCAGGCGCGGCTGACCCGGCCACGCACCATGGCGTGGACCGAGCCGCGAATCCAGATACCGGCATAGACGTGGACGATGATGCTCAGCACCAGGATGAAACCCGCCAGCGCATGCAGCAGCATCGCCCAGCGAATACCGGTGATGCCGAAGTACGCGCTGAACCAGGCACGCCAGATCACCAGCCCGCTGAACAACAGCACCAGCATGCAAATCAGCAACACCCAGAACAGCAGCTTCTGCGCCGGGTTGTACTTGCCGATCGGCGGCACGCCCTCCTCTTCGTTACGCATGACAGTCCCGACGCGCCTGAGCCACAACCGGTCGTTGGCGCTGAAGTAATTCGCCCGCCAGAAACTGAACACCAGGCCGAGGAACAGCACAAACATCGCCACGCCCATGTACGGATGCAGAATGCGCGTCCACGAACCACCGCCAAACAAGTTGCTGAGCCAGAACAACCCCGGATGAAACAAGGCCAGCCCCGACAGCGCGGCCGCGAGAAACAGAATCGCCACCAGCCAGTGATTGGTGCGCTGGTTGGCGGTGTAGCGCAGGATCGATTTGTCGTTCATGGCCTGTCCTCCCCGCCGGGTTTCGTCGGATCAAAGGTGTGCACCGATGGATCGAACTCGTGCACCGCCGGGTCGAGGGTGACTGGATGTTCGTCCTCCTCGACCAGTTGTGGCCCGACACGCACGTAATGGAAGAACCCGGCCAGCACCGCCGCGCCCATGGCCAGCAACGCCAGGGGTTTGCTCAGGCCTTTCCACAGGTCCACCAGCGGGCTGATCGCCGGGTGATCCGGCAACCCGGCATACAACCTGGGCGTGTCGGCATGGTGCAGCACATACATGACGTGGGTGCCGCCGACACCTGCGGGGTCATACAAACCGGCGTTTTCGAAACCGCGGCTCTTGAGGTCGACGATACGTTCGGCCGCGTGTTCTTTCATGTCTTCCTTGCTGCCGAAAACGATGGCGCCGGTCGGGCAGGTTTTTACGCAAGCCGGTTCCAGCCCCACCGCCACGCGGTCCGAGCACAGCGTGCATTTATAAGCCTTGTGGTCCTTTTGCGAGATGCGCGGAATGTTGAACGGGCAACCGGTAATGCAATACCCGCAGCCGATGCAATGGTCCTGATCGAAATCGACGATGCCGTTGGCGTGCTTGATGATCGCGCCGGGGCTCGGGCATGCCGCCAGGCAGCCGGGCTCGGCGCAGTGCATGCAGCCGTCCTTGCGAATCAGCCATTCGAGGTTGCCGGCGTCGGTTTCATGCTCGGTGAAGCGCATCAAGGTCCAGGTGTCTGCGCTGAGGTCTTGAGGGTTGTCGTAGGTGCCGAGGTTGTGACCAACGTCGTCGCGCAACTCGTTCCATTCCGAGCAGGCGACCTGGCAGGCCTTGCAGCCGATGCACTTGGTGGTGTCGATCAGCTTGGCCACTTCCTCTTGCGTGCGCACCGAGGGCGGCACGGTGGTGGTGGCCGAGCGGGCGATGATGTCTTGGCTGGCCATTTAGATTTTCTCCACGTTGACCAGGAATGACTTGGATTCCGGGGTCTGTGTGTTGCCATCGCCGAGGAACGGCACCAGGGTGTTGGTCAGGTAACCGTGGCGGGTAGCGCCGGTGAAGCCCCAGTGCAACGGGATACCGATCTGGTGCACCACCTGATTGTTGACCTGCAGCGGACGAATCCGCTTGGTCACTACCGCCACCGCTTCGATATGCCCGCGCTTGGAGCTGACCCTTACCCGGTCACCGGCAGCAATGCCTTTCTCCTTGGCCAGCACCTCGCCGATTTCGACAAACTGCTCAGGCTGGGTCACGGCGTTGATCGGGCAATGCTTGGTCCAGAAGTGGAAGTGTTCGGTCAGCCGGTAGCTGGTCGCCGCATAAGGGAAGTCCTTGGCCTGCCCGAGGGTGTCCCAGACGGAATCGAAGACCCGTCCGGCCGGGTTGCTGGTCGCCTGCTTGTTGTTGGGGTGCATCGGGTTGATGCCAATGGGCGTCTCGAACGGTTCATAGTGTTCCGGGAACGGCCCTTCGTTCATCTTGTCGAGGGCGAAGAAACGCGCGACGCCTTCGGGGTTCATGATGAACGGGTTCATCCCGGCTTCCGGCGGCACATCGGCCTTGTAGTCGGGCACGTCGGTACCGGTCCAGACCTTGCCGTTCCACCACACCAGCCGTTTGTTTGGGTCCCACGGTTTGCCTTGAGGGTCGCAAGAGGCGCGGTTGTAAAGAATCCGGCGATTCGCCGGCCAGGCCCAGGCCCAGCCCAGGTTCTGCTTCATGCCGAAAGGATCGCTGTTGTCACGCCGGGCCATGTTGTTGCCCTGCTCGGTCCAGCTGCCGCAGAAGATCCAGCACCCGGATGCCGTGCTGCCATCGTCCTTGAGCTGGCCGAAACCGGACAGCTGCTGACCGGTCTTGATCACCGCGCCCGAAGCATCGGTGACATCGGATACGGCGTAGCCGTTGAATTCCCGGGCCAGCTCTTCCGGCGTCGGGTCATCCGGCACTTTGTAAGGCCAGTCGAGCTTGAGGATCGGCTCGGCCCAGGCACCGCCGTTGGCCTGGTAACGCTGGCGCAGACGCAAGAACAGCTCGGCCATGATCTTCACGTCCGTGCGCGCCTGCCCCGGGCCATCGGCACCCTTCCAGTGCCATTGCAGCCACCGGCCGCTGTTGACCAGCGAACCGTTTTCTTCGGCGAAACAGGTGGTGGGCAGACGGATGACTTCGGTCTGGATGCTGGCCGTTTCCACATCGTTGTAAGGACCGGCGTTGCGCCAGAACTCCGAAGTTTCGGTGGCCAGTGGGTCCATCACCACCAGCCACTTGAGTTTGGCCAGCGCCTTCATCACCCGGTTCTTGTCCGGCAACGCGGCGATCGGGTTGAAGCCCTGGCACATGTAGCCATTGACCTCGCCCTTGCCCATCATGTCGAACATTTTCAGGATGTCGTAGCCGGGAATGTCCAGTTTCGGCAGCCAGTCGTAGCCCCAGTTGTTCTCGGCGGTGGCATTGGCGCCGTACCAGGCTTTCATCAGGCTGACGTGGAACTTGCCGTAGTTCTGCCAGTAGGACATCTGCCCGGGACGCAGCGGCTTGAGTGCGCGCTTGGCGATGTAGGCGTTGTAATCCTGTTCGGCCTCGGCCGGCAGGGTCAGGTAACCGGGCAGCAAGTTGGACAGCAAGCCCAGGTCGGTCAGGCCCTGGATGTTGGAGTGCCCGCGCAAGGCATTGACGCCCCCGCCCGGCATACCGACGTTGCCCAACAGCAGTTGCACCATGGCCGCGCTGCGGATCATCTGCGAGCCAATCGAGTGTTGGGTCCAGCCCAGGGCATAGAGAATCGTCATCGTTTTGCCCGGTTGCGAGCAGGTGGCGATCTCCTCCCAGATTTTCTGCATGGCATCCGTGGGCATGCCGCAGACCTGACTGGCCAATTCCAGGGTGTAGCGGCTGTAATGCTGCTTCATTAATTGGTAGACGCAGCGTGGGTCCTGCAAGGTCGGGTCGACTTTGGCGAAACCGTCCTCGCCGATTTCGTAGCCCCAGCCGGACTTGTCGGTGTAGATGCGCTTGCTCGCGTCGTAACCGCTGAACAAGCCGTCCTCGAAGCCGTAGTTGGCCTTGACGATGAACGACACGTCCGTATAGGCGCGTACGTATTCGTGCTGGATCTTGTCTTCGGTGAGCAGGTAATTGATCAGCCCGCCCATGAAGGCGATGTCGGTGCCGGTGCGGATTGGCGCGTAATAGTCGGCCACCGAGGCGGTACGGGTGAAACGCGGGTCGACCACAATCAGCCGCGCCTTGTTATGGGCTTTGGCTTCGGTCACCCATTTGAAACCGCAAGGGTGCGCTTCGGCGGCATTGCCACCCATCACCAGAACCAGATTCGCGTTGGCGATATCGGTCCAGTGGTTGGTCATGGCACCACGGCCATACGTCGGGGCAAGACTTGCCACCGTCGGGCCATGTCAGACACGTGCCTGGTTATCGAACCCCAGCATGCCGAGACTGCGAATCACCTTGTGGGTGATGTAACCCGCTTCGTTGGACGATGCCGACGCCGCGAGGAAACCGGTGCTCAACCAGCGGTTCACCGTTTGCCCCTGAGCGTTCTTCTCGATGAAGTGGGCGTCGCGGTCGGCCTTCATCAGGTCGGCGATGCGATCCAGCGCTTCATCCCAGGAGATTCGCGTCCACTCCGTGGTGCCGGGCTTGCGCACCTGCGGGTACTGGAGACGGCTGGGGCTGTGAATGAAATCGAGCAGGCCTGCGCCTTTGGGGCAGAGGGTGCCGCGATTGACGGGGTGGTCGGCATCGCCTTCGATGTGGATGATGCTCTGGGCGACATTCTTCGCGTTGTCACCCTGGCTGTACATGATCAAGCCGCAACCGACCGAGCAGTACGGGCAGGTGTTGCGGGTTTCATGGGTATGGGCGAGCTTGAAATGACGCACTTGTTCGGCGAAAGCGGGCGTCGGGGCCATGCCCAGCGCGCCGAGGCTTGAGCCCGCAAGGCCGAGACCAGCGACCTTGAAGAACTGACGACGGTTGAGGTCCATCGTGCACTCCTGATCAGGTGGAAACCCGGTGCATTGGCCAGTCAGTCAATTCGCGGCCCCTGTGGGAGCGGGCTTGCTCGCGAAAGCGGTGTGTCAGCCGACATCAATGTTGACTGTGCCGCCCTCTTCGCGAGCAAGCCCGCTCCCACAGGGATTTTGCTTAACTGCCTGGCATCGTGCGTTGGCCGGATTTTTCTGGACGATCACGGTGACGGTAACCTATCTACCGCCACTTAGAACTTTAGACAATGTTGCCGTGCGCCGTCTGAAAACCGACCATCGGCGGCTTGCCGGTCATGCTCTGTTGCGCAATTCGCCAGCGATCAAGGTTGGCGCTTATCATGGCCACCGGATTAACCCCCCTGCCTTTTATGAGACTGAGCATGACTTTCGATTTTGATCAGGTGTTCGACCGCCATGGCACCGGCAGTACCAAATGGAGCCGCTACCCGGCCGACGTGTTGCCGATGTGGGTCGCCGACATGGACTTCGCCGCGCCGCCAGCGATCATTCAGGCGCTGCAAAAACGCCTGGAACACCCGATGCTCGGTTACAGCGTGGCCCAGGATGACTTGCGTGACGCCATCGTCGCCGACCTCTGGAGCAAGTACGCCTGGCGCGTGCAACCTCAGGAGCTGATATTCCTGCCGGGTATCGAGTCGGGGTTCAACATGGCCCTGCATGCGCTGGTTCAGCCGCAGCAGAACGTGGTCGTGCAGACGCCAAACTACCCGCCGCTGCGCCATGCGCCGGGCCACTGGCAGCTGAACAAAGTCGAACTGGATTTCGACGCGTTGGCCGATGGCACCTATGCCACGCCACTCGATACCTTGCGCGAAGCGCTGCAAGGGGGCGGCGCGCTGCTGCTGAGCAACCCGCATAACCCGTTGGGCAAGGTCTTCCCGCGCGAGGAGCTGCAAGCGGTCGCCGACATTTGTCTGGAGCAGGATGCCTGGATCATCTCCGACGAGATCCACTCCGAGTTGTGCTTCGACGGGCGCGTACACATTCCGACCGCCTCGCTCAGCCCGCAGATCGCCAAGCGCACCATCACCCTGATGTCGGCGAGCAAGGCTTACAACATCGCCGGTTTGAAGACTGCGTTCATGATCATTCAGGACGCGGCACTGCGTCATCGGGTCAACAGCGCTCGCTGCGGCATGGTCGACAGCGTCAACCCGCTGGGCCTGGAAGCCACCCGCGTCGCCTACAGCGAAGGCGGCCCGTGGTTGACCGAGCTCATGGCCTACCTGCAAAGCAATCGGGATTATCTGGTGGAGGCGGTTCGTACGCGGTTGCCGGGTGTGACCATGAACATCCCTCAGGGCACTTACCTGGCATGGCTCGACTGCACGGCGCTGGGGCTGGATAACCCGCAGCAGTTTTTCCTTGAACAGGCCAAGGTCGGGCTGAGCGCAGGGCTGGATTTCGGCGATCACGCCCGGCAGTTCGTGCGTCTGAACTTCGGCTGCCCGCGGGCGCTGCTGGAAGAAGGGATCGCGCGGATGGAGCGTAGTTTGCGTAACCGCCAAGCCTGACGCCCCAGGTTGACACCGAAAACCCGATGCCTGTGCTTCGGGTTTTTTATGGGCGATAGGCGCAGCATCGAATCCTGTTCAAGGCGTTATGCGCTCCAAGCAAGCCTTGATGAAGGCTTCCCGCTTCGCATCGTCCGGCAGCTTCATGAAGTTTTTCGGCTCGCAATTCTTCTCGTTCACATCGTATTTGTTTTCGCAGCCGGCGAGACATGCCAACGAGAGTGCCAGTGCAACGAGCGATTGAGTATTCATGAGCAATTCCTCATCGAGTTTCTTGCATCGCATTGAGCCTAACTCATGAGTTGAGTGTATGCAGGAACAGCGAACTTTCCTGTGCGCTAAACCCGTCGGAAGTCCAACCGAACTCAAGACAAAAGACCGGGGTCAACCCCAATGCCATGGTCTTTTGCCTTGAACAGAGGAGATTTTCCGATGACTGACTATCCAAAACCACCCTTCCCGAAACAAAGCCAGCCAGTCCCCGGTGCTCAAACGAAAATGGACCCTTACCCGGATTGTGGCGAGCAGAGCTACAAGGGTTCGGGTCGGCTGGAGGGCAAGATTGCCCTGATCACCGGTGCCGACAGCGGCATCGGCCGTGCGGTGGCGATTGCATTCGCCCGGGAAGGCGCGGATGTGGTGGTTGCCTACTTGAATGAAACTGAAGATGCGCAGGAAACCGCACGTTGGGTCGAGCAGGCCGGTCGTCAATGCCTGCTGCTGCCCGGCGATGTGGCGCAGAAAGCGCACTGCCAGGCGCTGGTGGATAAAACGGTGGAGCGCTTTGGCCGGATCGACATTCTGGTCAACAACGCCGCATTCCAGATGACCCACGAAAACATCGAAGACATCCCGGACGAAGAATGGGTGATGACCTTCGATGTGAACATCACGGCCATGTTCAGGCTCTGTCAGGCCGCGTTAAAACACATGAAGCCCGGCAGTTCGATCATCAACACCAGTTCGGTCAACTCCGACATGCCCAAGCCGACATTGCTGGCCTACGCGGCCACCAAGGGCGCGATTGCCAACTTTTCCGCCGGCCTGGCACAGATGCTGGGACCAAAGAACATCCGGGTAAACAGCGTGGCGCCGGGGCCGATCTGGACGCCGTTGATCGTATCGACCATGCCCGAGGAAGACGTGCAAAACTTCGGCTCGCAAACCCCGCTCGGCCGCCCCGGCCAACCAGTGGAGGTCGCGCCGATCTATGTGCTGCTGGCCTCGGATGAAGCCAGCTACATCACCGGGCAACGGTATGGCGTTACCGGCGGCAAACCGATGCTTTGACGCAACTGGCATGGCCTGCGTTCGGCCCTGTAGGAGCCAGGCTTGCCGGCGAAGGCGCTCTTAAGGACGCCTTCGCCGCCAAGCTTGGCTCCTACGAAAAGCGGTTCATTCGCTTGACTGACTGGCATGGGGGCTTACCCAAGAAATCAGCGCTCTTGAGCAATCACCGAAATCTTGCCATTGCGCTCGATGATGGCGAATTTGATCTGCTCAAGGGTTTCAATGCCCTGGCTCGATCGCGCAGCCTCCATGACATCCGCTTCCACCAGTCGTGCATGGCGCAGGCGCTTGTGCAGGATTTTGCCGTTTTCGACAATGATCGTCGGCCCACCATCGATCAGCCGCTGCACCCATTGCGAGCGCTGTTTGAGCAATGAAAGCCCGACATCGATGGCAATCAGCGTAACGATCACCAGCACCGAATTGGTCAGTGAAAAATCATTGCCCAGCAGCGCTTGTTGGGTCGCCTCGCCGATGATCATCAGCAGTACGAAATCAAACGTCGTCAGTTCGGCCAGCGAACGCCGACCGGCAATTTTGAACAGCACCATTAACGCCAGGTACATCACGGCCGCGCGCAATACTGAATCCATAAGTCACCTAAGGGAAAATGAATTGATCCACCTTGACGGGGGCTGCACCGGGCGAGGCGATATGGCTGCGAAACAGGCCCAGCCCCTCGCCACGCAAAGTCAGGTAAAGACTGGCCTGCCCTTGCGCGTCCGTTTGTACCCACAGTTTCATGCCCTGCTCGCCACTGAGTGCACGCACAGGTTCCGGTTGCAGGGTTTCGATTTCGAAGCCCTCCAGCAGTTTACCGGTCAGTTCCAGCTCAACCGTGGCATCCGGCCGGCCGATCACACTGACCTTCATCGGATTGGTCGAGCCATGACGGTGGAACATCTCGTACTCCACCCGTACCTTGCCATCGCTGCCGTGAACGTCTTGGGAGCTGAGCGGGCCACGGGAAAACAAGCCGAGCAACGCCAACACCACCAGCAGCACCATCACGTACCAGCCCCAGCGCTCGAATCGCCAGACCTTGACCTGATAGGCCATGTCTTCGCGCACCGGAAAATCACGGCTGTGGTATTCGGTGCGGCGGGAATGCTCGTTCATGGGTTTACCCGATCTTGTTCACCGGTCTTGTCACAGGCCAGGGCACGTTTATGAAAAAACGAGATCCGCTTCAAGGCATGTTCGGCGGCCAGTAACTGAACCTTGCTGCGGGACCCGAAAAAGCGATGCTGTTGAGTGAAAACACGCTTTCCTTGCTCAGTCTGATAAGCCCAGGCAAAACAGATGGTGCCGGCCGGAATCCCGTCGATATCTTCCGGCCCCAGGATACCGGTGGTGGCCACGGCGACGTTGGCGGTGCTGTCGAGCAAGGCGCCCAAGGCCATTTCGCGAGCGACTTCGCAACTGGTCAGGTTGAAGGTTTCGATCGTATGGGGGCTGACGTTAAGTAACCGTTGCTTCGCTTCGGAAGAATAGACCACGTAACCGCTCTCGATCAGGTCACCGCTGCCCGGCACTTCGGCCAGCAAGGTCACGATCTTTCCGGCGGTACAGGACTCGGCAGTCGTCAGTCGCAGGTCGTGTTGGCGCAAATATTCGACGACGGTTTGGCTGACGTTCATGACAAAGCATCCAGGCAAGAGGAACTGCTCGGTTGACCTTTGACGCTTGCAAACATTCCCTCGGGCAGACCACCCACGCCCCTGCGATAAAAAATGAACCCCCGGCGACGGATGCACCTCAATACTTTTAGGGGCCCCCTATGCCGGGCCGCTCGCTATCTGGAGGTCGACATGTCCGCACCCTTCGTCAGGCTGTTCACTCAGCCCAATTTCGTCTGGACAGATATTCGGAAAGAAGAGGAAGCGAATCCGCGCCATTACCTCGCTCATTTACTGCTGCTTGCCTTAATTCCCGCCGTGTGCCTGTTTATCGGGACCACCTACGTCGGCTGGAGCCTGGCCGAAAACGAAACGGTCAAACTCAGTGCCGCCAGCGCCCTGCAACTCTGTGGGCTGCTGTACCTGAGCATCATCGTCGGCGTGGTGCTGATGGGGCTGTTCATCCGCTGGATGTCGCGCACCTTCGACTCACGCCCCACCGTCAATCAGTGCATCGGTTTTGCCGCCTACACCGTCACTCCGTTCTTCCTTGCAGGTATTGCCGGGCTCTATCCGAGTCGCTGGCTGGCGATCACCGTGCTGGGGGCCGCCTCCCTCTATTCAACGTTTCTGCTGTTCGTCGGTTTGCCGATCTTCATGCACGAGCGCAAGGAGCAAGGTCTGCTGAATGCGGCGAGCGTATGGGGCGTCGGGCTATTGGTGCTGGTGACTATTTTGGTGGAGATGATTCTGCTCTGGTTCAACTACCTGGGACCTGAGTACGTGCGCGTGACTGGCGTTTGATTTTCCTGAGTCCGCCATTCAACGGCGGTCGGCGGTACACCTCCGAGAACCGGGCATGAGCTTCATTGTATGGGTGGCGGTGTTGGGTGCGGTGCTGCTGACCCTGGCACTGACCTCGTCCTATTTGCGCTGGATGCCGGTGACCACGTCGGCGGTGTGCCTGGCGCTGGGCGTGGCGATCGGTCCGGGTGGCCTGGGCCTGCTGAAGCTGGACATCAAGGATGCGGCGATCTGGATGGAGCACCTGACGGAAGTCGCGGTGCTCTTTTCGCTGTTTGTCTGCGGACTCAAATTGCGCCTGCCGCTGAAGGATCTTCGATGGCGGGTGGCGTTCGGCCTGGCGGGACCGGTGATGATCTTGACCATCATTGGCGTCTGCCTGCTACTGCATTACGGTTTTGCCCTGGCGTGGGGGCCGTCGTTGCTGATCGGGGCGATTCTGGCCCCCACCGATCCGGTACTGGCCTCGCTGGTGCAGGTCAACGACGCCAGGGATTACGACTCGGTGCGTTTCGGGCTCTCCGGTGAAGCGGGCCTCAACGACGGCATCGCCTTCCCTTTCGTGATTCTCGGTTTGTTGTTTGTGCAACAGAGCGGCAACAGCGATGCCTGGCTCGGTGAGTGGGCATTGAAAAGTGTGCTGTGGGCCGTGCCGGTCGGTTTGTTGACCGGTTACTGGATGGGCCACGGCATCGGTCGCTTGACCTTGTCGATGCGCATCCGCAATGCCGACAGCACTATTTCTCCCAACGATTACCTGACCCTGGCCCTGATCGCCCTCGCTTATGTCGCGGCCGAAGCGATCCATGGCTATGGCTTTCTGTCGGTATTCGCCGCCGGCCTGGGGTTGCGACAAGCCGAAGTCAAATCCACCGGCGACGCGCGGATTCCCGCCGAGCATCTGGTGCAACCGGTGGTCGGCCACCAGAACGTCGAACCTGAGGCTGCCGTCCACGGCGACGTGGCGAATCTGCCAGAAACCCAAGTCGCGGCGGGGATCATGATGGGCGACATGCTGGCATTCGGTAGCCTGGTGGAACGGGCCATGGAAGTGTTTCTGGTCACCCTGCTGGGCGTGGTGCTGGTGGGCCACTGGGATTGGCGAGCGTTGGTGGTTGCACTGGTGTTGTTCTGTGCCATTCGCCCCTTGTGTGTATGGATCATGCCGTGGGGGCGCTTGCTGGACGGTCGCCAGCGGCTGTTGATCGGCTGGTTCGGGATTCGCGGGATCGGGAGCTTTTATTACCTGTTCTACGCATTGAATCACGACCTCGGTCCGGCGGCAGCGACGCTGTGCACAGACCTGACGTTGTCGGTAGTGGCGCTCAGCATTCTGGCGCATGGCATCAGTACGCAACCGATGCTGGCCCGTTATGAGCGGCGCAATAAACCGGACGCCTGACACCTTCTCAGGCGAGGCAATCGTTCGGTCAACCTGCATTGAACAGCAACGGATATTCATGCAGGTTGCACGACAAACGCCGTTTTAAGCCGACTTCAACCCACTGTTTTTACTAGCTTTTTATTGGATATTGAAATAGGCACGGGAAATGCTCCAACAATGCGAGCGACAACGGCAGGAAGACCGTTTGCGCTTGACCCGTGACTAAACAAGAGGTTCGATCATGAACGCTATTGACCTGTTGAAAGCCGACCATGAACGCGTGAAAGGCATCCTGGCCCAGTTGAGCGAGTCCACCGAGCGTGGGGTTAAAAAGCGCACCGAGTTGCTGGCCAAACTGGAAATGGAAATCAAGATCCATACCCGTCTGGAAGAGGAAGTCTTGTACCCGGCGTATAAAAAAGCCGGGGGCAAGGAACAGGACGTGATGTATTACGAAGCCAAAGAAGAACATCGCACCGTCGATACGCTGGTGCTTCCGGACCTGAAAACCACTGACCCCTCCACTCTCGAATTTGCCGGTCGCGTGAAAGTGGTCAAGGAGCTGCTGGAACATCACATTGAAGAAGAGGAAAAGGAAATGTTTCCTCAGGCCAAAAAACTGCTGGGCAAAACGACACTCGACGAATTGGGTGCAGAAATGGAAAGCCTGAAAGCACGCTACAAAAAAGAGCTGGGCGCGCCCAATCTCGCTGCTTGATAGGGGTGGGTTAAGGCGCATAACCTGTAGGAGCGAGGCTCGCCCGCGAAGAACGATGACGCGTAATACCTGAAAAACCGCGGCGCATTCTTCGCGGGCAAGCCTCGCTCCTACAGAAATTTCGCTTAACTGCTTAACTGACAGGCATTACCTGACTCACTTCATCGCCAAGGCAATGACTTCCACCAGATTAAGTTGGGTAAAGGGCTTCGACAGGCGTGGAAGTCTGGCTGCGAAGCCTTCCAGGCGCTCCGCATAACCGGTGGCGAGGATGATCGGCAGGTGTGGCCTTATCACCCGAATAGCCTGTGCCAATTGCGCGCCACTCATCTTGGGCATGACCATGTCCGTAATGACCAGGTCAACGTCGTGCTCGCTGTCGAACAGCTCCAGTGCCTGTGCGCCGGACGCTGCACTGATCACCCGATGACCCAGGTCCTCAAGCAACAGGCTGGTACTGGTCAACACCAGACTGTCGTCGTCCACCACCAACACACACAGACGAGGCACCCGCGACATGGCGGCCTCTTCAATAGCGGGTTCGGTGGTCGAGTCGGCTAGCGCAACGGGTAACCAGAGTTCGGCAGTGGTGCCGACGTCCTTCTGGCTTTTGAGGATGAAGCGTCCCCCCAGTTGTTCAGTAAACCCGTGAACCATCGACAACCCCAGGCCTGTGCCTTTGCCGACACCTTTTGTGGTGAAGAAAGGGTCCATTGCCGACGCCAGGGTAGCGTCATCCATGCCCTCCCCTATATCCGTGACACTCAGGCAGACATAGCGGCCTGGCGTCAGGGCGAGTTTCGCCTGATCGCAGATCTCTTCTGTCTGTGCACTGATGACAAGTTTCCCACCGTCGGGCATGGCATCACGGGCGTTGGTCGCCAGATTAAGCACCGCCAGTTCGAGCTGATTGACGTCGGCCATCACCGGTTCAAGTCCAGGCGCAAAGCGGGTTTCTATGCTCACCGCAGGCCCCAGAGAGCTGCGCAACAGCCCGGTAATCCCCTCTATCAGTACTGGTATCTCAACGGATTCGGTCTTGAGTTCCTGACGCCTGGCAAACGCCAGCATGCGCTGGGTCAGGGAAACGCCGCGCAAGGCGCCTTGGGTGGCATTGTCGAGCAAACGGGTAATTCTCGGGTCGTCCGCCGCACGTTTGCGAACGACCTCCAGATTGCCAAGGATAACGGTCAGCAGATTATTGAAGTCGTGGGCAATCCCCCCGCTGAGTTGACCGATGGCCTGCATCTTTTGCGCCTGAAACAACGCTTCGCGGGTTTTCTCAAGGGCTTGCTGGGCTTGGGTCACCTCGGTGATGTCCCGAGTGATCTTGGCAAACCCCAGCAACGTGCCGGTTTCGCCCCAAATCGGGTCGACCACGACATGCGCGAAAAACTGCGTGCCGTCCTTGCGCACGCGCCAGGCCTTGTTTTCGAATCGCCCCTCGCGTGTAGCGATCTCCAGCGCACGCTGGGGTTCACCGGCTTCGCGGTCTTCAGGGGTGTAAAACATCGAGAAATGCTGGCCGATAACTTCTTCGGGCCGGTAGCCCTTGATTCGCTGAGCCCCCAGATTCCAGTTGGTCACGCGTCCATCCGGGGCGAGCATGTAGATGGCGTAGTCGGTGACGCTCTGCACCAGCAGCCGGAACTGCTGCTCACTTTGCTTGAGGGTTTCTTCGGCCATTTTGCGGTCGGTCAAATCCCGGGTGATCTTGGCAAAACCCAACAACTTGCCCGACGGATCGAGAATGGGATCGATGATGACATGGGACCAGAAATGCGTGCCGTCCTTGCGAACCCGCCAGCCTTCGCCCTCGAAACGCCCTTCGTGAATGGCGGTATCAAGGGCGCGCTGAGGCAAACCGGCCTTGCGGTCCTCTTCGGTATAGAAACGCGAGAAATGCTGGCCGAGAATTTCCGCTTCCTCATACCCTTTGAAACGCTTGGCGCCAGCGTTCCAACTGGTGATGATGCCATCGGGGTCAATCATGTAGATCGCGTAGTCGACCACGGCATCGATCAGCAGACGAAAGCGCATCTCCTCGATGGCATTGATCTTGGTCCGGTCATCGCTCATGGATCCCTGCCCTTATTATTGATCTTCTGGAGTATGCGACAAGCCGCACGTTTGGGAATTCAAAAAACCAATACGTGGGTGGGGACACTACTCAACAGGCTAAAATAGCGCAGATTTTATCGACCACCAGCGCGGCAGCAATTGCTTGACCTTGCTCTCGCCAAACCGGTCATCGATCAGCATCACCACCCCTTGATCCTGCTGAGTGCGGATCACCCGCCCCGCCGCTTGCACGACTTTCTGCACGCCAGGAAACAGGTAGGTGTAGTCATACCCGGCACCGAAAATCGCCGCCATGCGCTGTTTCATCTGTTCGTTGACCGGATTGAGTTGCGCCAGCCCCAAAGTGGCAATGAATGCACCAATCAATCGCGCGCCGGGGAGATCGATGCCTTCGCCGAATGCTCCACCCAGCACCGCAAAGCCGACGCCCTGACCATGGAGGGTGAACTGATCGAGAAACGCCTGACGCGGCCCTTCCCCCATTCCCCGGGACTGCGACCACAGCGTGATGTGCGGATGCCGCTCGGCCAGCAACTGCGCCACTTGCTGCAAATAATCGAAGCTGCTGAAAAACGCCAGGTAATTACCGGGGCGCTGGGTGAACTGTTTGGCGATCAGTTCGACGATGGGTTCAAGGGACGCCTGTCGGTGGACAAAGCGGGTCGAAATCTGGCTGACGATGTGCACTTGCAACTGTTCGGCGCTGAACGGCGACTCCACATCAATCCAGACTGTATTCGCCGGTGTACCCAGCAAGTCGGCGTAGTAATGCCGAGGGCTCAGGGTGGCGGAAAACAGTACAGCGCTACGCGCAGCAGTCAGGCGCGGGCGAATGAAAGCGGCGGGCACCACATTGCGCAGGCACAGTTGCGACAGGTTGCGCTTGCGCTCGAGGTCGCGCTTGCTGATGTCGAACAGGAAATGTTCATCGAACAGTTCAGCCACACGGCCGAATTGCAGCATGTCGAAGTAAAAATTCTGCAACCCGCTGTCCAGGCCCTGAGGGTGATCATTCAGGTAGTCGCCGATGCTCGCGCAGCATAAGGACAGCGCCTGAAGCAGTTTTTCCGGGGCTTTGTCGTAGGCTTGATAGGGACTGAGTTGCTGATCATGCAGGGCATTCCATTCACGATTGACCCGTTGCAAGGATCTCTTCAGTGGCTCAGGCGCGGTTTTTCGCACGCTGTTCAACGTCGCCTGGTCGAGGCTGGCGCTGTACATCTGCCGGCCGCGTTCCACCAGATTGTGGGCTTCGTCCACCAGCACCGCGACTTTCCAGTTATTGGCCTGGGCCAGCCCGAACAGCAGCGCACTGAAGTCGAAATAGTAGTTGTAGTCGGCGACTACCACGTCCGCCCAGCGGGCCATTTCCTGGCTGAGGTAGTAGGGACAAACGTCATGCTGCAGGGCAACCTCGCGCAAGGCGCTCTGGTTCAGCAGACTCAATTGGCTGGCGGCCTGACGCGCGGCCGGCAAACGATCATAAAAACCCTGGGCCAACGGGCAGGACTCGCCATGGCAGGCCTTGTCCGGGTGCTCGCAAGCCTTGTCCCGGGCGATCATCTCGAGGACTCGCAATGGCGGAGCGTCGGCGCTGTCGAGGATGACCTGCGCGGCGTCCAGCGCCAATTTGCGCCCCGGAGTTTTCGCCGTGAGAAAGAACACCTTGTCCAATTGCTGTGGCGCCAAGGCCTTGAGCATCGGGAACAGCGTGCCAACGGTCTTGCCGATGCCGGTCGGTGCCTGGGCCATCAGGCACTGACCGGTGCTGACCGCCTTGAACACCGACTCGGCCAGATGCCGTTGCCCGGGACGAAAATCGGCATGGGGAAATGCCAGCTGTTGCGCCGCCAGATTGCGTCCTTCGCGATGGGCCATTTCCTGTTCGGCCCAATGCAGAAACAATCCGCAATGGTGTTCGAAGAACAGCTGTAGTTCGGCGGCGCTGAAGGCCTCAACCAGACAGGTTTCCTTTTCGCTGACGATATCGAAGTACACCAGCGCCAGATTGATGCGTTCCAACTGCAGTTTCTGGCACATCAACGCGCCGTAGATCTTCGCCTGCGCCCAGTGCAACTGCCGGTGATTGGCCGGTTGCTTGCTCAGGTCGCCACGGTAGGTTTTAACTTCTTCGAGGCAGTTTTGCACCGGATCGTAGCCGTCCGCCCGGCCCTTCACCGTCAAGGTTCGATACTGGCCCTCCAGCGCGACTTCATTCTGGTAACCCTCGCTACGCCGTGAGGCTACGGTGCGATGCCCAACGATGCCTTCCAGCGCGGTTGGCGACGGGGTAAAGCGCAGATCGAGGTCGCCGACCTTGGCGGTGAATTCACACAGCGCCCGCACCGCAATGCTATAGCTCACGCGCCCTGCTCCGCCCATTGCACGTAGCACACGGCGATCGGCATCTGGTGTTCGTGACAGAACTCCAGCCAGCGCAATTGATTGTCTTGTAGCCGATCGCCGGGGCCTTTGACTTCGATCATCCGGTAGGTTTTGTCTTGCGGCCAAAACTGGATCAAGTCCGGCATGCCGGCGCGGTTGGCCTTGATGTCGAGCAGCAGGCGATTGAACCAGTGCTTGAGGTGTTCGGCGGGCAGACAGGCAAGTGCCTGCTCCAGCAGTTCCTCGCTCAGCGCGCCCCAGAATACGAACGGTGACTGCACGCCCCACTTGGCGCTGTAACGCTCGCGGACGGTTTGCACATAACGCCCGTCATCAAGTTCGGCGAGGCAGGCCTGGAACAGCTCCGCGCGCCGCGCATGAAAGTCTTCGTTGAGCAGGTCCACCGGCCCGCGCTGGAACGGGTGAAAAAACGCCCCCGGCAACGGCGCGAAGATCGCCGGCCAGCACAGCAGCCCGAACAGCGAGTTGATCAGGCTGTTCTCGACGTAATGCACCGGCGCCGAATCGTCCGCCAGGTGCGCCTGAACGTAAGACTCCACCGACAACGCCGGATCGTGCCGGGGCAGTTGCAGGTCCAGACGCTGCATGGCCCGAGGGGCTGGCCGCTTGATCGGCGGCCCGCCCAGTTTGCGCCGCAGTCTGGGCAGCACACGCAATAAATGCTGATGCTCGGCGGCGCTTTCAGGGGCTTGCTCGGCGTGGATGGCCAGATCCATCGCCAGTTGGTATTCAGCACAGCGCTCCAGCACGCGAATCAACCGCAGACGCGCGCCGGGGTAGGCGCATTGGCGGTAGAGGTTCAGGGCGGTGGAAAAATCCGCGACGCGCTCGCAATGCTGGCCGATCTGGAACAGCAGTTTGCCCCGACGTTTTTGCAGCCAGGGATTGTCGAGTTCCAGCCCGTTGATCTGCTCGACAATCGCCGCCACGTCTTCACCGGCCTCGAAACGCTGCTGGCAGCTGTGCAGGAACAGACAGGCGTCGACGTCCTCGCGACTGCGCAAGCCGCGGGACTCGGCACAGAACTCGACTTTTTCGTAGGTAAAGATGCCCAGGTCGGCCAGCACGAACTCCGACCAGTCCTGGTAAAGATTGCCGAAGAACATCAGCCGCAATCGGTCGCACAGGCCCATGACGGTCAGGCTGAACAATCGATCATTCAGTGCCGGACACCATTGGGCAAAACTGTGTGCTTCGGGAAACTGCTCGCTCAGGGCCGGCAGCCAATCAGTCTTTTTGCCTTTGGGCTGATCGATGGCGCCGCCAAGGCACTGGAGAATCTCGGCCTTGAGCAACACCTCGAACAAGTCCTCGATGTGCAATGGCGACTGCTCATCGATCCAGCCCGATGCCAGCAACGGCGCCGCAGCGTTGTCGATGTCGCCGATCTCGACGTAACTCAGTTTGCCGGCCCTGAAATGCACACCCTTGCGCATCACCAGTCTGACCAGCAAGGCTTGGGACTCGCGGGGCAATCGATTGAAGTCGCGGATGAAATCCTGTTCCTCGAGGCTCAATACATCGGCATAACGATATTCAAGCCAATCAAGCACTTGCATGAAGTTGTTCAAGTAATAGAACGGATCATCGAGAGGTTTTACAATCACGGGCAATAGGGCCATGGCAAACGAGTACTGGTTATGCGTACAGATACCAGCTATGCCCCTCCCGGTGCAAACGGAAAAGGATCAGTGGCGACGCTATCCTACAATTTTCGGGTGACCATCGAACTTTCTGCCATTCCATCGCACCAACCGCGTTAGAGGCACAGTGACGATTGACCTCAAGCGAGGCGTTCGCGCTGTTTTTATTGAGTAAGGAGAGGTGTGTATGAATATCAAGACTCTGGGTTTGCCCTTGGCGGTAGCGGCCTTTCTGGCCCTGGCCGGTTGCTCGACGCCAACGGTTGTTACCCTGCAGAACGGCACTCAGTACTTGACCAAGGACATGCCGAATACCAAGACCGAAGACGGCTTCTTTGAGTTTGAAGATATTTCCGGGGCGAAGGTGAAAGTCCGGGCCGATGACGTGGCCACGGTTCGCAAGGAAGACTGACACAGAACCTGTAGGAGCGAGGCTTGCCCGCGAAGAATGCACCGCGGTTTTTCAGGTATTACGCGTCATCGTTCTTCGCGGGCAAGCCTCGCTCCTACAGCGCTTGTGCAATCGCCTTTCCGACCTCCTGGGTCGAGCCCTTCCCGCCCAGATCCGGTGTGATCGGCCCCTCGGCAATCACCCGTTCAATCGCCTGCAGAATCCCGTCGTGCGCGGCGCGATAACGCTCATCGCCATTGCCCAGAAAATCCAGCATCAACGCACCGGACCAGATCATGGCGATCGGGTTGGCGATATTGCGCCCGTAGATGTCCGGGGCCGAGCCATGTACCGGCTCGAACAGCGACGGAAAACGCCGCTCGGGATCGAGGTTGGCCGACGGTGCAATGCCGATGGTGCCGGCGCAGGCAGGTCCCAGGTCGGACAGGATGTCGCCGAACAGGTTCGATGCCACCACCACATCGAACCGGTCCGGTTGCAGCACAAAACGCGCGCACAGGATGTCGATGTGTTGCTTGTCCCAGGTGATGTCCGGGTACTGCGCGGCCATCAACGCCGTGCGTTCGTCCCAATACGGCATGCTGATGGAAATCCCGTTGGACTTGGTCGCCGCCGTCAGGCGCTTGCGCGGTCGAGTTTGGGCCAGGTCGAAGGCGAACTTGAGAATCCGGTCCACGCCACGCCGGGTGAACACCGACTCTTGCAGCACGAATTCATGCTCGGTGCCTTCGAACATCTTGCCGCCGACCGATGAATACTCGCCCTCGGTGTTCTCGCGGATCACCACGAAATCGATGTCGCCCGGTTTGCGCCCGGCCAACGGGCACGGCACACCGGGAAACAAACGCACCGGGCGAATGTTCACGTACTGGTCGAAGTCGCGACGAAACTTCAGCAGCGAGCCCCACAGGGAAATGTGATCCGGCACTTTGTCCGGCCAGCCCACGGCACCGAAGTAGATGGCGTCAAAGCCCTTGAGTTGCTCGAACCAGTCGTCAGGCATCATCTGCCCGTGTTCCAGGTAATAATCGCAGTGGGCCCAGTCGAGCACTTCGATGCTCAAATCGAGTTGCCACTTTTTCGCGGCGTACTCCAGTACCCGCAATCCTTCCGGCAGAACTTCCTTGCCAATACCATCGCCGGCAATTGCGGCGATTCTGAATGGTTTACTCATTAATCATGCCTCGCAAAATGGCTGTTTGCCGGGTTACAGCCCGCCGATATGGAAGGCTTTGACTTCAAGGTATTCGTCCAGGCCGTACTTGCTGCCTTCACGGCCAAGGCCCGACTGCTTGATGCCGCCGAACGGCGCGACTTCCATGGAAATGATCCCGGTGTTGAGGCCGACCATGCCGAACTCCAGCGCCTCGCCGAACCGCCATGAACGGCGCAAGTCCTGGGTGAAATAGTAGGCGCCCAGGCCATAGGGCGTGGCATTGGCTAACGCGAGCGCTTCGGCTTCATCGGTGAAACGCATCAACGGCGCCACCGGCCCGAAGGTTTCTTCGTTAGCCAGCAACATGCCGGCATGGGTGTCGCCGAGGACGGTCGGTTGGACAAACTGACTGTCGCCCTCGGGAATGCCGCCGCAGAGCAAACGCGCGCCCTGGCTCAGGGCATCGTCGATGTGCCGGGCGACCTTGCTCACCGCTGCCGGGTTGATCAGCGGGCCGATGGTCACGTCGGCGTCCAGGCCATTGCCGACCTTGAGCTTGCCCACCTCTTCCACCAATCGCTGGGCGAAGCGCTCGTAGATGCCGTCCTGCACCAGAATGCGGTTGGCGCAGACGCAGGTCTGGCCGGCGTTGCGAAACTTGCTGAGCATGATGCCCGCGACTGCCTGCTCCAGATCGGCGTCGTCGAACACAATGAACGGCGCGTTACCGCCCAGTTCCAGGCTCAAGCGTTTGATGTGTTCAGCGCTCTGGCGCATCAGCAGCCGACCGACAGCGGTGGAACCGGTGAAGGAAATCTTGCGCACCGTCGGGTTGCCGGTCAGTTCTTCGCCGATGCCAGCAGGCATCCCGGTCAACACATTGAACACCCCGGCCGGAATGCCGACGCGCTCGGCGAGTACCGCCAGGGCCAGGGCCGACAGCGGGGTCAGGTCCGAGGGTTTGACGATGATCGGGCAACCGGCGGCCAGGGCCGGCGCACACTTGCGGGTGATCATCGCATTGGGGAAATTCCACGGGGTGATCGCGGCGCACACGCCCACCGGTTGTTTGAGCGTCAGCAGGCGCCGGTCGCCACTGGGGGCCGGCATGGTTTCGCCGTAAACCCGACGGGCCTCTTCGGCGAACCACTTGACGAAGCCAGCGCCATAACGGATTTCGCCCTTGGCTTCATTCAGCGGTTTGCCCTGCTCGCAGGTCATGATCAAGGCGAGGTCGTCGAGGTTGTCGATCATCGCCTGATACCAGCGCTCCAGCAGCGCCGCACGTTCCGCCGCCGGGCGTACGCGCCATGCAGGCCAGGCGCGTTCGGCGGCTTCGATCGCACTTCGGGTTTGCGCACCTTGCATGGCCGGGACTCGGGCGAGCAATTGGCCGGTGGCCGGGTCGATGACGTCCAGGGTCGCGGCGTTATCGGCGCCGATCCACTGCCCGTCCACATAAGCGAGTTCTGCCAGAAGGCTGGGGTCTTTCAAACGATTCTTGAGCATGGTCGAGTCCTGATCCGAGACATTTCCAGTCTAGGGAGATGCCACGGATGAGGATGCTGAAAGCGTCTGATGGGCAGTGTTGGATGCTGAAATTTGCGGTGGGACGGCAGGCTCTACCGAGGGGGTTCATGACCTTTCAGACAAACACAAAACCCTGTGGGAGCGGGCTTGCTCGCGAAGGCGTCCTTCCAGTCAATATAGATGTCGCCTGACACGACGCCTTCGCGAGCAAGCCCGCTCCCACATTTGATCTCCATTTGCTACAAGACCTGATTACAGTTTCAAGGAACCGAGCAGGCCATCCAAAAACCGCTCCCCAGCCTCCATCTGGCTGATCTCGATGAACTCGTCCGGCTTGTGCGCCTGTTCGATCGAACCCGGGCCGCAAACCACCACGGGCACATCCAGACGCTGCTTGAACAACCCGCCCTCTGTGCCAAACGAGACTTTGGCAGTACCGGTGTCCGGGGCGGCGAAGTTTTTCAGGAAACGCACCGCTTCGACGCTCGGGTGCGTATCGAGGCCCGGATAAACGTTCAGGGTTTCGATCTCGATGTCCGCCACGCTAGACAGCTTTTTCGCCTCGCGCACGATCACTTCGGCACGCTCGCGCATCTGCTCCAGGAACTGCTCCAGATTGTCCGCCGGCAAGTTACGCACCTCGAAATCCAGGGTGCACAGGTTCGGCACAATGTTCAGCGCCTTGCCGCCGACAATCTGCCCGACATGCACGGTGCTGTAAGGCACGTCGTAATCCGCATCCTGCGCGCCTTGCGCTTGCAGTTGCTGCTGGCTCTGGCGCAGTGCCGCGATGAAGTCGCAGGCGACGTGAATCGCATTGACCGAACGCGGTGCCAGGGAAGAATGGGCTTCCAACCCACGACAATAAGTGCGGTAAGAACCCTTGCCCTTGTGCCCCAGCACGAACTGCATGTTGGTCGGCTCACCGATCAGGCACAAAAACGGACGCACCGGCGCCAGATGCAGCACGTCGAGCAAACGTCGTACACCCACGCAGCCGGTTTCTTCGTCATGGGACAGGGCGATTTGTAGCGGTCGGCTCAAAGAATGGTTGGCGGCATCGAGCATGGCGTCGATCGCCAAAGCAATAAACCCCTTCATGTCGCAACTGCCACGGCCGTAAATCCGGCCGTCCTGCACCGTCGCCTGAAACGCTGGAAAGGTCCAGGCCTGCCCCGCAGCCGGCACCACGTCGGTGTGCCCGGACAGCAAAATTCCCGGCAATTCCTTGGGACCGGTGCTGGCGAACAGGTTGGCCTTTTTGCCTGTCTCGTCCTTGACGATCAGCGACTCGATGCCTTTGCTCAGCAACAGGTCGCGCACGTACTCGATCAGGGCCATGTTCGACTCCGACGACACGGTGTCGAAGGCCATCAGGCGTTTGAGAATATCCAGTACACGGGGTTTCATGAGGCCCTGCTCCTTTGCTCAGTTGTCCGTTGCTCGGCTGAAGGGGCGAACCGGCGGATGGAGAACGGCTCAATCGAGGTACTCGTGCTGCCGGTGCTGATCAGTTCCGCCATCACGTCGCCGACACCGGGGCCGAGCTGAAAGCCGTGGCCGCAGAAGCCGAACGCGTAGTACAAGCCGTCAACGTTGCCGCTCGGCCCCATCACCGGCAGGGAATCGGGCAGGTAGCCTTCGATGCCGCTCCACACGCGAATGATGTTCAGGTTGCCGACACCCGGCAGCAGGCGACGCATCTGCTCCATCTGATTGAGAATGCTGCGCGGCTCGACATAGGCCCGGCGGTTCAGCATGTCCGGTTTGCTCCGGTAACCGCCGCCGATGATGATGTTGCCGCGCGGGATCTGGCGGAAGTAGATCACTTCCTCGGGAATTTTGGTGTACACGCCGATCACCGTCGGCAAGGTGTAGGGCACCGGTTCGGTCACGGCCATTTGCGGGCCGTGGGTGTCCAGCGGCACCGGTTCGCCGAACTGCGCCGAGAGTTTCTGGCCCCAGGCACCGGCCGTGATCAGCAAGCGCTCGGCGCTGAACTGGCGGCGATCGGTGGTGGTCACCGTGAACTCACCGCCGACCTTCTGCACGTCGGCGACTTCGGTCTGTTCTTCGATCCGCGCTCCGAGGCGGCGTGCCGCCCGGGCAAATGCCGGAGCGGCCAGGCGCGGGTTAGCGTGGCCATCGTGGGGCGCATAAGAGCCGCCCTTCACATCCGGCCCGAGGAATGGGAAACGCTCGTGCAGCTCAGCGCCGCGATAGATCTTCAAGTCCAGCTGCGCCGCTTCGGGCGCCGCCGCGTAGGCCTCAAGCTCGGGGATTTCGTCTTCGCGGTAACACACGCGCATGTGCCCGCTGGCGATGAATTCGAGGTCGTCGTCGATCAATTCCGGCAGGCGTCTCCACAGCGCCCAGGAACGGTTGGCCAATTCCAGTTGCCCGAGGAATCGTCCCTGACGCCGGACGTTGCCGAAGTTCACCCCGCTGGCGTACTGACCGATCTGGTCGCGTTCCAGCAGAATCACCGACTGCCCGCGTTGACGCAGGAAAAACGCCGCCGCCGAGCCCATCAGGCCGCCGCCGACAATCACGACATCGGCTTTGTGTAGCGTCATGGCGACACCTCCTCGGTGAGCATCGAAAGGGGTTTGACCGGCGCCTGGCCGCGTTGCCGACCGACCTGTTGCACGCTGACGCCCGCGGCGGCGGCAATCACTTCGGCCCCGGCCTGGGAGCAATAACGGCCCTGGCAACGGCCCATGCCGACCCGACTGAAGGCCTTGGCCCGATTGACTTCACAGGCGCCCTTCTCGCTCACGGTGCGGCGCAACTCGCCGGCGCTGATCATCTCGCAGCGGCAGACGATGGCTGAATCCGGTAGCGCTTTGGCTTGCGCCGCAGGCCAGGGAAACGCCTGGGCCAGGCCGAGGCGAAACTCATCCATTACCGCCAGCGCATGCCGTTGTTCGTCGCGCAATCCGATGTTTACCGGTTGCTGCAGATCCTCCAACAACGCCATCGCCACCAGTCGCCCGGCGTGCTCGGCGGCATCGGCGCCACGAATCTTCGAACCATCCCCGGCGGCATACACACCGCTGACCGAGGTCCGGCCCGCTTCATCGACGGCCAGCCACCATTGGCTGGAGGCCTCGTCGAAGCGCATGCGGCAACCGGCCAGGTCTGCCAGTTGGGTTTCCGGGCGCAAGTGATAACCCAGGGCCACGGCATCGCAATCGATCGTCAGGGCTTCGCCTTTCGCCGTGCAGATCCGCACACCACTGACCCCGTTGGCGGCATCGCCCAGTACTTGCAGGGGGGAGATCCCCAAGTGCACCGGAATCTTCGCCCGATAAAGCTGCGCCAGAAGTTTCATCCCGGTGAACAGCAATCCCGGGCGCGCCAACAACTTGGGCAAGGCGCCGATGCGCTTGCTGATTGGCGAGGTATCGAGCACCGCCGCAACCGTGGCGCCTGCTTTGACGTATTGGCTGGCAACCAGATACAGCAGCGGCCCGCTGCCCATGAACACCACGCGATGGCCGATGGACACCGCCTGGGATTTCAGTGCGATCTGCGCCCCGCCGAGGCTGTAAGTGCCCGCCAACTGCCAACCTTCAATCGGCATCAAGCGGTCGGTGGCGCCGGTGCACAGGATCAGTTCGTCGTAATCCACTGTCGAATGCTTGCCCTGGCTGACGCAGCACAATTGCCCCGGCGTCAGGTTCCACACAAGGGTGTCTGGGCGGTAGTCGATCTGCTCACGCAAACGGTCGAAGCTCTGATGCAAATCCTTGGCCTTGGCGGCTTCGGTGCCATACAAGGTGACGTAATCCCGGGTAAACCCTTCGGGTTGGCGACGGTAGATCTGCCCGCCATCCCGGCGATTCTCGTCGATCAGGATCGGTTTGAGGCCTGCCGCCAACAGCGTCTCGGCACAGCGAATGCCGGCCGGCCCGGCGCCTACGATAACGACCCGATGAGTGCTCAGCCGTGCAGTGGCCATATCGCCTCCGGTTGTGTGGTGACGATGTCCAGCCCTTCGCGGACTTCATTGGAGCAGGCACGCAGGCGTTCGCCGCTGCGGGTCCAGACCCAGCAATCCTGGCAGGCGCCCATCAGGCAGAATCCGGCGCGACGGCCCGAATCGAATTCCGATTGGCGCAGCGCGTTACCTTGGGTCAGCAACGCGACCATTAGCGTATCGCCCCGCAATGCCTCGATGGGCGAACCGTCCACCGTCAGTTTGACGCTCGGCCGACCCTGCTCGGCCAGCCTCACAAAACGCCCGTTCATGCATAGGCTCCCAGGCTCATGGTGGATAAACCCTGCTGAGTTTTCAGCAACTCGGCACCGTCGTGATGACAAAGAATTTCGCTACCGCCGTCGATGATCCGCCGGTTCGGCGCGGTGCGATTGCACAGGCCGTCGACCCGAACCGGGCAGCGACTGAGGAAGGTGCACAGCTCTGGCACATTGGCCTTGGCGCCGATCGGCGGCAGTGTGCCGCAAGTGGTGCCGCAGTTTTCCAGCCAGCCCTGTCGCAGTTCCGGCACCGAATGGATCAACAGGTCTGTGTAGGGGTGGAACGGTGCCTGGGCGAAAGACTGCCGAGTGCCGGCCTGGACCTTGTGGCCGCTGTACATCACCACAATGTCGTCGCACAGCGCCCGCACCGTGGAGATGTCATGGCTGATGAACAGATACGACACGCCCAGTTGCTGACGCAGGTCGCGCAGCAGTTCGAGAATCGCCGCGCCGACCACGGTGTCCAGCGCCGAGGTCACTTCATCGCAAAGGATCAGGTCCGGTTTCGCCGCCAGGGCCCGCGCCAGGTTGACCCGCTGTTTTTGCCCGCCGGAGAGTTCATTCGGACGTCGTTCCGCCATGGCTCGCGGCAGGCGCACCAGGTCCAATAGTTCGCCAATCCGCTCGCGCAGTGCGGCGCCCTTGAGGCCGAAGTACATTTTCAGCGGACGACTCAGAATGGTGCCAACACTGTGCATTGGGTTGAGCGCGGTGTCGGCGTTCTGGAACACCATCTGAATCCGTCGGAATTGCTCGTCAGTACGCTCGGACAAACTGCCGCCCAATGGCTGGCCATCGAACGTCAGGCCGCCCAATGCGGGCGTCAGCAACCCGGCCACCACCCGCGCCAGGGTCGACTTGCCAGAACCCGACTCACCGATCACGCCGATGGCCTGGCCCCGGCGCACAGTCAGGTCGATGTCTTCCAGCACGCGGATTGCCGGCATGCCTTGCATATTCTTGTTGCCATAGCCGGCGGTCAGCCCCTGGATGGTCAGCAGCGGCGTTTCTTCGGCGATGCCGCAAGGCGGGCGAATTGTCGTGTCCGGGCGGGCCGCCAGCAGCAGGCTGCGGGTGTATTCATGGGCCGGGGCTTTGAGCAACGGCGCGGTGGCGCTCTGCTCGAAGATCTGACCGCCGTTGAGCACCACAATCTGATCGGCCATTTGCGCTACGACCGCCAAGTCATGGGACACATAGACCGCCGTCGCGCCACGCTCGCGGACCACGCGCTTGAAGGCGCGCAGCACGTCGATCTGGGTGGTCACGTCGAGGGCAGTGGTTGGCTCGTCGAGCACCACCAGCAATGGATCGCTGATCAGCGCCATGGCCGCCATCACCCGTTGCAACTGCCCGCCGGACACCTGATGCGGATAACGCTGACCGATGTGATCAGGGTCCGGCAGGGCCAGGTCGCGGAACAACTCGATGGCTTTGGCTTCCAGCACGGCCCGGCTGCCCAAACCGTGAATCAAGGCGCCCTCCACCACTTGGTCGATAAGCTTTTTCGCCGGGTTGAACGCGGCGGCGGCACTCTGGGCGATATACGAAACGCGGTTACCGCGCAGCCCCTGCAGCTCGCTTTCGCTCAACGCCAGCATGTCGTGTTCGCCGACCTGCACCACCCCGCCCGCCAATCGGCAGCCGCGCCGGGCATAGCCGAGCAGCGCCAGGGCAATGGTGGTCTTGCCGGAGCCGGACTCACCGATCAGCGCCAGCACTTCACCTTTGGCCAGGGAGAAACTCACGCCCTTGACGATTTCCACCTCGCCGCGCTCGCCACAGGCGACCACGCGCAGGTCTTCGACTCGAATCAAATCACTCATCTCAATGACCTCCCGCACGTCGACTACGCCGTGACGAGAGTCGGTCGATGAACAGATTCACGCCAATGGTCAGGGTGCCGATGGCCAGCGCCGGAATCACAATGGCCGGTGCGCCCTGATTGAGGCCGCCGATGTTCTCGCGTACCAATGAACCAAGGTCGGCATCCGGTGGTTGCACACCCAGGCCAAGGAAGCTCATGCCACTGAGCAACAGCACGATGAAACCGAAACGCAGCCCCAAATCGGTCAGCACCGGGTTGAGCATGTTCGGCAGGATTTCCACGCAAGCGATATATAGCCGGCGTTCGCCGCGGGTACGGGCTACTTGCACGTACTCCAGCGCTTCGATGTTCACTGCCATGCTGCGGGCAATGCGGAACGCGCCCGGAGTGAAACTCAGCACTGCGGTGCAGATCAGCAACAGCACCGAGGAGCCGAAAGCCGAGACCATGATCAGCGCCAGCATCTTGCTCGGGATGGAAATAAAGGCGTCCATCAAACGGCTGATCACCTCGTCCAGCCATTTCGGCGAGACCACCGACAGCAACGCGCATCCGGTACCCAGTGTGCTGGCCAGCACCGCTGAAACCAGCGCCAGGCCCACGGTGAACCGCGCACCGACGAGAATGCGGCTGAGCATGTCGCGGCCCAGGTAATCGGTGCCCAGCGGGTAGGCGGCACTGAGGCTGTCGAAGACGTTGTCGGAGATCACTTCGCCTACCGGGTGCGGCGCCAGCCAAGGGCCGAAGATGGCCACCAGCAACCAGATCACACACATCGCAGCGCCGACCAGACCGAGCCACGACGGCCCATGGGAGACCTTGCCCAGCGCCAGTTCGGGGCCGGCAGGCGCCGATTTCGCAATGAGATCGTTCATTGGTTTCTCAGCCTCGGATTGGAAAGAATCGCGCACAGGTCGGCAATCAGCACCAACCCCAGGTACGCCGTACAAAACAGCATGGTGCAGGCCTGAACCAGCGCCATGTCGCGGTTGGTCACCGCATCGACCATCAAGCTGGCGATGCCGGGATAGTTGAAGATCGTCTCGACGATCACCACCCCGCCCAGCAGGTAGGACAGGCTCAGGGCGATGGCATTGGCAATCGGCCCGATGGCGTTGGGCAAGGCATGGCGCAGTACGATTCGCATCGGGCTCACGCCTTTGAGCCGGGCCATTTCCACGTAGGCGCTGTCGAGTTGATCGATCACCGCCGCCCGGGTCATGCGCGCCATTTGCGCAACAATCACGCAGCACAGCGTCATCACCGGCAAGGCGTAGGTGCGCAGAAATTGCAGCGGTGAGGTGATGTCGCTGGCATAGGACAACGCCGACAGCCAGCCCAGGTTCACCGCAAAGATCAGCACCGCCAGGGTCGCCACCAGAAACTCCGGCACCGCGACCAGGGCCAGGGTGACAAAGCTGAGGAAGCTGTCGATGCGCCCGCCCCGGCCCATGGCCGAACCGATGCCGAGGATCAGCGCCACCGGCACCGACACCAGCGCCGTGACGGCCGCCAGCATCAGTGTGTTGGGCACCCGCCCGGCCATCAGCTCGCTGACCGGCATGGCATTGGACACCGACTGCCCCATGTCACCACTGAGCAGACTCATCAACCAATGCAGGTAACGCACCACACCGGGTTGATCCAACCCCAGCTTCAGGCGCAAGGCCGCCACCTGTTCCGGCGTGGCGAATTGCCCGAGCGCCTGTTGCGCTGCGTCCCCCGGCAGTACCGCCGTAATGGCGAAAACCACCATGGACACGATCAACAAGGTCACGACCGCCGCGCCCAGGCGCCGGCCGATCAACCACAGTGTGTTGCTATTCATTGCCCTACCCTCATGCAATAGCCCCGCTTACACCCGTGTGTGGCCGATCAGGCATCCAGCCAGACCTGCTCGGCGAACATGTAGCCCATGAAACCGCCGAGGGGGTTGCTGCCGTAGCCCTTGATGCGCTGGTCGACGCCGTCGATGTTGCTGATGAACACCGGCACGCCGATGCCGCTGTGTTCATGCACCAGGGTCTGCATGTCGGCGTACATTTTGCTGCGCTTGGCGTCGTCGGTTTCACCGCGGGCGAGCATCAGCAACTGGTCGAACTGCTCGTTCTTCCAGCCCGACTCGTTCCATGGCGCGCTGGACTGGAAGAACTGCGAGAACATCACGTCGGCGTTCGGCCGCGGGTTGATGTTGCCGAAGCTCAGCGGGTGCTTCATCCAGTGGTTGGACCAGTAGCCATCGCTGGGCAGGCGGTTGACGTCGAGCTTGAGCCCGGCCTGCTTCGCCGATTGCTGCAACAGCACGGCGATGTCCACCGAACCGGTCGCGGCGGGCGATGCCACCAGCGGCATGCTGATACTTTCCATGCCAGCCTTCTTGAGCAGGAATTTGGCTTTTTCCGGGTCGTAGACCCGCTGCGGCAGGTCGGCGTTGTAATAGCGCGAACCAGGGGAAATCGGATGGTCGTTACCGACCACGGCAAAGCCACGGAACACCGCGGATTTGACCTGTTCACGGTCTAGCAGGTACTTCATGGCCTGAGTGAATTCGGCGCTTTTACCCGGCATCTGGTCCTGACGGATGATCAAGTCGGTGTAGTTGCCCGACGGCGCATCGACGACCCGGTGTTTGGCGCTGGCCTTGATCCGCGTGGTCGAGCGCGGGTTGACCTCGTTGATCATGTGCACGTCGCCCGACAGCAGCGCGTTGACCCGTGACGGTTCGTCGGCAATGGCGATGAATTCGATCTCGTCCAGATACGGCAGGCCCGGTTTCCAGTAGCCGGTGTTACGCGCGGCAATCGAGCGCACGCCCGGTTTGAATTCCTTGACCTTGAATGGGCCCGTGCCGATGCCCTGGTTGAAGTCGGTGGTGCCTTCGGGAACGATCAACAAGTGCGACACCGCGAGGATCGACGGCAGTTCGGCGTTCGGCGCGCTCAGGCGGATCTGCACTTCGTGGGTGCCGGTGGCCTTGATCTCTTCGAACTGCGCCATCAGCGGCATGACCTTTGAACCGGTCAACGGGTCCTTGTGGCGCGACAGCGAGAACACCACGTCGGCGGCGCTCAGGGTCTTGCCGTTGTGGAAGGTCACATCCTTGCGCAGGGTGATGATCCACAGCGTCGCGTCGGTGTTGTCGATGCGCTCGGCCAGTTCCAGTTGCGGCACCAGGTGGCTGTCGAAACGGGTCAGGCCGTTGTAGAACATGAAGTGGCGCACGTAGTCGGTGGACAGCGCGCCCTTGGCCGGGTCCAGGGTATCGGCGGTGGAGCTGGACATGCCGGCGACGCGAATCCGCCCGCCCGGCTTGCCTTTGCCCGGGGTCGCCGCTTCTTCGGCGAAGAGCTTGCCGGCGGCGCCGAACAGGCTACCGGCGCCAGCTGCGGCGACACCCACCACGCCGAGCATCTGCAAGGCGTTGCGGCGCGACATGCCGCGATTGAGGCCTTCGAACACCCGCAGGCTTTCCTGGCCGGAAATCAGTGTCGAGTCGATTTTGTTGTCAGTCATATCAGTTGTACCTGTCGAAAAAATGAGGCTCGAGTGCTCGCGGTTAACCGGAGCGTCCTGGAAACGCAAACGACGGTGACGCCACAACATCAACTCAATGCAAATAGTCCTGGAAGCGGTAATAAGCGCCCACGAATGGCAAGAACCACGGCTTGCCGAAATGCCCGGGAATCGCCGGCCAGTCGAGTTCGCGCCAGGGGTTGGCCTCGACCTTGCCGGCCATCACCTCGGCCATCACCTGGCCCATGTGCACCGACATCTGTACGCCATGGCCGCTGTAGCCCATGGAGTGATAAACCCCGCCGTGCTGACCGGCCCGAGGCAAGCGGTCGGACGTCATGTCCACCAGTCCGCCCCAGCAGTAATCGATCTTGACGTTGGCCAACTGCGGGAACATCTGCACCATCGCCGCTTGCAGCACCTTGCCGCTCTTGGCGTCGGACACGCTGTCGGACATCGCAAACCGTGCTCGCCCGCCGAACAGCAAGCGGTTGTCGGGGGTCAGGCGAAAGTAGTTACCGATCATGCGGCTGGTGACATAGGCGCGCCGACCGGGCAGCAGCTGATCGATCAGGAACTGTGGCAACACTTCAGTGGCAATCACGAAACTGCCGACCGGCACGATCCGCCGCCGATACCAGCCCAGGCCGCCGTGCTGACAGGCACCGGTCGCCAGCAATACTTGTCCGGCGTGCAGCGCCCCCTTGGCGGTGTTGACCCGATAGCCGCCGGCCTGGGCTTTCCAGTCCGTTACTGGCGTGCCTTGATGGATCAACGCGCCATGACGCGCCGCCGCCTCGGCCAGCCCCACACCGAAGCGCCCGACGTGCATCTGCACGCCGTTGCGCTGCAGCAAGCCGCCGTGGAACTGTGCCGAATTCACTTCAGCACGGGTTTGCTCGGCAGACAGCAACTCAACCTCGGCATCGACTTCCCGGCGAATCAGTTCGCAGGTACGCGCCAGGCCTTCGTAGTGCATCGGCTTGGCCGCCAGTTTGAGCTTGCCCTTGCGCTTGAGGTCGCAGGTGATCTGCTCCTGCTCCACCAGCGACACCACGCTCTGCACTGCGCTTTCATAGGCCTGGTAATAAGCGCGGGCCTTGTCGGCACCGAGGCTGGCGCTCAGCCCGGCGTAGTCCTGCGCAACGCCGGTATTGCACTGGCCGCCGTTGCGCCCGGAGGCTTCGCCGATCACCCTTCCGGCTTCCAGCACCACCACACTGGCGCCCTTTAGCGCCAATGCCCGAGCCGCCGCCAGGCCGGTGAAACCACCACCGACGATGGCCACGTCGACCTGCCCGGGCAACGCACCGGGCTGAGCACCGGTAAACGCCGGTGCAGTGTCGAGCCAGTAGGATTCACTGCCCATGTCTAACCCGCCTATGCCAAATGAAGAATGCCGTTACCGTTCGACTCAGAGACCGACCAGCGCCGCCAGCCCACCGATGTCGGTGATCTGCTGGTAGCCGTAGAAGGCATTGGCCGGGACTTCGTGGCCACGGGCGACGAAGGCCTTGTTCTTGATCTTCATGTCGTGGGCCGGCATCAGGTCGTAACGGAAACTCGAAGACACATGCAAGATGTCTTCCGGGCCGCAGTTGAGGTTGTCGAGCATGAACTCGAATGCGGCCAGACGCGGCTTGTAGGCTTGGGCCTGTTCGGCGGTGAAGACTTTGTGAAACGGCGCGCCGAGTTTGTCGACGTTGGACATGATCTGGCTGTCGCTGGCGTTGGAGAAAATCACCAGAGGAATCTTGTCAGCGATTTTCGACAGGCCGGCCGGCACGTCCGGGTGTGGGCCCCAGGTCGGCACGGCGTCGTAATACAGCTGACCTTCGTCACGGTATTCGATGCCCCAACGTTTGCAGACTCGCGCCAGTGCGGTCTTGAGGATTTCGTCATACGGCATCCAGTCCCCCATCACTTGATCCAGACGATAGGCGGAGAAATCCTTGACGAACTGATCCATCTGCTCGGGCACCACGCGATCGGCGAACAGTTCGCGAGTCATCGTGCCCATGTGGAAATTGGTCAGCGTACCGTAGCAGTCGAACGTAATGAATTTGGGGCGAAGAAAGCTCATTGAGTGCGGTCCTGAAGTTCGTTGAGGTCATGGCGCGACAGGCATTCGCTGCGTCTCGGGAGCGGCGATGCAACGCTGCAGCACACGGTCATTACAACACCGTGAAACCAGCAGATGGCGTTAAAAGCGACCTCTGCTTGATACAAACCACCGTTTTAGCCACCCCCCTCAGCAGACTTTGCGGCTCGCTCCAGCCTTGGGCAAACCCCGTATTTGTGCGCGTTTATGGACCTTGATGGCCGCGCAAGGCTCAACAGCGCCCGCATTCACGGCAGAACCTGCGCCGGGCGGAACGAAAACGGGCGCGTCCGTCAGGAAGCGCCCGTTTGTCGATGATTCGAAATTTGATAATGCGAAACCTGTGGGAGCGGGCTTGCTCGCGAAGACGGCGGCACAGTCGATATTGATGTCACCTGACCCACCGCTTTCGCGAGCAAGCCCGCTCCCACAGGGATTGCGTATCGCCCTACTGCACGATATCGATCAGCACACTCTTGAAACGCAAATTCGCTTCGAACGCTTCGCGCCCAAGATCCTTGCCGATGCCGGAGCGTTTGTAGCCGCCGGTTGGCAGGATGTAGTCGTTGCTGCGCCCGTAACGATTGACCCACACCGTGCCCGCTTCCAGACGCCGGACCAGCCGCAACGCACGATTGATGTCAGCGGTGTGCACCCCCGCCGCCAGGCCGTAGGTGGCGTGTGCGGCCAGGCTCAATGCCTGCTCTTCATCATCGAACGCCTGCACCGTCAGCACCGGGCCGAAGATCTCTTCGCAAACCGCCGGGTTCTGGTTGTCCAGACCCGCCAGCAAGGTCGGCTGGTAATAAGCCCCACCCAGCCCTTCGAACAACCCGCCGCCGGTCAACACCTCGGCCCCGGCCTGACGCGAACGCTGGACGATGCCGTCAATACGGCTGGCCTGCAACCGGGAAATGATCGGCGACAGCGTGCTCTCGGAAGACCAGGTCGGCCCCGGGCGCAGCTCTTCGAAATACGTCTGCAAGTGCGCAATGAACGGTTCCATGATCGAACGTTCAATCAACAACCGCGAACCGGATACGCACACTTGCCCGGCGTTGCCGGTAATGGCCAGCGCCACGGTGCGCGCGGTTTTCGCGATGTCCGGCACGTCGGCGAACACCAGTTGCGGGCTCTTGCCGCCCAGCTCCAGCGTCACCGGTTTCGGCCCCACCAGCGCACAGGTGGACATGATGCTCGACCCGGTCGCCGTGGAGCCGGTAAAGGTCACCTTGCCCACCCGCGGATGACGGCACAAAGCGTCGCCGGTGATGCGGCCATCGCCCTGCACCACGTTGAAAATCCCCGCAGGAATGCCCGCCTGCACCGCCAGCTCGGCAAAACGCAGGCTGGAGAACGGCGTCAGCTCCGACGGCTTGAGCACCACGGCATTGCCTGCGGCCAGCGCCGGGGCGACTTTCCAGGAAGCCATACTCAACGGGAAATTCCACGGCGCGATGGCGGCAATCACGCCGTATGGTTCGGCGATCTGCATGCCCAGCCGATCAGTCTGGGTGGCCGCGACATGGCCGCCGTGTTTGTCCGCCAGTTCGGCAAAAAAACGAATGCCTTCCGCCACATAAGGAATATCCCAGGCGATCACATCTTTATGCGGACGAGTCGAACCCACCGCTTCCAACGGCGCCAGGACGGCGGCATCGGCTTCGATCAGATCGGCCCAACGGCGCATGACTCGCGCCCGTTCCCGGGGTGGACGGCTGGCCCAGTCGCTGCGATTAAACGCCTGCCAGGCATCATTGACCGCCTCATCTACCAGGTCGGCATCGGCGATCGGCAACTGGGCATAGGCCTGGCCGTCCGAAGGCCGGACCACTTTCAGTCCCGGTCGGGCATCGCGGTATTGACCGGCAATAAAGTGAGCGCTGCGCACAGCGATAAGGCGAGGATCGAAGCTATCCATGGAGCACTCCAAAAAGGGACGGCGAGTCGTGAACTCAGGCCTCCATCGTAGAAAAAAAGCCCAAGCATTTGCTGCCGACCTTATGGGGCAATTAAGTAGTAAGTGTGGTCTGTACGCCTTCGACGTGAGGAATCTGCCGAATCTATCCGGCCCCCTTGCCAGGCCTTCACGCAGATGGGATACAGGCACCCTAGCGCCGGAAAACCGGTTGATCGCGCACACTGAAAACGGAGACTCGCCATGTCCGCCTCGCACCCTTCCACTTATGTCTATCGGCCGATGACTGCCGCCGATCTGCCCTCGGCCCACGCCTTGTCCGTGCAGTTGAAGTGGCCCCATCGCCTGGAAGACTGGGCGATGTTGCAGCGGGTCAGCGAAGGCTTCGTGGTGCTCGATGGCGAGCGATTGATCGGCAGCGCGTTCGCCTGTCCGCAAGGCAAATACGCGACCATCGGCCTGGTGATCGTCAGTGATGACTATCAGGGCAAGGGCATCGGTCGCCGGTTGATGGAGCTTGCGCTTGAGGCTTGCCAGTCATGCACGCCGATGCTCAATGCCACCCTCGCCGGCGCACCGCTTTACGCCAGTCAGGGTTTTGTCGAATTCGGCCGGGTTCAGCAGCATCAAGGCCAGGCGCAAGCACCCGCGCTTGAAGCGCTGGCGGACGGTGAAGAATGTCGCCCGCTGCGCGCGGCTGATCAGGTTCGTCAACTGGAACTGGCCAACGCTGGCAGTGGGCTCGACCGCCAAGCGGTGCTTACGGATCTGTTTGATGTGGTCGAGCATTCGGTGGGCATCGAACGCAACGGTCAGTTGCGAGCCTTCGCCCTGTTGCGCCCCTTCGGCCGCGGTCGTTGTATCGGTCCGGTCATCGCCGAAACCCCCGAGCAGGCCAAACGCATGATCGCCGTGTTGTTGGCTGAGGTGCCGGACGCCTTCGTACGGATCGACATTCCAGCGGACAGTGGCTTGGGCGAATGGCTGGAGCTGGCCGGCCTCAAACAGGTCGACACCGTGGCACAAATGGCACTCGGTACACCGCCGCCAGCGGTCAGCGGCGTTCGCCAATTTGCCCTCGTCACCCAAGCCATTGGTTGACTCCGGCGCGCGATGAAACAAGCGCCATCCAACACCTTCTCCCCCCCATTTGCAGGGAGCGTCACCCGCATGTCTCAACCTACCGTTCTGCTGTTGGCTCGCGCCGACGGCAGCCGTATTTCTACGCCTTTCAAAACAGCACCCTTGAGCTCCATCGATCCGTTCATGGACGGTCGCCAGGTCGCCTACACCGGGCCCGACGGCGTATCGGCGGGCATTGTTCACACCAGCAAAACCCTCGATATCGATGACTTTCCGCACACCGAAGTGATCGTGGTCCACGCCGGGCATGTCGCGCTGCAATCCGCGGAGCAGATGCTGGAACTGGGGATCGGTGCCAGCGCCGTGATCGGTCGCGGTACGGCGCTCAAGCTTCAGGCACAACCCGATACCTGCTGGGCCTTCTGCGCCGTCACCAGCCCCACCGCCAAACCGACGCCGGGGCTGACCGCACTCGACCCATTGGCAATGCTGTCCCCTTCGGCAGCCCCGGAACCGCAAATACTGATCGGTCCTACGCCGCAGTGCCGCTCCCGCAATGCCTTCGAAGACGACGCCACTGATCTGCGCGTCGGTGTCTGGGATTCGACGCCGTACACTCGCCATGGCCGAGCGCACAAACTCAACGAGCTGATGCACCTGCTCGAAGGCAGCGTGACCTTGCAGGCGCCGGATGGAACCCGCGTAACCGTCAACCCCGGCGATACCGTGTTCGTACCGCAAGGCGCGCCATGCGCCTGGAGCAGTGCGCGGTACGTGCGCAAGGTTTATGCCGTCAAATAGCGCTCACTAGTAGCTCTCGTAGGTGCAGAACCTGTGGGAGCGGGCTTGCTCGCGAAGGCGGACTTACATTCAACACGGATACTGAATGTTATGGCCTCTTCGCGAGCAAGCCCGCTCCCACATTGGATCTGTGGCGTTCGCAAAAAAACGGGCTCACAGCAAATCCTTTGTGGGAGGCTCAGGAGCTCGGCAGCGGCTACAAGGCTGTGCCTCAGAACTTCCCACCCAGCGGATATTCAATCGCCAGACGAATCTGATCGGCATCCAGCTCGGCCTGCGCCGAATTCCCCCGATGGACCGCATGCCGCAGGGTAAACCCAAGGTTTTTCGCCGGTCCCGACTGCACCACGTACTTGGCTTGCAGATCTCGTTCCCAATGTTTGCCGCCCTGCCCGTAACCCAGCCATTTGTAACCACCGCTCGGGTCCATATGACTGCCATCGATGCCGCTGCCGCGCACATACAGTGCGCCAAAGGTCAGGCCGGGAACGCCGTAGCCGGCCATATTCAGATCGTAGCGGGCCTGCCAGGACGCTTCCTCGGGTGCGTTGAAGTCGGACAGCGCCACCGCGTTGCTCAGGTAGATCGCGCCACGGGTCACGTAGTCGTAGGGCGTGTCGCCATCGACCTTTTGGTAACCCAGGCCGAAGCTGTGGGAGCCGACCTTGTAGGTGGAAAGAAAACTCCAGGTGGTGTTGTCGATACGGCCGGACAAGGCTTTGCCGGTGTCTTGGGTTCGATACAGATTGAGGTCGAAGATCAGGTCCTGGCCGGCGGCCAACGGTTGCGTGTACACCGCGCCCAGATAGTGCTGACGCCATGTCTCGTCGTACTCCGCACTGAACAGGCTGGCATTGAGCCCTTTGATCGAGGTGTTACGCACGCCGATCAAATCGAAGCTGTTGCCCTGTTTGCCGTTGGAGTAATTGACCACGAAGCCCTGGTCATGGCTGGTGGCATTACGGTCGGTGCTCTCATTGAAGTGCCCGCCATACAACGTTGTGCCGGGCAGTTCGCGGCTGGTCAGCAGCCAACCGGTGGCGGTCTCGGGCAACAAGCGACTGTCTGATGAACCGAACACCGGGGTTTTCACTCGCTGCTCGCCGTAGCGTAATTCGGTGGAGGAAAAACGCAGCTTGGCCACCGCGCCGCCTCGGCTGAACTCGTCTTTGGGGTGACCTTCGTTGTCGACGCCCAGCAGTCGGGCCTTGCCGGCGCGCCCGCCTCCGCTGTCCAGTTGCCAGCCGGAATACAGGTGCGCGTCCAACCCAAAGCCTACGGTGCCGGTGGTGAAACCCGAGGCCACATCGGCCATCAGACCATAAGCCCATTCCTCCGCCAGATCACTGCGCTGGGCCCTGGGTTTATAGGCATTGCGCGCGCCATTGCTGAGCGAGCCGTGTTCATAATCGCGACGGTCATAGACGCTGCGATTGAGCAGGTTCCATTGGCCGTCCTCTAAAAAACCTTTGGCATTGTCTTGTTCCGAGGCCTGAGCGAGCAGGCTTTGCCCTCCCAAGGCCAAAAGCAGGGCGTGCGTGGTCAATGTCTTCACAGTTTGACTCCTGGAAAATCAGTCGTACGTAGCAGGTAGGCAAGGTGTCCCGCCGAATGGGGGACACCGAAGGGCAATCAGAGGTATTTGAGAATCGCGATGTCGCGACGGCGCTGTTTGAGGTTGGCGAACCAACGCGTCGGGAAGAACAGCAACACCCCGAGGATCACGCTCCACAGCCAGACCATGGGCAGGTCATCGAAGCCGTAATAGGTGCCCTGATTGGCGCCCCAGATGGCGACGGCTACCAGGTACATGGCCTTGAGTACGTACAGGTGCAGCAAATAGAAGAACATCGGCGCACCGCCGTAGATCGCCAGGGTCGCGGTGGACCAGCGATCCTGGGCCTTCTCGAACAACGCCAGAAGGATCAGCCCGAGGCCGAGGGTCGGCATCAGGAACATCAGCGACGGCGGGTACTTCTTCGCGCTCATGAAGCTCATGAACGTGCGCAGGGAGTCACCGGTCTGCACCCAAGGCTTCTCGCCGTAGACGTTCAGGTAACGAATGAACACGAACGCCACCAGCAGGCCGACACCGACTTTCAGCAACCGGGAAATCCGCTCGGCCGGTTCCATGTCCTTGCCGAACCACGGCCCGATGGCCCAGCCCAGCAGAATCACCCCGATCCACGGCAACACCGGATACGTGGTGCGAGCCCGGGTGAATTCGGTGATGTCGATGAACACCCGCTGATGCAGGATCGACCACGGCACGAAGAACGGCGACTCCGGCCCCACGGTCACGCCATCGAGCAGGTTGTGCCCGGCGACAATCGCCACCCCGAGCACGATCAGCCAACCGCGTTTGAAGTGCAGCAACCCGGCGAGCACGATCATGCAGATGCCGATGCACCAGATCACTTGCAGCCACAACGTTTTGGGCGGGAACTCGGCGTTCCAGGCAAAGCAGACGAATGTGAGCTCCAGGAACACCAGGAACAACCCGCGCTTGAGCAGGAACACTGACGTCTCGCTGGCCGTGTGTTTCTGGCTGTAGAGCCAGGCCGACAAGCCGGTGAGGAAAATGAACACCGGGGCGCAGATCTCGCTGAGCATGCGGGTGAAATACAAGTCCGGCGTGACACTCAGCGCATCAATCGGATCGGTGACCTGGCGGTGCAGCAGAAAGGTTTCCCGCACGTGGTCGATGAGCATCAAAAGCATGACGAAGCCGCGCAAGGCATCGATGGCCAGCATCCGGGTATTGGTTTTTGCAGCGCTGGTAGCAAGCGCAGGGGAAACACTTCCCGCCTGCCCTGCCACACCTGTAGATAGGGTCATATCAGTCACTCATGTCGTGGTCAGTGGACTACCGCTGGCTCAGCCCTGTTTCTTCAGCCTGGCAACTTCCGATGCCGGCAGCTGCGACGGCGTCCGCGGCAAGGGTACCTGACCTTCCTTTTGATAGAACGACAGCGTCGAACTGAAGCTCTTCACATCAAAGGGTTCGGCCTGGCCCTGGGCATTGATGCGCTCGCCGGCGGTGTGGTCCTTGTATTCGACGGCCACCACATAGGTGCCCTGCCAAGGCAGCTCGAAACTGACCTTGCCGGTCGCATCGGTGCGTCGGGTAAACACTTCGCCAGAACCGGTTTCCAGCACCACGTCCTGATCAGCCAAGGGCTTGTGCGCATAGAACACCTGGAACTGCGCCTTGCCCGCATCGGCGACACCGGTAGGCACGATATCCAGCGTCAGTTCCGGTGTGCGGGCACGCAAGTCACCGACCCAACGGGTGGCGGGCGTCCAGTAAGCCTTTTGGGTTTTATCGCCTTCATGAAGGTCGAAGATCGGGTAATGCGCGTCCTCGGCCAGCAGCGAGTCATCCGCTTTGGTTTGATGCGCCACGGCAAACGCCTGGCGCTGTAAGGTCAGGTTCAACGGCTGAGACTTGTTGCTGATCGACCAGCCCTTGAGTTGCCGGAACCGGTCCATCCCGCCCGGTGTGACTTCCAGCATGTTCTTGTCATATTCCCCGTAGTACAACGCCAGGGGTTGCCCCGGTGGCTGCTCGTACCAGATTTGATGCGCCTCGCTGCTGCTTGCCAGCAGGAAGACGCCGTAACCCAACAGTGCTTTTTTTGCGTGGCTCATTCGCATTTTTTGCGCTCCGATTGGTGTTGTTCAACGGATCGTTGCAGCCCTGCAACGATCGGCCCCTCTCTCTGAACGCATTACAACGCAGGCTATTTTGCGCTTCGTCCCGAATTCATTGCTCATTACGCAAATGAAGACTGTTTTTGCCGCGTAAACAGCTGTTTATGCGGCCTGCGCCAGTGTGAAGCGTGCAGAGAGGTTCTGCGGCCCCCATGTCCAGTCGAGGTGCATTCCCAAAAACTTCATCGACAGACACGAAAAACCTGTGGGAGCGGGCTTGCTCGCGAAGAGGGAGTGTCAGTCGACATGAATGTTGCCTGACACACCGCCTTCGCGAGCAAGCCCGCTCCCACATGGGGGACGGCAGGCTGCCGGGGCATGGAATGGACGATGGATGTGTTCGCGGAGGGAGTTTCAGTGACGCAGTAATTTGCGCAGCGGCACGCCGTCCTTGAGCACGGGTGATTTGATGACGATGTAGCTGAAGTACTTGGAGATGCCGATGTTCTTGTCCAGCAGGCTTTCGATCACTTCCTGATAATGCTGGATGCTGCGGGTCATGAAACGCACCAGGTAATCGTAGCCGCCACTGATCAGGTGACATTCGAGCACTTCATCGACCAGACGGATATTGGATTCGAACTTGGCGAAGTCTTCGCGCTTGTGGTCGCTCAAGGTGATTTCGGTGAATACCGTGACCGAGTCGGTGATCTTGGCCAGGTTCAGATGGGCCTTGTAGCTGGAAATGTACCCGGCCGACTCAAGCCGTTTGACCCGTTGCAGGCAGGGGCTGGCCGACAGGCCCACGGCATCGGCCAGGCTGACGTTGGTCATGCGCCCATCCTTTTGCAGCTCAACCAAGATGCTGATGTCGATCCGGTCCAGTTTTACTAAACCTTCCATTGCGTACCTCTTGACTGCCGTTTGTAAGACAATCTTCTAGCAAAATCAGCGCCGTAAAGACAGCTGATGCTGAGCCACCAGATCCGCCATGCTGTTGATGCAGTAATCCGCCGCGCACGGCGTCGGGTGTTTGCCCCGGCCGCGACAGATCAGACAGACAGCGCCCGCGCCCTTCTGCCGGGCGGAAGGCCGGGTCACCTGAAGGATGGTTTTGGCATCAAGCTCATTGGCCGCCAGCCAGTCGCGATCCTGCAAGGGATCACTGGCCAGTGAAATGAAATCGTCGGGCATGATTCCCAGACGCTCGCACAGCAGGCCCCGATCCTCGGCATCACGATCGCCATGCACCAACAGGCGATAGAACTTGCGCAGGTACAGCATGGCGCCGGGCGCGTCTTCGAACAACGACCAACCCGCCACCGAGCGGGCAAAGCTCATGCCCTCCTCCCAACTGGCTTTCAGCCCCCAGCGCTCGGCCAACTGACGGTGGGCGAAACACAGCAAGCCGCTGAACCCCAGCTCGCCGAAGCGCGGGTACAGCGCATGCACCACCTCGCTGAATTCGGCCAGTATCTGTGCCTTGTCCGGGTGGCCGCCACGGCTGTCGAGCAGCGGCTGCAACGCCGTCCAGACCCCGGAATCGCGATCCACCAGGACCTCATCGCAATCGATCAACAACGCTCGATAATCAGTCAGCCCCATGGTGTGTAAAGCCTCCGATGATGCATTCCATCAATCCATGCTCCATAAATGCTCACGGGCGATGCCATGTGGCACCGCCCGGAGCAGGCGTGAGCTCAGTTCAAGACTCGTGCCAGCGCCGCGTCGAGAATCTGCAGCGCTTCGTCGACCTGCGCTTCGGTGGTCACCAGCGGCGCGAGGAAGCGCAGCACGTTGCGGTACACGCCGCACTTGATCACCAGCAAGCCACCGGCTCGGGCTTCGTCGATCAGCCGTTGGTTCAGGTCGGCATCCGGGGTGTGCGCATCATCTTTGATCAGCTCGATCGCCAGCATGAAGCCGCTACCGCGCACGTCGCCGATACGCGGGTAACGAGCCTGCAAGCTCAACAAGCCCTGACGCAGACGTTCGCCCAAAGCATCACCACGGGCCAGCAACTGCTCTTGCTCATAAGCCTCGATCACCGCCAGCGCCGCCGCGCATGACAGCGCGTTACCGCCGTAAGTGCCACCGAGGCCGCCGGGTAACGGCGCGTCCATGATCTCGGCTTTGCCGACCACACCGGACAGCGGCAAACCACCGGCCAGGCTTTTGGCGACAGTGACCAGGTCCGGCTGAATGCCGGCGTGCTGAAAGCCGAACCATTTACCGGTGCGACCGAAACCGGTCTGGATTTCATCAAGGATCAGCACAATGCCGTGCTTTTCAGTCAAGGCACGCAGGGCCTGGAGAAATTCCGTCGGTGCCGAGAGAAAACCGCCATCGCCCTGCACCGGCTCGATGATGATCGCCGCGACCCGCTCGGGCGCCACTTGGGTGGCCAACAATTCGTCCAGCGCCTTGAGCGCCATGTCGCCGGTCACGCCGCGATAGGCATTCGGATACGGAGTGTGGAAGACCTCCGGCGCGAACGGCCCGAAGTTCTGCTTATAGGGCTGGCTCATGCCGGTCAGCGTGGTGCCGAGCAAGGTCCGGCCGTGGAACCCGCCGCGAAAGGCGATCACCGCCGAGCGGTTGGTGTGGGCGCGGGCGATCTTCACCGCGTTTTCCACGGCTTCGGCGCCGGAGGTGAAGAACGCCGCTTTATAGGATTCCTGACCGCCGATCATTTCGCACAGGCGCTGAGCCAGGTCGAGATAAGGCTTGTAGGCCACCACCTGGAAACAGGCGTGGGAGACTTTTTGCAGCTGCGCCTGCACCGCCGCGACCACCTTCGGGTGATTGTGGCCGATGTTCAGCACACCGATACCGCCGACAAAGTCCAGGTAGCGCTTGCCGTCCACGTCCCACAATTCTGAACCTTGGGCCCGATCGATCACCAACGGGTGCGCGGTAACCAGGCCACGTGGCACGAATTGATCGCGCTGACGGAGCAAATGAGGGGTTTCGTCGACTTTGCTGTTCATGGCATTTCCCATCGTGAGTCCGGCAACCGGGAAGTGGTTGCGATGGTGTTCAGGTTAAGGCTTGCGCGAAACGAACTACGCCGAACTTGCCCCCTGAGAAATTCGGATCGACTGTTTTCACCCCGCCAAACGGCAGATTCCTTCAACCCGCCGAATCTGCCGGTGGATGGCCGATAGAACCTCACACAACGCGTTAACCCCGGTGCTTTCGACAGATCCTGCGCTGGCGTTGCGCGATGATGGGCAGCACCTTCACCTTTCAGGAAATGCCCATGGCCCTGCTGTATAAAGCTGACCCTGTGCGCGGCGAACAGTGGAAAGCGCTGTTCGCCGAACACGCCCCGGATATCGAATGGCGCGCGTGGCCGGACATCGGCGACCCGAAGGACATTCAGTACCTGGCCGCGTGGCAGGCACCCGAAGATCTCGAGGTTGTGCTGCCCAATCTGCAAGTGCTGTTTGCCTTGTCCGCTGGCGTCGATCAACTCGACCTCAATCGCCTGCCAGCGACCTTGCCGGTGGTGCGCCTGCTGGACCCCGGCATCACCCGTGGCATGTGCGAATACGCCAGTTTTGCCGTGCTCAGCCTGCACCGGGACATGTTGCGCTATCGCCAGCAACAAATGGCCCGCTGCTGGCAAGCGCACTTGCTGCAACCGGCCGCCAGGCGTCGGGTCGGGGTGATGGGGCTCGGCGCTCAGGCGCAGCAGATTCTGACAACCTTGCAGCCGCTGGGCTTTGCCTTGTCAGGCTGGGCGCGCAGTGCCCATCACATTCAGGGGGTCGATTGCTATGCCGGCAACCAACAGCTGCCAGCGTTCCTCAGCCAATGCGACATTCTCTTGTGTGTATTGCCGCTGACCGAACAGACCCTGGGCATTCTTGATCGCAGGCTGTTTGAGCAACTGCCCCGAGGCGCGGCGCTGATCAACATGGGCCGTGGCGGGCATTTGGTGGAAGGCGATCTGCTTGAGGCATTGGACAGCGGGCATTTGAGCGGCGCGGTCCTTGATGTGCTGCAGCAGGAACCGGCACCGGTGGATCATCCATTCTGGCACCACCCACAGATTCTGCTGACACCGCACATCGCGGCGATGACCCAGCCAGAAAGTGCCTTTGGTGTGTTGCTGGAGAATATTCGTCGACATCAACGGGGTGAGCCGATGCTCGGTGAGATCGATCGTGCGCAGGGTTATTGATCGCCTAATGCCGGTTAGTTAAGCCACGACGCACTCTTTGTAGCAGCTGTCGAGCCTGCGAGGCTGCGTTCGGCTGCGCAGCAGTCGTCAAGCCGGATTTACGACTGCTGCGCAGCCGAACGCAGCCTCGCAAGCTCGACAGCTGCTACAGCCGAACGCAGCCTTCGGCAGCTGCTACAGATCGCATTACGGCTTAACTAACCGGCATTATGCTCAGGGTCACCCGTTATGCTCAGTGAGTTCCCAGAATATTGTTATCGCAGGAAAAGGACTGCCCTCCTTTCAGCATCAGTCGTTCCTGCATCCTCTGGCAACGCTCCCGTTCCTGCTGCATCGAACGATCAATACTGATATTGCCGGTTTTCTCCGGTTGCTTACCGTCGCCCAGGCGCACTGTCACCCAGGGCTGTTCCGGCTGGATTTGAAAGCGAGTTTTTTCTTCGATGGGTTTGGCAGGTTTGGCGGTTTCGATCGCGGCCGGTTTTGGCAGTTGATCGGAGGTGACCCCGTAACGGGTCAGAATCGAGCTCTGAGGCAGTTCTGCGGCAGCGGTTGCCGATAACAAGGCCAGCGCCAGACCGAAGGTGTACCTCTTGCTGTTACTCACGTTGCAAAATCTCCTGTACTCAATGGCGGCATGCAGCACCGGCGTCATAGGGATAACGCGTGGATGGGCTGATGGTTTAGTGCCAGTTCCTGTTGGTGCAGGTATTGGAGTCCGGGAATGAACGGTGAGTCACGTAGGCAGGCAGGTTTACCGCGTTATCGTTCTTCGCGAGCAAGCCCGCTCCCACATTAGATCTTCAGTGAACACCCAATATGGGTACGCCTGCGATCAAAATGTGGGAGCGGGCTTGCTCGCGAAGAGGCCCTTACTGGCGCCGCATCACCCTCAGGCGATCACAATCGCGCTACCGGCCAAACTGTCCAGCCCGACACCGACCAGGGTCACCGAATCACTGCCAAACGTCAGCAACGTATCCTGCCCCACCGCCGTGGCATGGGCCCGGTAGTCATCGTTCGGCGCAACGCCCTGAATGCCGAGGAACACCAGTTTGTCGTTGGCTTGATAACCCACCACCCGATCCTGGCCAAACGCGCCGCTGAACAGGAACGTATCGACCCCGCCGCCCGACTCCATCAGGTCATTACCCGCCCCGCCGACAAACACGTCATTGCCGGTGCTGCCGAGCAAATGGTCGTTGCCATCGAAGCCAAACATCCAGTCGCCGGTTGCGTGCGCATTGAGGGTGTCGGCGCCGGTCGTGCCCTTCACGCTTGAGGCGTACTGGGTCAGGTTGCTGCCGGTCACAAGGCCATTGCCGGTGACGCTGTGGGTCACGTCATCCTTGAACACCCCCCAGAGAAAACCCGGTTCCTTGGTGACGATGCTGCCGATGTCGCGAGTGATGCTGATGCCGCCATTGGCGTCGCGCACGTACAGGTTACCGGCACCGTCATTGGCAAAGACGAAGTTCTTCACCGACTGCTGCAGGTCCAGCACGTTGCTGCCCTTGCCGCCCAACAGGATGTTGTAGCCGCCGCCATCGCGGAAGGTGTCGTTGCCGTCGCGGCCTTCCAGGTAGTCGTTGCCCTTGCCGCCCTGGATCAGGTCATTGCCATCGCTGCCGATGATGAAGGTGCTGCCTTTGTGGGTTTCGGCGTTGCGGTTCAAGTCCTGGACCCAGGTGTTGCTGCGCGCCGGGTCCGAGAGGTTGGCGACGATGATGGTCGAGTCTTTGCTGGTCAGGTCGTAGAACTGCGACTCCAGCACCCGGGTCATGCCGTCGCCGTAACCGGTGGGCAAATGCGAGATCCAGGTAGGAATGTTGAGGATGGAATACGGCAGCACGTTCCACGCCGTCGAGGCGTAGTGGTCGTTGAAGCTGACGATGTTATCGGTCGTCGAATCCTTGGCGGCATCGTGCACGCCTACCGAGGCCAGGTTGAACGACGAGCCATCGAGGGCGCGGAACACCGGGTCGTTTTCATAACCGATGTTCAGCACTTTGTCGCTGCTGCTTTGGGTCGGTGAGGCGTAGGCGATGTAGTTGGAATCCTGGTAAAAACCGGACCACTTATCGCCGCTCAAGTCCGCCAGGCTATTGACCGCCAACCCGCCGAGGCTGTGGCCGCTGACCAGCACGTCCTTGCCCGACAGCCCATTGGCCTGGGCAAACGCTGCAACGTCACCGAGCAGATTGCCGAAGGCTTCGCCTACGTAGTTTTTCGCATAATCCTTAGGCCCCAACGCCGCCATCAGATCGTTGATCACGTCGCCGATGGAGTCGCCGATCTGGATTTCCCGCGGGCCACTGGTGCCGCGAAAAGCGATGCCGATTTCGGTGAGATGACCCTGGGCGTCGTACTTGCCGAGGATCTCCACTTGGGCGCTGGTGTAACCGTCTTTCTCGCCGAAGAAGGTTCCGCGAGCGTCGGTCTTGCCGTCATAGCCCAATTGCGCGGCGGTGATCGGCGTCCAGCCGGCTTTTTGCACGGCTTCGAGAGCAGCCTTTTCCGAATCGGGGTTCCAGGGAATGCCGGGAATGACGCCCTGGGAATCGGTGCCGCCAATCAGCGCGGTCACCAGGGTTGCCGGCAAGCCCAGGCCGAAGCCGTTTTGCTGGTAACCGGTGGCGAAACCGTTGTCGAGGTTGTGATAGGAATACAGCGTGATCGCCATGGCGTCGCTGAACAACGCCTTGGAGTCTGCTGTGCCGAAGTTTTTGTAGTCATACACACCCATTGGTATTGCCTCTCTCTTTGTTGGAATTGTCAGAGATAGCTCACAACCAGGACGCCTCACTGACGAGGCGCCCCGGAGCATTTAGTGCATGCAGCCTTTACGCGAAGGTAATTCCCGAAGCCGAGAGATTATCCAGACCCACGCCCACCAGCGTTACGGCGTAATCGCCAATCTTGAGCACAGTGTCGTTGCCGGCCTGGGTCGCGTGCTGGGCGTAGTCATAACCCTGCCCCGCGCCCTGGACGCCCATGAACACCAGTTTGTCGCTGCCCTGGTAGCCATTGATCGCGTCGAAGCCGAAGGCGCCGCTGAACAGGAAGGTGTTGTTGCCGCCCCCCGAGGCCTGCATCACGTCATTGCCCGCGCCACCGACGAAGGTCACGTGGCTCTTGTCGCTGCGCAGCAGGTCGTTACCAGCGTTGCCGAACAGCCAATCGCCATCCAGCGTCGCCGACAGCGTGTTGCCATTCCCATCCCCATAGCCATCGCCGTTGAGCGAGTGGTTGTAGTGGGTCAGTTCACTGCCATTGAGCAAGCCATTGGCGGTGACGTTGTAGGTCACCTCCTTGCTGCCCCACCACGAACCCGACTCCTTGCTCACCAGCGCGCCAATATCGCGGGTCAGGCTGATGCCGCCGTAGGCGTCGCGCACGTACAGCGTGCCGTCGCCATCGTTGGCAAAGCTGAAGTTCTGCAACGGCTTCTGCAGCTCGAAGGTGTTGCTGCCCTTGCCGCCCAGCAGCAGGTTGTAGCCACCGTCATCGCGGAACCGGTCGTTACCGTCTCGGCCTTCTATGAAGTCATTGCCCGCGCCGCCCTTGAGCCAGTCATTACTGTCGGTGCCGATGATGAAGGTGCTGCCGGTGTGCGGCTCGCCGCTACGGCCCAGGTCCTCGACCCAGATGCTGCCTCGGGACGATTCCGACAGGTTCGACACGATCAGCGTCGAGTCCTTGTCGGTGAGGTCGTAGAAGCGCGAGTCGATCACCCGGTTCAAGCCATCGGCATAGCCCAACGAACCGTGGGCCGACCAGTTCAACGGATTGAGGATGCTGAACGGCACCAGGTTCTGCGCGGTGGAGGCGTATTGGTCATTGAAATTGACGATGTTGTTGGTCGCCGACTCCTGATGACCGTCGTGCTTGCCCAGCGAACCACTGCTAAACGTGGTGCCGTCGAGCACTCGAAACACCGGGTCATTCTCATAGCCGATGTTCAGCACGTTATTGCCGGTGGCGCTTTGGGTCGGCGAGGCGAAGGCGATGTAGTTGGCGTCCTTGAAAAAACCGCCCCAGTTATTGCCGCTCAACTCCGCGAGGCTGTTGACCCCCAACCCACCGAGGCTATGCCCGCTGACCAAGACATCCTTGGCACTCAGGCCATGGGCGATGGCAAACGCGGCGACGTCCTTGAGCAAAGTGTCGAAGGCGTTTTTCGCGTAGTTCGTCGCGTAATCCACCGGACCGACCGCGGCCAGCAGGTTGTTTTTCATGTCGCCGAAGGTGTCGCTGTACCCCAGGCCACCGGTGCCACGGAAGGCGATACCGATGCCGATCAGCTTGCCTGCCCCGTCGTATTTACCGAGCACTTCGGCTTCGGCGCTGGTGAAGCCGTCCTTCTCGCCATAGAAAGTGCCTTGCGCCCCGACGTTACCCTGATAGCCCAACGCTGTGGCGCCAATCGGCGCCCAAGCGGTCGCCGGCAGTGGCTGGCCGGTTGGCGTGTAGGCGTAGAGCGTCAGCGCGATCGCGTCGGAGTACAGCGCTTTGCCGGCCTCACTGCCGGCATTTTTATAATCAAACAGTCCCATGTGCTTGCTTCCTTTGCGTCAAATCAGAACTGCCAGTCCAGGGTCAGGCCCACGCCGTGGTCTTTTTCCCGGGAGCCGAGCAGCCCGTTGTAATCCAGGCTCAAACGGGTATCGCTGCCCAGCGCCAATCCGGCACGGGCACCAACCACCGCGGCATCGCGGTCCATGGACACGCTTTGCACGCTGAACGCGGTGTTGCCATTGACGAAGGCCAAGTGGTCTTCGGAACGGGTGTTGCTCAGGTTGTGCTGCCAGCCGAGCGTGCCGGACAGTTCCAGCTGTTGCTGGTCGGACAGCGCAATGGCTTTGCTCGCCCGCAAGCCAAGGGTCGAAAGCACCACGTCGCGGTTGTTTTCACCCCCCTTGAGTGCGGCGGCGTCACCTTTTTCGCTGAAGCTTTCAGTGTTCAAGTGCACGTAGGCCAGATTGACGAACGGCTCCAGAGCGACCGGTTGCAGGTCCAGGCGATACGCCGCTTCGGTGAACAGTTGCGCGGAGGTCGCATCGCGTTTGGATTTCTGCTTGCCGCTGACACCGTTAAATTGCAGATCACGTTTGACGTCGATGCGATGCCAGCTGTAAGCGCCACCGACGCTCAGGCGCAACGCGTCGATTTCATGGCCCAGGTACGCACCCAAGTGGTAGCTGTCGACCGAGGCCGACGAATGTGTGCCATCGCCCATGCTCAATGAACTGTCGCTATAACCGGTGACGAAACCCAGTCGCGTATCTTCAGTGATCAAGCCATCGACACCGGCCAGCAACCCGCCAATGGAGCTGTTGGAACTGGCGTTGTCATGCCCGCCATCGCTCTTGCCCCAGGCGCCGAGCACTTTGAGCCAGGCGTTGCTGCGGTCATCGGTGGGTGCCCCGGCGTCGAACAAATCATGCTCACGCAGACGCTCGCCGACCGCATCGCGCAGGTAGCGGCTGTCGTTGATCAGCAGAGTGCCGATTGCCGGATGAATTTCCCCGGAGAGTTGCTGGAACGCTTGTTGCGCGACAGCGGCGGTCGGCGACAGCAGCAGGGTTTCGTAGAGCGGATTGCCTGCGCCCAACTGCTCGGCGGCAGCGGCCACGGCGCGTTGGTTCGGAGTTTGGCCCACGCTGGTGAAGGAGGTCGCGTTGCGCACCACCGCCAATTGAATGCCGCCAGCCGAGTAATCGAGGGTGCCGCCGAGGAACAGGTAATCCGGCACCACCGCACCGAAGCGCCCTTCGATCCCGCCGGCCGCTTGCAGGATATTGTACTGATTGCCGAGCAGGGATTTCGCTTCGCTGGTGGTCAGCAATGTCGGGCTGTTTTCCAGAGACAGGCTGACCGTTGCGCCCTCAATGATCGCCTTGCCGCCGGCAATGATCTGGTCGCTGCTGGTGGGCGACAGCTCTACGGCGTAGGTCGAGCCAGGCTCGAAAGTCACGTCGCCCGCCACCTGCAAGGTGCCGATGGAGTTGCCAGGCGCCACGGTACCGCCGCTTTTCGCGGTCAGCGCCGCGATGCTGCCGTTACCGCCGAGGATCCCGCTGTCATTGACGGTGACGGCCGACAGCAGCGAACCGTTGATGGCCAATCGGCCCTGATTGACCAGGGTCGGGCCGGCGTAGGTATTGGCGCCGGTCAGCACCAGTGTGCCGATGCCCTGCTTGGTCAGGCCGCCATGGCCGGAAATGTCGTTGCGCCACACATCGAGCCCGCAATGCACGTCATTGCACACACGCTCGGTGGGTTTGCCGGCGTCGATGATCGCGCCGATGCCCGGCAAGTCCGCGACAAACTGGCTGGAGCCGTAGGCGCCGTCGATGCGGAATTCCTCGGGAATGTCCTGCTCGGTGACGAACATCGCCGGGCCATCGATGCCTTTGCGCAGGTTGATCATGCCCCAGCCGTACAGCGAGTCGACACCGGGTGCGCCGAGGTCGGTGGCAGTGGTGCGCAGCACGCTGGCGACTTGCGCGCCGGTCATGTACGGGAAGCGTTCCATCAACACCGCCACTGAGCCTGCAACGTGCGGCGCCGCCATGGAGGTGCCGTTGTAATTGGCGTAGCCGGTGGTCAGGTCATCGGCATTGGTGCCGCTGATAATCGAGCTGTAGATGCGGCTGCCCGGTGCCGACACGCAGAAACTCGCGGTGTAGCCGCAGCGTGACGAAAACGTACTGATGTTGTAAGGGTCGGGACTGCTGGTGTCCGGATTTCTCTGCAACGCGGCGACGGTCATCCAGTTCGGCGCGATCTCCGGGACGAAGTAGCCGAGGCCGGCGATGGCGTCCGGGTTGTTGAGGTTGTAGTCGTTGCCGGCGGCGAAGATCGTCACGATGCCACTGCGGGCCGCCGCGATGGCGCCGTCGTAGGCACCGCCGGGTTTGGTCCCGAGCAAGGTCTGGATCTCGTTGAACTGCAGTTGCGCGTCTTGCACGGTGAAGTGCGGATACGCCGGGTCCCGACCGCCGAGGTCGAAACGATCCGTGATACCGATGCCCCAGCTGTTGTTGATGATCCGCGCGCCGCTGGCGATCAGGGCATCCCAACCGGCCTTGTACACCGCGCCGTCGTTGCCGCGAATGATCCCGTCTTCCGGGCCCGGGTCGCCGTTGTCGGCGCTGATGATCTGCGCACCAAAGGCGACGCCGTGCATCGGCCCTCCATCGCGACTGCCCGCGGCAATCCCGCCAACGTGGGTGCCATGGGCACCGAGTTTGCCGTTGGAGCCCACCGAGGGCGAACCGTCATAGAGAAAGGCATCCCCGGCTTTGACCGGAATATACGGGTCGGTGTATTCGCGGATGCCGCTGGTGACCAGCGTGATCACTTTATTGGCCCCGGAAAACTCCGGGTGCAAGGCGTAAACCGGTTGATCGAAAATCCCCAGCTTCACGCCTTTACCGGTGTAACCGGCGGCGTAGGCCTCCTGAGCATTGATCGCCCCCAGCCCCCAATCGGCGTTGAACTCTGTGCTGCGCCAGCTATCGGGATCGCCTGTCCTGCCGTTTTCCACGTAGGGCGCCGCGTGTGCGGTACCCAGGGTGGCCAATGCGCAGAGCAAGGCAAGGTTGTTGTACTTGTTATTCATCGAACTACCGTCCTTAGTTGTTTTGCCAAAATCCTTGTGGCCAGGGGCCTGCGTGCAACTTGTAGGAGCGAGGCTTGCCCGCGAAGGCGGTGTGTCAGTCAACGTCAATGCTGAATGTCACGGCCCTTTCGCGGGCAAGCCTCGCTCCTACAGGGGTTGCGGTGTTACAGCCCCTTACCACGTTAAAACTGCCAATTGAGACTCAGCCCGACGCCGTGGCTCTTCTCGCGGCTGGCCAGTTGGCCGGTGTAATCGAGGTTCAACCGAACATCCCGGCTCAAGGCCAGGCTGGCATGGGCGCCCACCAGCGCCGCATCGCGAACCAGCGGCGAGCTTTCCACCACGAACGGAGTGCCACCGCTGGCAAACGCCAGGTGCTCTTCGGAATCGGTGTGGCTCAGGTTGTGCTGCCAACCGAGGCTGCCGCTCAGGTCCAGTTGTTGCTGGCCGGACAGCGTTACTGTTTTCAGTGCGCGTACGCCCAGGGTGCTGAGTACCGCGTCACGCCGGTCGCCACTGCTTTTGAGCGCGGCGGCGTCACCTTTCTCGGTGAAGCCCTCGGTGTCGAGGTGCACGTAAGCCAGATTGGCGAATGGCTCCAAGGCCAGTGCTTGCAGGTTCAAGCGATAGGCCGCTTCGCCGAACACCTGGGTGGTCCCGGCATCGACCTTGGTTTTCTGTTTGGCACTGACGTCGCCGTATTGCAGGTCACGTTTGACGTCGGCTCGATGCCAGCTGTAGGCGCCGCCGGCACTCAGACGCCAGGCGCCCAGTTCGTGGCCGGCATAGGCGCCCAGGTGATAGCTATCGACTTGTGCTGATGAATGAGTTCCGGAGCCCATGCTGACCGAACTGTCGCTATAACCGGCGACCAGGCCGACACGGGTTTCGTCGTCCACTGCGCCATCGACACCCGCCAGCAAACCGCCAATCGAGGTGGTGTAGTCGGCGGTATCGTGACTGTCATCGGTCTTGCCCCAGGCGCCCAATGCCTTGATCCAGCCGTTGTTTCGGGAACTGTTGGCGTTGTTGAGACGCTCACCCACTGCGTCGCGCAGATAACGGCTGTCATTGATCAACACCGAGCCCAGCGCCGGGTAGATTTCCCCCGACAACTGCTGGAAAGCCTGTTGCGCGGAACTGGCGGTCGGCGACAGCAGCAGGCTTTCGTAGACTGCGTTACCCGCGCCAAGCCCTTCCACTGCGGCGGCGACAGAACGCTGATTCGGCGTTTGCCCGACGCTGGCGAAGGTCGTGGCGTTACGTTCAACGCTCAGCTGAATGCCAGTCGCGGCGTAATCGAGGCTGCCGCCGATGAACAGGTAGTTGGGCAACACCGCACCGAACTGGCCTTGAATGCCGCCCGCCGCTTGCAGGATGTTGTACTGACGGCCCAGCAGGCTTTGCACTTGTTGGGTGCTGAGCAAGGTCGGGCTGTTTTCCAGGGACAGGCTCACGGTGGCGCCGCTGATCGTGGCCGTACCGCCGGCAATAATCTGGTCGCTGCGGGTGGGTGACAGTTCGACGGCATAAGTCGAACCCGGCGCAAATGTCACATCGCCGCTGACGTGCAACGTACCGATGGAATTACCGGGCGCCACGGTGCCCCCGGCATTGGCGGTCAAGGCTGCGATTCGTCCGTTACCGCCGAGGGTGCCGCTGTCATTGACGGTCACCGCCGACGTCAGCGAGCCGTTCACCGCCAGCAACCCGCCATTGACCGTGGTCGGGCCGCGATAAGTGTTGTCGCCAGTGAGCATCAACCGCCCGGCACCGGACTTGATCAGGCGGCCTTCGTAGACTCGGTTGGCGGCGGCGGAATCGCGAGTTGTGCCCACTGCGTAATCGGTCTGATCCTGCTGACTGGCGCCAACCGGAACGCCGCTCTCCCAGCCCTTGTCCTTCAACGTCTGTTGCCAGGCGCTGCGTTCGGCGGTGTCTTCGGCCTGACGCTGAATCAGCGCCTTGTCCGAGATGTCATTGCTCCAGACATCGCTTTGCCCTGCCCCCAGATTGGCGTCGAACGACCCGAGCAATTGCCCCGGCCCGCGCATCGCCCGTTCGAGGTTAGCCACACCCCAACCGATGCGCGTACTCGGTGCCTCGGTGATCGAGCCGTCGAGCTGGGTCGCGGTGGTCAGCAATACTTCCAGCGCCTGCTGATTGTTCATGTACGGATAGCGTTCCATCACCAGCGCCAGCGCCCCGGTGGCATGCGGCGCGGCCATGGAAGTACCGGACTTGATCGCGTAACCGCCGCCGGGAATGGTGCTGTCGATCTTCGCGCCCGGGGTGGTGATGCACCAATACTTGGCGATCCCGCACTGGTTGTATTTCTGCTGGTTGCTTTGATCCAGTCCCGACACTGCCAACCAGTGGCCTTCCAGGTCCGGCTGAAAATACGGCAAGGCTGAACGCACGCTGGCATTCGGGTAGCCGCTGTTGCCGGCGCTGAACACGTTGATCACGCCGCGCCGCGAAACGTCGGCGGCGGCGTCGAGCCAGGTGCCTTTGTTCCAGTGCTGGGCGTAGGCAGCGTGCAGATCGTCGAGGGTTCGGTAGCTGACATCCCGCGGTTGGCTGCCCCAGCTGTTGTTGATCGCGCGTACACCGGCATCTGCCAGGGCGTTATAGACCGCTTTGAAGTAGCGCGGGTCGGGGCTGGGGCCGAACAGGAAACTGTCGTTCTTGTTGGTGTTGCCGACGTAGATTTGCGCGTTGTACGCCACGCCGTGCATGCCGGTGCCATCCCGGGAAGCGCCCATGGTGCCGGTGACGTGGGTGCCGTGGGAGTCGTTGTTGGTGTTGAGCGAGCCGTCGACGTTGAACGCTGAGCCGTCAACATAGCTGCCGCTGGCCGTCACCGCGTGATAACGGTCTGCGGCAAATTCGGGATGGCTGGAATCGAAACCGGAATCCAGTGCGCCGATCTTCACGCCCTTGCCAGTGATGCCGGCGGCATAGGCTTGATCGGCCTGCATGCGCGCCAGGCCCCAATCGCGCTGGAACTCTGCCGAGCGCCAACTGGCGGGGTCGCCGAGGGTGCCGGTTTCCAGGGAAAGCGCCTGGGCTGGGCCTGATACTGATGAAATCAGGAGCAATAGCGTGCCGACCGACATCGGCTTGATCTGTACGTCCATGTGCATGACATCTCGCTTTCTTGGCGTTTTTAGAGTTGTAGTCCCCAGTCCAGGGGCGGCGTTGCTCTGTTTCTGTGGCGAGGGAGCTTGCTCCCGTTCGGTTGCGCAGCAACCGCCATTGGGCCTGCTTCGCAGTCCAGCGGGAGCAAGCTCCCTCGCCACAATGTTTTCTATGCGCTACTGAGCTTTCGGGCCCTGGCCAAAGGCCTCATCCACCTTGGCCAGGTCCTGGTCGCTCAAGGTTCCGGCGTAGTAGTGCAACTTGGTCCAGGCCATCAAATAGTCGTAGCGCGCCTGGGCCAGATCCCGGCGGGTGGTAAACAGTTGTTGTTCGGCGTTCAGCGCATCGAGGTTGACCCGTTCGCCGCCCAAAATGCTTTGTTTGGTCGAGATCACCAGCGCTTCCGCCGACGTCAACGCCTTCTGATAAGCCCGCAATTTATTGACCCCCGACAGGCAGGCGCTGAACTGGCGGCGCAACTGGATCAAGGTTTCCCGGGTCTTGCCGTCCAGGTCGTACTCGGCCTGTTCCATGGTGCGGCTGGCCTGCCGGGTCGAGGCCGAGACCCCACCACCGGCATACAGCGGCACATTGACTTCAATGCCGATGGTGTTGGTGTCGTAGCGCTGGTTGTAGGTGTTGCCGCTTTCCGATTCGTTCTGGCGCACCGAGGCGTAGGCGCTGACTTTTGGCAGGTGGCCGGCGCGGTTGCGTTCCACTTCGTAGCGCGCCACTTCCACCGCCTGACGCTGGGAGGCCAGGTTCGGGTTATTGGCCACCGCCATCTCGTGCCAGGTGTCGTAATTGGCCGGTTGCAGGGTGAAGGTCTGGAAGTTCTGATCCAGTGGCGTCAGGTCGGCAATGTCGATGGCCGGCACGCCAATCAGTGCGCCCAGCTCACGCAAGGATGCATCCTGTTCATCCCGCGCCTCGATTTCCTCGGCGGTCGCCAGTTCATAACGCGACTCGGCTTCGAGGATATCGGTGCGCGTGCCCTCCCCTTGGCGGAACATCTGTTCGTTCTGCTGAAACTGCTGTTCGAAGGCTTTTTTCTTCGCTCGTGCAATGTCGATCTGATCCTGAGCGAACAGCGCCTTGGTGTAATTCTCGAGCACGCGAACCAGCAGTTCCTGGCTCTTGCCGCGAAAGTTTTCGTCAGCGAACAGCGATTGCGCCACGCCTTTGCGGTACGCCGCATAAGCCTCGTAATCGAGCAGCGGCTGTTGCAGGGTCAAGGTCGAGCCGTAACTGCTGTAGTTGCGGTCCTCGGTGAAGTCTGGTCTCCCCTCATTAATTTGAGTGACCTTGGAGGTGTTACGCCCCTTGTTGTAGTTGTAACCGATCCTGGGTAGCAGCCCGGCGCGGCCGATGGCGCGGTTTTCAAGGCCCGCGTCACGCTCCTTGATGGCGCCGAGAAACACCGGATCATTGCGTAACGCTTGCTCATAAATGTCGAACGGCCCCATGGCCATCGCGCTGTTGCACGTCAGCAACGCCAGGGTCGCTGCGAGCAGGGAAAGCTTATTCATACAGCCGAACATCCTTATTCCTCGGTCAACGCGGAGCCTGCCCGGTCGAGCAGCGGTTTGAACAGATAGTTGAGGAGTGAACGTTCACCGGTACGCACGAACATTTCCGCCGGCATGCCGGGTTTGATTACCAGACCATTGAGTTTTTCCATGGCCTGATCACTGACGCTGCTGCGCAACACGTAGTACGGCACACCGGTTTTCTCATCGACCATCTGGTCGGCGGAGATCAAGCTGACTTCGCCGGGAACTCGCGGGGTACGGCTCTGGTTGAACGCGGTGAACAGGATGTCCACCGGCAAGTGCGTGCCGACCTTGTCGATCAGGTTGATCGGCAGGTGCCCTTCCACTTCCAGGCGGGTGCCTTGCGGGACGATCTCCAGCAGCGTGTCGCCCTGACGCACCACCGCGCCTTCGGTGTGAACCCCAAGGTTGACGGCGATGCCGTCGGCGGTGGCGATGATTTCGCTGTGTTGCAAGTCGAAGCCGGCGGAAGTCAGTTGCTCTTCCAGGGTCACGCTTTTGAGTTGCGCGTCGGCCAGTTGGCTGCGGACTTCCTTCTGGTATTCCTCGCTGTGCTGTTGCAGTTTCAGCCGGGACTCAAGGATGCCCTGCTCCACCCGGCCGCTTTCGCCGGTGTTTTCTGCCAGCTGTTGCTGCACTTGCGACAACTGACGCTGGTAATCCATCAAGCGGTTGCGCGGGATGTAGCCGTTGTCCGCCAAGGGCTGAAGATTACTCAGCTGTTGTTGCAGGGAACTGGCCTGGGCCGTCAGGTCGGTGCGCGCACGGCGCATGCCGGCCAGTTGCGCGCTGGCGCCTTCGATGTTGGCGCGCAGGGCGGCTTGCTCACGGGAAAAGGCTTCGCGACGGCTGCTGAACAATTGCCGCTGACCTTCAAGCACCAGGGCCAGGCGCGGGTCAGGATCGTTGCTCAGTTCGGTGGGAAAATTCACCTGCTTGAGGTTGTCCCGTTCGCTCTGCCAGCGCGCCAGGCTAGCCCACGCCATGCGGTATTGCGCTTGCAGCGATTGCACGTCGGCCGCGACCTGGGTCTGGTCGAGTCGGAACAGCGGCTGGCCCTGCTTCACCACTTGGCCTTCACGCACCAGAATCTGGCTGACTACGCCGCTGCTCATCGATTGCACGGCTTTGCGCTTGCCCGAGACCACCACGGTCCCCTGCACCGGAATGCCTTGATCGAGCGGCGCGAGACTCGCCCACGTGAAGAAACTGCCGGCACCGACAATCGCCAGAATCCAGCCCATGCGGGCGAAGAAACGCGCGTCGCGCTCAGGGCGTTCGGCGATGTAGTCGTGTTCCATTGTCGCTTCGCTGTCGTCGTTCATGCGTGTGCTGCTCATACACCCGAATTCCTTGTCGTGGGCTGATACTGTCGGCTCATGCTGAGCCCGCCCGGTGCCTGTGCAGGTTTTTCACGTTGCTGCTCCTGAGCACCGGACAGCGCCTTGAGCACCTCCTGGCTTGGGCCGAAGGCCTGCAAGCGACCTTCATTGAGCACCAGCAACTTGTCGGCCTGGGCCAGGGCCGAAGAGCGATGGGTCACCAGAATCACGCTGGTGCCCCGGGCCTTCATGTGCGCGATGGCGCCGGCCAATGCCGCTTCGCCAACGGTGTCGAGGTTGGAGTTCGGTTCATCCAGCACCACCAGACTCGGATTGCCGTACAGCGCGCGAGCCAAGGCCACACGTTGCTTCTGGCCACCGGACAAACCGCTGCCGTCTTCGCCAAGCACGGTGTCGTAGCCTTGCGGCATGCGCAGGATCAGTTCATGAACGCCGGCCTGTTGCGCGGCTTCGACGACTTTTTGCGGATCCGCCTCACGGAATCGAGCGATGTTCTCGGCGATGCTGCCGCTGAACAGTTCGATGTCCTGGGGCAGATAGCCGATGTAAGGGCCGAGGTCGTCGCGGTTCCAGCGATGAATGTCCGCGCCATCGAGCCGCACCGTGCCGCCCAGCGTCGGCCAGACGCCGACCAGCACCCGAGCCAGGGTCGATTTACCCGAACCGGAAGCCCCGAGTACGCCCAGCACTTCCCCGGCGCCCAGGTTGAAATTGACCATGTGCAAGGTCGCTGCCCGTTGCCCCGGTGGGCCGGCGCTGACTTGCTCGAAGGTGATCTGACCTTTCGGCGCCGGCAGCGCCATGGCTTCGTCAACCGGTGGGTAGGCTTGCAGCAAGGCGTCGAGGCGGCGGTAAGCGAGTTTGGCGCCGCTCCACTGTTTCCATACAGCGATCAACTGATCGATGGGGCTCAGCACCCGGCCCATCAGGATGGACCCTGCGATCATCATCCCGGCGGTCATGTCACCCTGAATCACCAGCAAGGCGCCCAGCCCCAGCACCAGGGATTGCAGGCACAGGCGCAGGGTTTTGCTCAGGGAGCTGATGACCGCGCCGGTGTCACTGGCCTGATTCTGCAAGCCGAGAAAACGCGAGTGCACCTCAAACCAGCGCTTGCGCAAGACACCGAGCATGCCCATGGCCTGAATGGTTTCGGCGTTATGCAGGTGACTGGTGGCCAGTTGGCTGGATTTCTGGGAAAACCCCGCGGCTTCGCCCAAGGGCTTTTTGGTCATCGCCTCGTTGAGGCAGGCCAGCCCGATCAGCAGTACCGCGCCTGCGGTGGCCAATACGCCGAGCCAGACGTTGAACAGAAAGATCACAAACAAGTAGACCGGAAACCACGGCGCATCGAAGAAGGCAAACAGCGCCGGACCGGTGACGAATTGGCGAATATGGGTCAGGTCACCCAGGGATTGCCCCGCGTTGCCCTCGCCCTTGAACAGGTTGCGCTCGAAAGCGGCTTGATACACCCGCAGGTTGAAGCGGCGCTCCAGTTGGCTGCCGATACGGATAACAATGAAGCTGCGCACGATCTCCAGCAAACCGATAAAAGCGAAGAACCCGACCACCATCAACGACAACATTGCCAAGGTGGTTTCGTTTTGCGAAGACAGTACCCGGTCATAGACCTGCAGCATATAAATCGACGGGACCAACATCAGCACATTAATCAGTGCGGTAAAACACCCGACACTGATCAGGATGCTCTTATAGTCGCCCAGTGCCTTGAATAACGGTGCAGTGGCCGGGCTCTTCGCCATCTTCATTGGTTTTTCCTGAGGTATTAATCCTCGCCCACTTGGCGAGGTTCCAATTAACTGTCCGCACATGGGTCGAGACATTATTTTTCCGGTGATCGCTCACACACTAATAACAACTCTTTGGGTTCTTCAAAGAATTCCTGTTATTGATCGGCTGCTTATAACGGCAATAGCAAGCTTAATATTCAGCGCCTGGCGCCGGTCCGACATTTTTCACTTAATGCGCAGTGCGCTCGAGCGTAATGATCAGACCTGAATTCAAGGTGCTTTTATAAAGCCCCTCACGCTGTCGGCTGAAAAACACAATTCTTGAGCCTTCTTTACCGGTCACGGCAATGCCATCCGGTTCCGGGAACCAGCCAATCGCCGACTCGTTCAGCCAGGCGCCGAGGCAGTCGGCACCGTCACCCAGGGTCTGGTTCAAATTGAGCTCGATCATGCAAACATTCGACGGTTTGTCCTGCAGCGCCTGGGACTCGGGCGAGTCTTGCGCGGTGTTCAAGGTAGCCCGCCATTTCCCGGCGAGTTCCGACGGGTCGGCTAATTTCAGACTGTTTGCCATGGCTACCTCTCCAAGAAACATCATCAGCGTCGCCAACAGCCACGCGGTTGCTTTGTAGGTAAAAGCGTTCTGGATCATAGGGCGTTTTACTCTGGGTTGTAGCCTTACTCATAACACTTGCCGTTCAAGGGACAGAGAGCGGCGCGTCAAGCGCCGCCCTCCTTTTTGCCTTGAATCAGGCCACGATGTCCGAGAACGCCGCCTGGCCAACGGTGCTGACCAGGAAGTCAGCCACGCCGTGCCCGGAGAAGTCCACCGACAACAGGCTGTTACCGCCCGAAGTGGTCAACACTGCATCGCCTGCCGCACCGGTGAACGAGTTCACGAAATGCAGGCCCGCGCCGTTGGTGATGCCGGTCAGGTCGATCTTGTCCAGGCCACTGACAAAGTCGAGGATCTGGTCGACCGCGCCTGGCTTGGAGTCGCTGCTGGCCGCGAACACAAAGGTGTCCGAACCCGAACCGCCCCACAGTTTGTCCGAACCGCCCGCGCCGAAGAGGATGTCGTTGCCGGCACCGCCCTTCAGTTCGTTGGCCACGCTGTTGCCGATCAGCAGGTCGCTACCCGAACCGCCAATCGCGTTTTCGACGGTGACGCCCTTGGCAATGGACACGTTGCCCACCATGCCGCCAACATCGGAGAACGAGGCTTCATTGAGGTTGATCTTCTGGTTTTGGGTAAAACCGGAGAAATCCAGGGTGTCCTTGCCGCCCGCATCCCAGACCGAGAACACGACTTTGTCCGACGACGAAGACGCGCTCAGGAAGTCGCGACCGGCGTTGGAGTTGAAGCCGTAGGTGGTATCACCGGTACGGGTGGTAGTGTTGGCACCGTAGAGTTTCTGAATGGCGGCGATATCGTCCATCAGCGGGCCGGACGCATAGGCTTCCACACCGCCCTTGCTGAAGTTCTGGTCGGTATTGCTCTCGCTCCAGTAACTCATGACGCTGTAACCGCGGGTGTCTTCGCCGTAGGTCGCGTCATTGTAAGTAGGTGCGCCTTCACCAGCGTTGTAGTCGCCAGGGTGAGCGAGGCCCAGGGTGTGACCAATTTCGTGGGTCAGGGTCTGACGGCCGTAGTTGTTCAGGTCCGGCGTCTTGTTGACGTTATAACCACCCCCCGTCAGATACCACGACGTACCGTCATAACCCGCACCGGTGCCAGGCAGGTAGGCGAATGCTGCGGCGCCATCCTGACCACCACTGTAGTTACCGAAGGTCATGTGACCGTCACCGCCGAAGGACTTCTCGGTGAAGGTGACATTGGCCACGTCGGCCCATGATTGCATGGCGAGTGCGGCCTGTGCTTTCTGTTGCGCGCTGAACTGACTGAACCCGGTGATACCGTGCTTGTTCATGGTGCTTGACGAGGCCGAGGTCAGGAACGTGTAGGTGAGTTCGATTTTGCCGCTGCCGTCCTTGTCCTGGTAGGCAGCGCCGTCGCGCAGCAGCTGGGTAGCAGCCTCGTCGACGGAGAAGGAGGGTTTGCCATTGACCGTGAGATTGCCACCCCGATCATACTGATGGCTGAAACTATCGATCTGGTTGTAGGCGGAACTGGGTGCAGCCAGCGCTTGCAATGGCGCAAAGGCCTGTTCGGCAAGATCAATAGCGTTGTCTTTTACTTTCGACATAAACACACTTCCTTGTTTAGCAATGGAACAGTTTTTGTCCGATACGACAATCTCTGGCGAGATCGTCCTATCACTCGCCCAATGAAGGCGTATAAAAACTGACACAATTCGAAATCAAACGTCTACATTTTTTTTGACGTCAAATTGAGTGGTTCCGGCGAACTCCAGTAAACAGTGCGTGCGCTGTCGAAATATAGTTTGTAGTTGAAGATTTTGGCCGGATTGTCCGACAATCTGCTATCTAAATATTAAATATGAGTAAGTTGTTTTTCTGTAGATGAGTTCTCACTTTTTCGGATTTATTAATATAAGTGCCATTGGATTGCCATCAACTAAATTAAACGATCGGTTAGTTGTAGTTGTGGCCTGCCGTTGCCCCGCTCAGTGCATGAACCCTTCCATGAACTCCGCGACCCGGCTGGCCAGTTTTCGACGCCAGGGCGCGGTAGTCGGGTTGGCCAGGGTCTGGTCTTCGTGGACGAAGCTGCGGATGATCGCGTTGTAGCCCAACCAGCGGCAGGGCTCGGGCTCCCAGGCTTTGAGCGCGTCGAGACCACCCTGAGCAATGACCCACGGCTGGCGGACCAAATCGGTGTCGCGCTGAAGAATCAGGTCGGCCAGCGTCCGCCCGCCGAGGTTGCTGGCACCGACGCCCTCCCCGCCATAACCGCCGGACAAGGCGATGCCGCTGGCCTGATCGCAGAGCATGTGCGGCTTGAAGCGCCGGGACATACCCAGGTTGCCGCCCCAGGCATGGGTAATTCGGACGTTCTTGAGCTGCGGAAAAAGTTCGCTGAACAGGTAGCGACGCAACTCTATTTCGCTGGCGGTCAAGTCGAAGTCATGGCGCAACTTGCCGGCAAATTGATAGCCACCACGGGCGCCAAATACCAAGCGGTTATCCGCCGTGCGCTGGCCATAAGTGACTTGTCGGCTGCTTTCACTAAAGGCCTGACCGTGGCTGAGGCCGATTTCATCCCAGGTCGCCGCAGACAGCGGTTCGGTCGCCACCAGCAAACTCTGCACCGGCAACTGATAACGGTCCAACGGTGGCAATGTGGCCGCATACCCTTCTACCGCCGGCACGATCCAGCGACTGCGAACCTGAGCCTTGGCCGTGCGCAAACTGCCTGACTGCCATTGAATGACCGGGCTGTTCTCATAGATGTTGACCCCCATGCGCCCCACCGTCCGTGCCAGACCTCGGACCAACTTTGCAGGGTGAATGGTTGCGACGTGCGGTGCATAGATACCGCCATAAGGTTTGGCAACTCTGATCTGTTGCGCCAATTGCTCGGGACTGAGCCAGCGATAGTCGCTTTCGGTCAGCCCCTGGCGGTAGAGCGTGTCCAGATAATGACGCAGGCTGGCTTCCTGCTCTGGATAGCGCGCAGCACAGTAAAGCACCCCGCCTTTGCGATAATCGCAGTCGATGCCTTCTCGTTCGATGACGATCTCTACTTCATCGGGGATGCCGTGCAGCAGTTCGAAAGAGGCGCGCCGTTGTTCGGCCGGTAAATCGGCGAGCAAGCGATCTTCGCCCAGCAGGTTGCCCATCAACCAGCCACCGTTTCGGCCCGAAGCACCAAAACCCGCGATGCTTGCTTCGACGATGGCAATGTTCAGCTCCGGCGCCAGGCGTTTGAGGTAATACGCGGTCCAGAGCCCGGTGTAACCGGCACCAATGATGGCCACATCGACGTCCAGATCCTGCTCCAGTGCCGGGCGTGCCAGCAATGGCTCCTCAAGTTGATCCATCCACAAACTGATCGTGCGCCACGCCGACATGCAAGACTCCGCTGCTCAAAACTTCGATGGTGTCGATCCTGGGGCGCGGGTCTGTCCAGATCCCGGTGTTTCCAGCGCAGGTGGTAACGCATCAGTGGCCTGGTTTGCAACGGGCCATCATCGGCGTGCGTAAAAGACTCTACGAGAAAAAACCGAGCTTGCCGAAGTTCTCGCCAGGCTTCAATGGCCCCCGTGGAATGCCCCCGCCAATATTGGCCTTTCGCCACAAAATCGGTGTCTCGTGATCTGCGTCAAAAGAAAATGAACCAATCGCTAAACGGACTGAAAAAATCCACATGACTTTCACATCTGGATGCTACTTTTAAAGACAGTCACCGGTTGAGCCATTGAAGGTTCTTCCCTCCTAACATGAGCTAAAGGAAGCGCTCGATGATTAAGGTGGGCAACACATGAATAAAGGTTCCTTCAGCAAAGTCACTTTTCCAAATGCCTGCCAGCTGATGCGCTGGCATTTTCATCCCATGGGTTTCGAAGCGACCATGGATGCGCCGGGCAGTATGGTTGCGCGGCTGTTCGACCGCGCCAGTGGTGAAACCATGATCGCCATTGCCGGCATTCCTTGCGCAACGGTCATGAATGCGGCGGACGTAGAACGAATCATTGAAGCTGTGGAAGATGAGCTGGAGGCGTTCATTCCTCCGCAGGCTCTCAGGAGTTATGCCTGAACGACCAGCGTTTCACAAAACATGTGGGAGCGGGCTTGCTCGCGAATGCGGTGTGTCAGGCAGTATCAATGTTTACTGACACTCCCTCTTCGCGAGCAAGCCCGCTCCCACATGGATAGTGTTTAACCGACCTTCAACAGCGCCTGAGCCAGATCGGCACGCAGGTCTTCGACATCCTCAACCCCCACCGACAAACGCACCAGCGCATCGCCGATGCCGAGTTGTGCCCGGGTTTCGACGGGGATGCTGGCATGGGTCATGATCGCCGGGTGCTCGATCAGGCTTTCCACCCCGCCCAGGCTCTCGGCCAGGGCGAATATCTGCACACTCTCAAGGAAACGCCTGGCACCCGCCAGGTCGCAGTTCAGATCGAGGGAAATCATGCCGCCGAATCCTCGCATCTGCCGCCGCGCCAGTTCGTGCTGTGGGTGCGATGGCAGGCCCGGATAGTAAACGCGCGCCACCTGCGGCTGACGCTCCAGCCATTGCGCCAGCTCCAGCGCGTTGCTGCAGTGGCGTTCCATGCGCAATGCCAAGGTCTTCACGCCGCGTAATGTGAGAAAAGCGTCGAACGGCCCGGCGATAGCCCCCACCGCGTTCTGCAGAAAACCCAGCCGCTCGGCCAGCTCTGCGTTTTGCCCAACTACGGCGATGCCGCCGATCACGTCGGAGTGACCGTTCAGGTACTTGGTCGTCGAGTGCAGCACGATATCGAAACCCAACTCCAACGGCCGCTGTATCCACGGGCTGGCGAAGGTATTGTCGGCCACACAGATGATGCCTCGCTGACGACAGATACGCGCGACGGCGGCGAGATCCGTGAGGCTCAGTAAAGGATTGCTCGGCGTCTCGACCCAGACCATCCGCGTGTCGTCCTGCAGCGCCGCTTCGAAGGCCGCCAGATCGGTCAGATCGACAAAACTGAAACGATGCCCGGCACTGCGCCGTCGCACCTTGTCGAACAGCCGGAATGTACCGCCGTACAGGTCATTGCCGGAGACGATATGGGCGCCGACGTCGAGCAGTTCGAGCACGTTGGCGATCGCCGCCAGCCCGGAAGCGAAGGCGAAGGCCCGAGTGCCGCCCTCGAGGTCCGCCACGCAACGCTCCAAGGCGAAGCGCGTCGGATTGTGCGAACGCCCGTAATCGAAACCCTTATGCACACCGGGGCTCTGTTGCAGATAGGTGGAGTTGGCGTAGATCGGCGGCATCAGCGCCCCGGTGGAAGGGTCCGGTGTCTGTCCGGCATGGATCACACGGGTGGCGAAGGCACGTGGTTTGGCGGTTTCATCGTGCTGACTCATGCAAGGGATCTCCGCAAGTGATTGAGCATGTCGACGCGAGTAATCAGGCCGTGGAAGCCCGTAGTGTCGGCGATGATCGCCACCAACCCACGATCGAGCACCGCCTCCAGCTCAGCAAGACTGGCGCCGGGAGGCAGGGTTTCGAGCTTGTCGGTCATCGCGCTGGTCACGGTCATGCGAAAGTGCGTAGCGTCTTCGTGCACGCCAAACAGAATGTCGGACTCGTCGATGACCCCGACCAGCCGCTGCCCATCCACCAGCACCGGCAGTTGCGATACATCCGCCAGGCGCATGCGCTGGAACGCCGTGAGCAAGGTGTCGTCCGGCCCCACGCTGACCACCCGGCCATCCTCGAAACGCCGCGCAATCAGATCACGCAAATCGCCGTAGCGCTTGCGCGCAAGCAGCCCTTGGTCGTTCATCCACTGGTCGTTGTAGACCTTCGACAGGTAGCGGGTGCCGGTGTCGCAGACGAAACTGACCACCCGCTTCGGCTCGGTTTGCTCGCGGCAGTAACGCAGTGCCGCAGCGAGCAATGTACCGGTCGAAGAGCCGCCGAGAATGCCTTCGGCGCGCAGCAGTTGGCGGGCATGATCGAAGCTTTCCTCGTCGCTGATCGAATAAGCCTTACGCACGCTGGACAGGTCGGCAATCGACGGAATGAAATCTTCGCCAATGCCCTCCACCGCCCAGGAACCGGGCGTTCCCAGGGTGCCGCTGCGGCTGTATTCGGCCATCACCGAGCCGACCGGATCGGCCAACACCATTTCCAGATTCGGTTGTACGCGCTGAAAGAAACGGGTCAGCCCGGTCAACGTGCCGGCCGAACCGACGCCGACAACGATGGCATCCACATCATGCTGAGTCTGCGCCCAGATCTCCGGAGCGGTACTGCACTCATGGGCCAGCGGGTTGGCCGGGTTGTTGAATTGATCGGCGAAGAAGGCGTCGGGAATGTCCTGCGCCAACCGCGCAGCGACATCCTGGTAATAATCGGGATGGCCCTTGCCGACGTCGGAGCGGGTGATGTGCACTTCGGCGCCCATCGCCTTGAGGTGCAGCACCTTCTCGGTGGACATCTTGTCCGGCACCACCAGCACCACCCGATAACCCTTGGCCCGGCCGACCAGGGCAAGGCCCAGGCCGGTGTTGCCGGCGGTGGCCTCGACGATGGTGCCACCGGGGCGCAGGCGACCATCGCGCTCGGCGGTGTCGATCATCGCCAGGCCGATGCGGTCCTTGATCGAACCGCCGGGGTTCTGTGATTCGAGTTTGAGAAACAGTGTGCATGGGCCGGTATCGAAGCGGCTGATACGCACCAGCGGCGTATTGCCGATCAGTTCGAGCACGGCGGGACGGGAGTCATTCGGCATGTCGTCACCTCGCTGCATGTATCCGCACTGGATGGACAGCGACCTGCGGCGAATCATTGCGCGCCAGTCGCAAGCAAAGCCTCGCTTTGGACCATAGGCCGGGATTGCGCCCCCCGCAACTTTTCGCAGCCAGTCGGTACCTCTTCAGCCATGCCTGCCTTTGTGACGAGCGAGCTTGCTCGCGCTGGGTCGCGTAGCGGCCCCAAAAATTCGACAAGCGCCCATTTCTTTGTGAGTGCTACGCACTCAAGCGGGAGGCAAGCTCCCTCGCCACAGGTTTTCTGCTCAAGACTCTCTGAATGGTCAGGCAGACACTTTTCCCTGACGGTGATCAGCGAAGAACGCCTTACCCTTGCCAATCCGGTCGGAGGCCTTGGGCATATTCGCAGCCGAGGTATCCTGGCCATCGACATACCAGTAGCAATGGCTCACGGCCCGAGTGATGCCCACGTAGGCCAGCCGCAAGATCTCGTCTTTCTGTGCACTGTCGTAAGCTTCGCTGTCGCCGGCCTTGCCGAGTCCGGCCATGCGATAGACCTGGTTCTTGTAGGGTGAACTGGTCAGGTGCTGGCAATCGCCCAGCAGAAATACCGCATCAGCCTGCAGGCCCTTGGCGCTGTGATAGGTCAGTTGTTTGAGCCGTCGAGCGTCGTACGGCAAGCTCGAATCCACATTAACTACAGACTGAATATGCTCTTCAATCAATGACTTATCGCTGCTTTTTCGATAAAGCATCAAGATTGAATCACCCTTTCTATAGTGCTCGATCAGGCGCTGGGCCATGCCTTGGTCATCCCGGTCGAGAATATTCACTGGCAGCAGCGCCTTGGGTTCACCGCTGGCCTTGGCTTTCTTGCCAACGATCGCCGGAGCCGCGCGGACAATATGCTCCGCCGCGTCGATGATGTGCTGATGGCTACGGTAGTTGTCACTGAGCATCACTTTGGTCGTGCTCGGCGACGGGAATTCCTTGTTGAACTCCATGAAGTAAGTCGGCGAACTGCCGCGCCAGCCATAGATGGACTGCCAGTCATCACCGACACAAAGCAATGACGAACGTTGCGCGCCGCGCCCCACATGCATGGCCGGTCCGCGACTGCGGATCTCCGCCAGGCTGGCGCGAATCCACGAAACGATCTGCGGTGATACGTCCTGAAACTCGTCGATCATCAAGTGCGACATGGGCCTGAGCAGCTCATCGCTCAGCAGCTTGAGATTCTCCGGTGAATGTTCACTGAACAAGGCGAACATCCGGTTGTAGGTCATCACCGGCGGCGATTGATCCAGCAGATGATCTTCCAGCGCCCGCCAGAACAGGCTCAAGGCCTCGAAGAAGAACCGGTCCGGGTCATCCTTGGCGAAACTCATCTGGCCCACGGCATTCGGCACATCCAGGCCGAGGTTTTCAATAAACCCGGCCGCCGCAACAAAACAGTCCAGCAACGGCGCGGAGCCGAGCTCGCCCTTGACCTTGTAATCGAAGCCTGGCCCAGCGCTGGCGTCCCCGGCAAGGGATGCCAAAACACGCTTTGAAGATTCATAACTATCTAGCCATATCAAAGGCTTACGGCAGAAAGCTTGAAACAGGGTGCGCTTTACCGCCCATTCTGCGCGCACTGAAAGTTTGGCATTTGGACGGCTGACCTGGGGATTTTCCCGGGGATCGAAACCCAGCACCACCCAGGCGTCCAGCGTCGGAATGTAGCCGTGACAATGAAAGGTCGAACCGTTGATATCGAAGGTCTGACGATTCGGCTCGATGCCCTTGATCGGCCAGGCGCCGGCGCGAAACCATAGGTCTTCGATTGTGTCGCACAGTTCTTCATCGCGCTTGGCGGCGAGTTCAGTCACCGCCATGCGCTTCTGCACGTCCGGGTGATCACGCTCCAGCTCCTTGAGCTGCAAGGCATGACGAGACAAAGGCTTGATCAATTCGCGAAAACGCTCATCGCGGGTGTGCAGGCTGTGATAGCAGGCGTTGAGTTGCTGGCGCTGGGCATCGTTGATGCGCAGGTCGAAGGGGTTGCTGTCGACCTCCTCATCGCCGCCTTGCACGCGGTGACTGAGGTTTTCGAACGCTTGCAGCCGCTCGAAACCCGGCAGGCTGCGAACCATCGGCAGGATGCGCGAATGGAACGTGCGCACCAGATCACGCGCGTCTTTAAGGCTGATTCCCCGGCCCCAGACTGCAAACAGTTCGATCAGCTTATTGATGAAGTCCTTGCGCGATTCGCGGGTGAAGGTCACCACGGTCATCGAGCTTAATTCAAACCCCAGGTAATGGCTGAGCAGCAGAATTCGCAGCACCAGGGTAGTCGATTTGCCCGCCCCCGCCCCGGCGATCACCGAGGTCGACGGAGTGTCGCTGAAAATCATCTTCCATTGGGCAGCGCTCGGCTGGGCATGCGCGGGCAACAGCCGCGCCACGTCGGCCTTCATGCGCTTCTTCAGCTCAGCACTCAATGGCAGCCGCCAATCGTCAAACAGATTGTCATCGACGTTGGGCGGTCGATGCTCGGTTGAGCGTGAGTCGCGAATCAACAGAACCTGCCGACCTTCCTCCAGCCCCTCGAGTTTGCCTTCTTTATAGCCGTACTCCACGCCAGCGCTGTGACCGCTGCGAAAACCGTCAGCTTGGCCGTGCAGCCAGGATGCACGGTGTTGCGCGCGCAGGCGGGTAAGGCCGTGGCCAAAGAACCGGGCGGCCAGGCGCTTGAACAAAGGCATCTCAGCCAAAGGGCGAAGTTCGGGAGGAAGATCGGGGGTGTGTTGCGGCACGCGGACGGACTCCAGGGTGTGAGGCTGTTGAGGGCTATGGTGTCTGCATTTGCCGCTGAGTTCTAGTGAAATGCTTACAGGTCATCGGCTTATGCGATGAAGTGAAGGCTGGATGAGAATGTTTCGAGGTTATTTGATATCAACTAATTCGATTGCATTGAGGCATTTTTTACGCTTTTTATCGATGGGTGCCTGATAGATCATGCTCGCCATCAACCACCGGTTCTCGTCTGTGGCTCAGGCGCTCTGCCCCATGACGAACCTTTTCAGGAGACGATCATGCTTGAACTCAGACCCTTCAACTCGCTGGGTGGCGCGCACCATGGCTGGTTGGATGCCCATCACCACTTTTCGTTCGCCGAGTACTACGACCCCAAACGCATGAACTGGGGCAACCTGCGGGTATGGAACGATGATGTGATTGCCCCCGGAACCGGGTTCCCGCAACACCCACACCGGGACATGGAAATCATCACCTATGTTCGTGAAGGCGCGATTACCCACCAGGACAATCTCGGCAACAAGGGCCGCACCGAAGCGGGCGATGTTCAGGTCATGAGTGCCGGCACCGGAATCGCTCACAGTGAGTACAACCTGGAAGCGACCGAAACCCGGATCTTTCAGATCTGGATCATCCCCAACGAAGCCGGTTCGGCACCGTCGTGGGGTGCCAAGCCATTCCCCAAAGGCGAGCGCGAAGGTTTTGTGACCCTGGCCAGCGGCAAGGCCGGCGACGATCAAAGCCTGCACATTCGCGCCGATGCGCGCTTGGTGGCGGCGAATCTGAAGGCCGGGGAGTCTGCGGAGTATCACCTGGACAGCGGCCGTCGGGCTTATCTGGTTCCAGCCACTGGGGTCATTGAAGTCAATGGTTTGCGTGCACAAGCTCGAGACGGGGTTGCGATTGTCGATGAGCAGGTGTTGCGCGTGATCGCGATTGAGGACAGTGAGATTGTGTTGGTGGATGTGGCTTGACGGGGTAAATGCAGGACGAAAAAAGGGGCGACCGTTGATGGATCGCCCCCTTTTTTTGGCTGAAATCCTGGGTGACTGTCCCGACGCCTTCGCGGGCAAGCCTCGCTCCTACAGGAGTAGTGTCGATCACATGGGCGACTAACTTCTGTAGGAGCGAGGCTTGCCCGCGAAGGGGCCATCACCTATTTCGCAGAAATCGCGCCATCCACCAAGGTCTGAGCTTCCGCCACCAACTGCTTCAGGTGGTCGTCGCTCACAAAACTTTCCGCATAGATCTTGTAGATGTCCTCAGTGCCCGACGGACGTGCCGCGAACCAACCGTTCTCGGTCATGACTTTCAGACCGCCAATGGCCTGGTCGTTGCCCGGTGCATGGCTGAGGATGCTCTGGATCGCTTCGCCCGCCAGTTGAGTGGAGGTGACCTGGTCTGGCGACAATTTGCTCAGCAGCGCTTTCTGTTCAGGGTTGGCCTTGGCATCGACCCGTACCGAGAACGGTTCGCCCAGTTCATCAGTCAACGCGCGATAAGCCTGACTTGGGTCACGCCCCGTGCGGGCAGTCATTTCAGCCGCCAGCAGCGCCGGAATCAAGCCATCCTTGTCAGTGCACCAGACACTGCCATCCTTGCGCAGGAACGACGCGCCGGCACTTTCTTCGCCGCCAAAACCGAGGGAGCCGTCGAACAGGCCGTCGGCAAACCATTTGAATCCAACCGGCACTTCGTACAGACGGCGGCCCAGGCGTTTGGCGACGCGATCGATCAAGCCACTGCTGACCACGGTTTTACCCACGGCCGCATCGGCGCGCCACAGCGGACGGTTCTGGAACAGGTAATCGATCGACACCGCAAGGTAGTTGTTGGGTGCCAGCAAGCCACCGGACGGGGTCACGATGCCATGGCGGTCGTGATCCGGGTCACAGGCAAAGGCCACGTCGAAACGCTCTTTCAGACCGATCAGGCCTTGCATGGCGTGGCTGGATGATGGATCCATGCGGATCTGCCCGTCCCAATCGACGGTCATGAAACGGAATGTCGCATCAACCTCTTTATTCACCACCTCCAGGTCCAGGCGATAGTGCTCGGCAATCGCCGACCAGTAGCGCACCCCTGCTCCGCCCAGCGGATCGACACCCAGACGCAGCTTCGCATCGCGGATGGCGTCGAAGTCGATCACGTTGATCAGGTCAGCGACATAGGTGTTGAGGTAATCGTGACGATGGGTGGTGCTGGCCTTCAGGGCCTGCTCGTAGCTGATGCGTTTGACGCCGGCGAGTTTGGCCGCCAGCAGCTCGTTGGCCTTGGCTTCGATCCACTTGGTGATGTGGGTATCGGCCGGGCCGCCGTTGGTAGGGTTGTATTTGTAGCCACCGCTTTGTGGCGGGTTGTGAGACGGGGTGATGACGATGCCGTCTGCCAGGCCCGAAGTTCGACCACGGTTGTAGCAAAGAATCGCGTGGGAAATGGCCGGCGTCGGCGTGTACTCGTCGCCTTCGGCGATCATCACCGTCACGCCGTTTGCCGCCAGGACTTCCAGGGCGCTGGCACCGGCCGGCGTGGACAGCGCGTGGGTGTCGATCCCGACGAACAATGGACCGTCAATGCCCTGGGCTTCGCGGTACAGGCAGATCGCCTGGCTGATGGCCAGAACGTGCCATTCGTTGAAACTCAGATCGAACGAGCTACCTCGGTGTCCGGACGTGCCAAAGGCGACGCGCTGGGTAGAAATGGCTGCATCGGGCTGGCCGGTGTAATAGGCCGTTACCAGTCGCGGGATGTCGACCAACAGTTCTGCCGGTGCCGGTTTGCCCGCAAAAGGACTGAGTGTCATGCAAAACCTCTGAGAAAGAGTGGTTCGGGAATAGAGCGCAGTTTACTGACAGTTTGCTCCGGGCGCGACGTTATCAATTGTCAGGTACCGAGGAGGGTTTGCGCCTCGGCTCAGTCGATCGATTCCAGGCGCAAGGCATCCGCCAACAGACCCAATGCATCGGCGAGGTCGTGGTGACCACCGAAGGTGTGACTCAGGCGCAAGTGCTGCCCGTGCAGGCCTTGCAAACTGAACAGCTCACCCGGTGCAATCACCACATGCTGCTTGAGCAAACGCTCGAACACTCGACGCACATCGACCTGGCGCAACGAACGAATCCAGATTGTCGCTCCGCCCCGGGGCTCAACGAAGTGCAACGCATCGGGCAGACGCTCTTCCAGCAACCGAGTCATCTGCACCATGCGTTCCTTGAGCAGTCGACGCAACACCAGCAGGTGTTGATCAATGCGTCCGTTGCTGTACAGCCGTGCAATGGCTTTCTGACGAATCAGCGACAAGCGAAACGCGCGCAGCAGAAAGTGCCGTTGCAATTCGGCGCGCAGCTGTCGCGACAGCAGATAGCCGAAGGGCGCCTCCGACCCGATGATTTTCTCGAATGTGGAGAACACGATCAGCCGATCCGGGTCCAGCAGATCACGAAACCGCAGGCCGCTCGGCTCGAATTCGAGCTCGCCGTAACAATCGTTTTCCAGCACCCAACTGCCGTGTCGCTCCAGCAACTGTGCGGTGATTTGCCTGTTGCTGTCAGGCGCCACACTGCCCCGGGGCATATTCAGCCTCGATGAAAGCATCACCAGTCGCACCTGCTCAGTCTCAAGCAGCTGCTTCAACTGCTCAGGATCCAGGCCGCCATGGGCTTGCAGCGGCAGCTCGACCACCTGCACGTCCGCGTCTTGAAACAGGCGCAAAATAGCCCAGTCGCACGGTGATTCGACCACCACCACAGCATCCTTAAGGCCAAGGACAGCGATCAATATTTCCAGTACGCCACGCAGATCGGCGCCGATATAGACATCATCAGCATGCCAGCAACGGGTCGGCGAAGTGGTGTAGCGCGCCGCCAGGGCTGTGCGCAGCTCCAGCTCGCCGCAGGGTTGCGAAGACGGTTGCGGCTGGCGCGGATACTGGCGCAGCAGTTCTCTCTCCAGTAACAGCAACGGGCTATCCAGGGGTTGTAATAACGCCGGTTCATCGGCGCTCAGCACCAGCATGCCGGGACGCCTGGCGTTGACGTAAACCGTTTCGAGCAGGTCCTTGCCGCTACCGGGCATGCCGATTGAGGACACGGGGAGTGCGTAGTAGCCTGATTTGGCCACTGAATAGACGCGCCCTTCCTTTTCCAACAGCGAATAAGCGTACTGAATGGTCGAGATCGACACACTCAGGCGGTGCGCCAACTGCCGCAATGAAGGCAGGCGCACTTGCATGTCACTGCCCGGCTCATTGATCAGGTTAGTCAGGTAACGGTACACCGCCTGGTACGCAAAATCGGTATCTCGTGGTCCTTTCATGGGTAATGGCCGAACAGACTACGAACGTCGTGACGCATCCTTGCCGGATCCGTCGAACCAGTCACTTTCACCGGCCCGTCGACCATTCGCCAGACACAGTCGTTTCACTGCCAGGCTCCACGACTTCAGCTTGCCCACCCACCTCGACGCTTTCCAGGCCGAGAGCCCTGCCCTCATCCCGAACCACCAGCCCCATGCGGTAAAGCGTACTGATCAGACTCACGGGCAACCCGCTGACATCGACCATCCATTGCAGAACCTGCTCGGGAGCCGGGCCGCCCTGCATCGCCCGGTGCAAGTCCGGCAACGCGACGAGCATGCCGGGATGGCACTGACGGAGAAAATGCTCAAGCGCCGCGCCGTTATCGACAAACGGGGCAAACAGTAGACACACCAGTTGAGCCTCGCTCAAACCAAGGCTCTTTTGTGCTTCAGCCGATGCCAATGCGCGCTGATCGGTCATCGTCATCGGGTTGCCGAAGGTTTCCATGGCCTGTTCGCAAAAGCGCTCTGGAACATGTTTGCGGCGCATCATCACCAGCGCCCGCTGCAGGTACTCACCAATGCCTTCCTCGTAGCTGCGACCCTGTACAAAGCACGCTTGCAAGCCACGAAGATGCGCGGATATCGACAAGCTGACGTAGCCGTTATCACTGAGCTGGGCCGACAACTCGTCAGGTTGAAACCCGAGGAAATCGGTGAGCAGTGGCCAGCGCTCTTCCAGGTTGCTGACCAGCATGTCGTGAATATCGATGAAGGTCGTGCGGCGACATGCTTCAAAACGTTCGGCGGGACGCCACGCCGCCTGGGCAGCCTCGGGATAAAACTCGCGGTAGCAATCGCTGCCCAATTCATCGAGTCGCGCGAACAGACACTCGTAGCCCGTTTCGTGACGGTCCGGCGCCTTGAGCCCGGCCTTGGCCGCCGCACGATTCAACCCCTCGAGAAACTGCTTCTGCAGACGGGGCGTATCGCTACTGATCAATGCGTCGACACCCTGGTCCCAACGGGCGATTTGTCCGTAAAACTCGCCGGTCGCCAGATACCCGTCATCCCACAGATCAAGCGGCCCGTCCCAGACTCGGCGGTGCCCGACCATCAGCAGATTGAGCCGATTCGACTCACGACCGGCTTCGGAGATCGGCGCCAGATGATTGAACGGCAGGACTTCGCGATTATCGACCATCAACACTTCGACCCGGGGATCGTCGTAGAGAAACAATGCACTGCAGCTGCGATGGATGTTTTCCAAAGCTGTCGAGGCCGCACCGTTCAAGCGCAAGGTCGCCACTCGCAGCTGAAACGTAGCCGGTGCCCGGCCGGCAATACTCAGCTGCGCGGCACGCAGTAGCGCCAGGGTGTAGCAGCTGTCGCGGGACCCTGACTGGATCGACAGCACCTTGTAATCGCCGATACGCTCCAAACCTCCTGCGGACATCACCAGGCGCTGAATCAGTAATTGCAATGCCGTGCGCTCGGCGCGAGAGAAAAACCCCAGCAAGCGCTGCAGCATTTGCTGATAAACATAGTTCATTGCCTGATCATGGGTAGCGGTCATCATTATTTACCTGTGACTCAAAAGTGCGATGCCACGCAAATAACGAGGTGTATTGCGCAACAGGTTGTTTGTCATGAATGGAGTGCCGGTGCCGTTATTCAAATGCTAGCACTTAAGCATTGTGTAATTATTTGAAATGTTTGAACGTTACGGGTAACCCAGGGAGACCTATATCGGCGCAATGCCCCGCAGCGCGGGCGCCTTGGGCTCCGGCGGGTTTTCCTAGGAAATTTCCGACAGCGTCCCACAGACACTTAGCACAAGAAATAAAGAAAGAAGTTGCCCATGAATGTAAGACAACTGAGCGACGCCGCATTATTTGTTGAGCATATATTGCCGGCGCGCATTGAGGAGTTTCAGCCTGATACTCAGCCATGACTCTTTCCTTGAGATGAAAGTAATCATTCAATTATCAGGGCTTACATAATGATTAGAAGATACAGATCGAGAGCAAAAACCAGTTCAGTTGCTGAACCGGCCCACCGACAGATCGATGGCACGTCTCATTTGGGAGTGACTGCCAGCAGAAGAGTCCGTATTCGCACGGACTCTTGGCAGAGGAAGGGCTCAGGCAGGCTCGACCTGAAGGGCGACCCGTTCGCGGCATGGGCATTCGTCCATGTAGCGGTGTGCTTCGACAAACTCGGAAAACGGGAAGACCCGGGTTTTGAGCGGCAGCAGCACGCGGTCTGCGGTCAACTGGTTGATGTCGCGCAGGGCACGCTGCAATGCGGCCTGGTCCTGGAGGATGCCCAGCTCCGGCTTGCCGGTGAAGTTGCCGATGCAGTGCACGAAGAATTGAATGTTCTTCTGGAACGCCGCACAAGCCGGAAATGGTGTCTGGTTACCGCCTTGCAGACCATAAAGCACCAGGCTGCCACGAGGTGCGAGCACATCGCCGAGCAATGACATCTGCGGACCGCCGAGGCCATCGAACACCACATCGACGCCGCGGTTATCGGTAATTTTGTTGATCCGCATCAGCAGATCTTCTTCTTCGGTAACGATGACTTTCTCGGCGCCCAGAGACAGCAGGTATTCACGCTCATCCGCGGTTTTGGTCGCAGCAATCACCCGCACACCAAGGGCTTTGCCCAGTTGCACGAACGACGGCCCGGCGCAGTGGCTGGCGTCGGTCACCAGGGCAAATTGCCCGGGTTTGACTCGCGCCAGGTCGGCGTAGGCAAAATAAGCGATCAATAGCGGCGTGTAGTGAACGCTGGCTTCGATCGGGCTGAGCACGTCCGGGTAGCGGGTCAGCGCCGTGCGTGGCAGAACGATCTGTTCGCCGTAGACCGGATAGTCGTTGGGGCTTTCGGCCGGGAAGCTGGCGACTTTGTCGCCAACGGCCAAGTCATCGACACCTTCGCCGACCATCGTGACCACGCCGGCCATTTCATGACCCAGGCCCGAAGGCAGACGAGCATGGGACGAGGCCAGGTTCTGGCGCCAGAGAATGTCATACCAGCTGATGCCTATCGCTTCGACGCGCACCTGCACTTCGCCCGGCGCAGGCAGGGCTGCCGCATGCTCTTCGCATTTGAGCACCTCGGCTGGACCAAACTTGTGAAAACGGATCGTGCGGGACATCGCAAACCTCGTCAAAGTAACCTCTAATGCCCTGAACTCTATCTGGGCTTTCTACCCAAGACCATCAGTGGCTATTAATAGTCGACATGCCTGTCATTGATTCCGCAGCGACGGCGACATCATCCAATGCCGTGAAAAACCGAAGCAGCCTTTCAGAAAAAACTGAATTACCCTGTGCAGAGTACCAGTCTTTCCCCGTAAGATTCATGCCGGCCATTGTTCTCATATGGCCGCTCACGTCAAGTTTGCTGACTCTGCCAGGACTCCAGATGAATCGTAATGACCTGCGTCGTGTCGACCTGAACCTGTTGATCGTTTTCGAAACACTGATGCACGAACGCAGCGTGACCCGCGCTGCGGAAAAATTGTTCCTCGGCCAGCCGGCCATCAGTGCGGCGCTCTCGCGCCTGCGCGGGCTGTTCGATGACCCGTTGTTCGTGCGTACCGGCCGCAGCATGGAGCCTTCCGCCCGAGCAGTGGAAATCTTCGCCCTGCTCTCTCCAGCCCTGGATTCGATTTCCACCGCGGTCAGTCGTGCGGCGGAATTCGACCCGGCGACCAGCACCGCGGTGTTCCGCATCGGCTTGTCGGATGATGTTGAATTCGCGCTGCTGCCAATGCTGCTCAAACGGCTGCGCGCGGAATCGCCGGGAATCGTGCTGGTGGTGCGTCGGGCCAACTACATCCTGATGCCAAGCCTGCTCGCCTCGGGCGAGATCTCCATTGGTGTCAGCTACACCGCCGACCTGCCGGCCAACGCCAAGCGCAAAGTGCTGCGCCGCAGCATGCCGAAACTGTTACGCGCCGACACGGTACCGGGACCGTTGAGCCTGGATGACTTCTGCGCCCGCCCCCATGCCTTGGTTTCGTTCGCGGGCGACCTGAGCGGCTTTATCGATGAAGAACTGGAGAAGCTGGGGCGCAAACGGCATGTGGTGCTGGCGGTGCCGCAGTTCAATGGGCTGAGCACACTGATCAGCGGGACTGATATCGTGGCCACTGTCCCGGATTACACCGCTGAAGCGTTGACTGCAGCCGGTGGCGTGCGGGCGGAAGATCCACCGTTGCCGGTGCGCAGTTTTGAGCTGCACATGGCTTGGCGTGGGTCGCAGGATAATGATCCGGGGGAGCGGTGGTTACGGTCGCGGATTCAGATGTTCTTTGGCGACCCTGAGAGTCTTTGATTCAAGCCGTCGCACACTTAAACGCTGGATGACCGGGCACTCACAACGGCCCGCAAAAGAGCTGCAGGCACTGCTGCTGAGCCAGATGGGTGGCGACCAGCAAGGTACGCCAACCCGCAAGGTCATATGACAGCACCTGCCACACCAGCCACAGCCACAGGTAGCTGAGTTGGAACACCACCCAGGTCAATCCTGGCTATCCAAGGCGGTCAAGCATGGCGATTATCCGTACCGTCCATGATACGACGGGCTTTGGCGACCGTGTCTGCGGCCAGGCGTCCTTGCTCCACCAGTGCCTGCAGAGCCGTCAGGCAGATCGCCTGGCTGTCCACCTCGAAGTAACGCCGCAGGGCGCGCCGGGGGTGTCTGAACAGCCGAAGCCATCCGTGCCCAGCACCTTGAACGGCGCACTGACATAGGGAGCGATGAGTTGCGCATAGGCCCTGACATAGTCCGTCGCCGCCACGACCGGCGCGGACCCGCCCAGGCATTGCTCGACATGTCCCAGTGTCGTCTGCGCACCCGCCAGACGCGCGTGTTGGGCAGACCTGGCATCGCGTTCAAGCTCGCTGAAACTGGTGACACTCCAGACCTGCACCGTCACGCCCCATTGCTCGCGCAGCCGGTTCGCCGCCGCCAGCACTTCATTGAGGATCGCGCCGCTTCCAAGCAGGCGCACCAACGGCGCGTCCGACCCGGCGTCCAGTGTATCGAGCAGGTACATGCCCTTGATCACACACGAACGGGGCCAGGACCAGCACGCCTACCACCATCTGGATCAGCACGATCAGGTGCGCGGGCAGGTCCTTGAGGCGCTTGGTGATCGCCGCCGCCACGGCGTAGAAAAAGGCCGAAGCCAGGGCCAGGCAGACGCCGAGCAAGTAGTCGGCGCCGGTGGCCTGCCCACTGCCCTTGGCGGACACGAACAGCATCAGCCCGGCGAAGGCCAACAGCAGCCAGCCAACCTTGGCGGCGCTGAGGCGTTCAGCGAAAAACAGCACACCCAGACCGACCAGCATGAACGGCTGAACGTGGTAGACCACCGTGGCAATGGCGATAGAGGAATGTTTGTAGGCACTGAACAGCCTTCAGCGCCCGTAGTGCGCCCCGGTAACGATAGTGACGCTGTGCGGTTCATGCCGCTTCCAGCGCACCGATTCTTTCATGCACCTCGCCTACCCGCGCTAGCAATTTGTACATGTTCCTCTCCTTGAGTCGGTTTGCGTATGGGAAATCAATGCCCCTTGAATTCGAGCTCCAGACGCGGCGTACCGGCCTTCAGGGCCTTGATGGCCGAAGCAAGCCCGTTCTTCACGTCTTCTGTCTCGAACAAGGGCATGGCAATGTTGAACATCACATCGTCGGCCGCTTGGACACCGCCGTTGGCCCAGGCTCGCAGCAAGGCTTTGTGAGCTGCGTGGGCGCGTGTGGGGCCATGCACAAACTTCGCGGCGAACGCATGCGCCGTTGCAAACAGTTCGGCATCGGCGACGACGCGGTTGATTACGCCGAAGCGCTCCATCGTCGCGGCGGGGACACGCTCGGAAGTCAGCGCCCATTCCATGGCTCGTACGCGTCCTGCACGTTCGGCGACGCGGTAGATGCCGCCCAACAGGGTCACTAAGGCAAGCGACTGTTCCGGATGGCAGAATGTTGCGCTTTCGGCGGCAAAGATTACATCGGCACGCAACGCCAGTTCGAAACCACCGCCGGCGCACAAGCCTTGCACCACGGCGATGACAGGCAGGGTCAGACGTTCGAAGCGATTGAAGACGTCCATGTAACCCTCGAAGCGTGCACGCAACTGGCGGGGGGTGTCATCGGGCCAGGACATGATGTCGCCGCCAAAGCTGAAGCTCTCGCCTTCGGCGCGCACCAGCACGACGCGTGCGTCACTGCGTTCGATCGCGCTGACTGCCGTAGCCAGTTCGTCAACCATCTGGTCGTCGATGCGGTTTTGCGGCGAGCGATCAAGAATGATCGTTGCTATGCCGTTCTCGATGGTATGGGTGAGATGAGACATGTCGGGCTCCCGAGTTGTCGCAAGTTGAGGTTAGGAGAGGTGTTCCTTGAACCAGTCCAGCGCGGCGGTACTTGATTGATCGAATCTGGTGATGTACGGATCGAAGTGGCCGCCGGGAATCGTCACGAGGCGCTTTGGCTCAACGGCACGCTCGTAGGCGGCCAGCTCAAGATCGGTCAGCGTGATCGTGTCCTGCAGCGCGACGATCATCAGCAGCGGCGTGGGGGACACGCGCGCAATCCACGTGCCCGGTTCGTACATGCGCGCAGCGCGCGTCGAGCGCACCGTGACGCTGTTCTCCCAGGCGCCGTCGGGTACGGGCTGCAGATAGAACTCGATGGCTTCCTTGGTGCGGTACGAAGCAGGGACGGCCGGATCGGCGCTGACGATTGCCTGCCTACGCGGCGGCTCGCCGCGTGCTTGCGCGCGCTCGTCCGCCGTGAAGGCATCCTCGATGGCGGCGACAGCATCTGGCGGAATGCGGCGCAGTCCTTGCTCGAAGCCGCTGATCGTCGGCACCTGCGCGACGACCGCACGCAAGCGGCGTTCGGTTGCGCCAAGCACGAGTGCGTGACCGCCGGAATAGCTCGTGCCCCATAAGCCGATGCGCTTCGCGTCGACGGCGTCCTGGTCTTCGAGGAAGCTGATCGCGCGCCGCCAATCGGCGATCTGACACCATGGGTCGATATCCTGGCGCGGCGTGCCTTCGCTGGCGCCGAAGTTGCGGTGATCGTGCAGGAGGACGACAAAGCCGTTGGAGGCAAATTTCTCAGCGAACGGCTCCAGGCCGTGCTCCTTCACGCCGGCATAACCATGCGCCATCGTGATGGCAGGATAGGGGGCGGTGCCGCCGGTGGGAATATAGAGCCAGCCGCGCAGCGTGACGCCGCCCTCGGCTTCGAACGCGATATCGGTACGTCGAAACATGGAAGTTCTCCTTGTAGAAAGAGGTCAGGCGGCGCCATAAACCCTATGCACAGCGGCAGTTCATGCCTTCCACCCTTGCCTCGGTCACTCGATGCCAGGTCAATTGCCTGGTCGCTCAAGCGTGAAGAGCTGCTCCGCGCCGATTTCGAAGTAGTCGGCCGGCCCACCTCCGCGCAGGATCGGGCGCGCATGCGCAGTCTGATACACGCCGTCTTTGATCAGTTGCTGGTCAATGTGGATCGCTACTACTTCGCCCAACACCAGCCACGCCGGGAGCGCAGCACCGCCTTGCGCCTCAAGCTGCACGATCTGGGTGACCACGCACTCGAACTGCACCGGGCTAGCCGCAACGCGCGATGGCCGTACTTTTGCGGAGGGCAGCGTCTCCAACTTGGCCAACTCGAATTCATCGACGTCCGCTGGCGCCATCGCCGCAGAGGCGTTCATCGCCTCGGCGAGTTCTCGCGTCGCCAGATTCCATACGAACTCGCCGGTCGCACGCGCATTGGCGAGCGAGTCCTTCGCGCCAAGCGAGCAAAAGCCGATAATCGGCGGCTTGTAGCTGAATAGGTTAAAAAAGCTGTAGGGAGCAAGGTTACGTACGCCGTCGTTGGAGACAGTACTGATCCAGCCGATCGGGCGCGGAGCGACGATGGCGTTGAGCGGATCGTGCCGCAGGGAATGTCCCTGTGCCGGTTCGTAGAAATGCCAATCGGTCATAGCGTACCTCTTTTGGGACGAGCGCAAGGACTGCCGCCTACAGTGCCTCCGGCTCGGTGCGCGTGCGCAACACCATGGTCGAAGTGATGGCTGCATTCATCCCGATACCCGTCCAGAGCATGGTGTCGGATCGGAGCCACATGAGCCCCACGCCTGAGAAACGAACGAGACATTCGTTTCGAGTCAATTCTGCTGCGCCGTTTCTAAAGAACGGGGCGGCTTTCGTATTTCTTACTTGTTTACCCAAGGCATGGAGAGGTCAATGTCAGAGACCAGCTTGCCACCGCCAAAGCTCATGTTCTCCAAGGGAACGGCATACATGATCAGGCTGATATCGTCCTGGCTGACGCCCACCTTTTCTACCGCGTAACGGGTGACCAACTCCGCGAGCTTGCGTTTCTGCTCCACTGTCCTGCTCGTGCCTATCGTCACCGTTACGACCATGCGCTTGTCAGATCTCTTCATGTCAGGAAAAGTCGGATGGATGAAAAGCTCATCGTCCTTGTGCTCACTGATGATGACGAAACGGTCATCCTTGGGCGTATCCATGGCTTCATGAAGAGCGAGATTCAAGGCATCCGCCAGCGCGCGTTTCTCTTCGCTAGAGAATTTTTGAGCTGGAATGTGGGCGTGGAATATTGGCATGAGTGTTTCCTCGGTGGTGTTGTTCAGGTTAAATGAGGCGATGAAGTGCGTTTCGATGTGTGCGCTGCCTCAGCGGCCTCGGCAACCCTAGCTTTCATATCCCGGAGGAACCGAGAAAATCTCCGCCTCCGGTGGCGGCAGGTCAGCAGCGCCGTTTGGGTGGAGTGCCTGTGCCGCGGCCACCGTGTTAAGAGACTCGCGAAGCAACTTGATTTTGCCGCCCTCGGCAACGAGGTATCCCGTGAACAAGTGATGGATGAGACGTCCGGTCGACGCCGCGCGCGTTTCCGCCAGATATTCGGCGTACACCTGATCCTTCGTGTCGATCAGCACCGTGGTATTCTCGGGTTTGAAGCTGAAGCCGGGATAAAGGTTGCCGCCGACAAAATCATAGAGCTCCGCGATGGCTTCGCGCCCCTGATGGCGGGTCGGAATACCGAGCGAATGGAGGAATGGGAGTTCCAGCACGCCGTCCTCGGCGAACAGCTCAGCACATTTCTTGCCGTCGGGGACAACGGCAAGAAGGTCTAACAGCAATGTTTTTGCATCAGTCATGGTAATTGTCCTCAGGAAAAATTGGCGGCCGCCAGGGGCGGCGCAGTAGGATCAGTTCGGAAAGCTGTCGCCAAACATCGGGAGCCCACTTTTCGAACCGTCGCGCGTGGCCTCGTCTTGGATAACATCCCAGTGTTCGGCGAGCTGGCCGTTTTCGATGCGGACTATGTCGACCACGATCCAGTTTGTCGGGGCGCCGAATCCTGAGAAGCGGCCATGAAGTACGACATAATCGCCCGAGGCCACGGCCAGCCCATTTTCGTAGCGAAACTCGGCGGGCGCTGCCTTGACGAGATCAAACAGGCCTTCGCGACCGGGCGCGATATAAGCACTGTGCTGGATATAGTCGGGCGACCAGAAGCGTTCGGCCGCGGCATAGTCGCGCTTGTTGAACAGCGTATCAAACGCTTCCAGCACGAAATTCCTGTTTCTCTCTTCGGTGCTCATTGGTTTGTCCTCTCTTCGTTATCTGTTGGGTTGAGGGAGGGTAGGCGGATTAAATTTCGCCATCTCCCACGGCTGTGTGGTGGGGTATGTTGGTCCGTACAACTGTAATGATCTTCGGCGAAACGCCAGCTCATCGTGCCATGTCGCTGTTACCGTCATTTCGGCCATACGCAGCACCGAATTGCCGCTGTTACCCGTGTTGAAAAAACCAGATGTTCGATTCTTTAGCGCTTGCAAAATGCAAGTGGTTGAATAATATTTGCGCTACTTGCATAATGCAAGTGGAAATTTAAGGGGAATAGCAGTGCAGCAAACAAGACGATCGGGCTGCCCGATCAACCTGACGCTTGAGCAGATCGGCGACCGCTGGAGCCTGATCGTTATCCGCGATGTTATGTTTGAGAACAGACGCAGTTATGGCGCCCTGCTGGAGCAAAACCAGGAAGGCATCGCCACGAACATCCTCGCAAGTCGACTGAAGCACTTGACCGCGTCTGGCCTGCTGACACGATGTCCGGATCCGAAACATCAGCAGAAAGGAATTTACAGCCTCACGGAAGCGGCAATACAGCTTGTACCTCTGCTCGCACATATGGCTGCCTGGGGCGTTCGGCATACGCATCCGAGCAAGGAAGCGTCTTTGCGCGCGGAGGTGCTGGAAAAGGGCGGCCCTTCACTTTGGAGTGCCTTTATGGATGAGCTACGTTATCTGCATCTCGGTGCACCGCGTCCGGCGCGCTCAGTATTGGGCGAGCTCCGGGCCGACGACGAGCAGGCAATCGCTACTTAGTACCAATCTTTGGCGTCATGACATCCACCATGTGGTGCAAAGTGTTGGCGCTGATGCGATTTTGACCCAGGTTACTGATTTTAGCTGACCCATGTGCAGCCTCTGAAATCCCACGCAAAGTCATGATTGCTGGGTATTCGAATGGGTCAATGATCGCGTTCGATTGTCGAAATGACGGTAGTCACCCCTCGGAAGGCCATAACTCTAAAACACGAAGCTATGCCCTAACTCCCCTTCCATCCAGCTCAAAAATCGCCTGACTCTGGGAAAACTGGAGTGTGCCTTGGGGAACACTAAATGGTGGGCGGCTACCGGAGAGCTCAACGCTTCAGGGGCGACCTCAACCAGCGAACCGCTGGCCAGGTATTTTTGCGCCAGCAGCGTACTTTCGAGAGCGAATCCCAAACCGTGACTCGCTGCTTCCAGGCTCATGTAGGATCGGTCGAAACTCAAAGCGTAGGGTCTTTCGGGGCGCGCCAGGCCATGCTGAGCGAACCACTCAGGCCATCTGAGCAAGGTCGCTTCGGAAAGAATCAGGTCTTCAGCCAGAAGATCAGCTGCGTTGTATACCGCGCAGCGCGCGATCAGCTTGGGCGAGGCCAGCACAGCGAAACTCTCGTTGCGCAAGGTGCGCACTTCATAGCTGGGCCAGTTAGGCCGGCCGTGGCGAATATCGACATCGATTTTGTCCTGGCTGAAATGCAGCGATTCGTAAGAGCAAGACAAATTGATTTGGATGTCCGGGTTGGTCAAGCGAAATGACTCCAACCGGGGCATCAGCCAGAGCAAGCCAAAGCTGGGGGAGGAATGCAGCCGCAGGCAATCCAGACTCACGTCACTCGCTGCCCGCTCGGTAGCGACCTCAAGGCTCTGCAATAAACCGGAAATGTCCTTCAAGTACTGCTCACCCACTGGTGTCAGCGTCACCCCACGCGCTGCCCGCACAAACAACTGTCGACCGATCATGACCTCCAGTTTGGCCAGTTGGTGGCTGATCGCTGATGGCGTGAGGTCCAGCACTTCGGCTGCTCTTGCCAGGTTGCCAAAACGGGCGGTCTGCTCGAAGGCTTGAATTGCTCTCAGCGGTGGCAGATTGGATGAAGGGATATCGTCCTGGCGCATCAGTATTCAGCCTGTTTTTTGGTCTTGAACGGGTAGTGCCATTCAAGCATTTGCGGTCTGCATTGACGAGTGCTGAATTTTATTCATGTAGCAGTGACGTTTGCGTTATTGCTCGGCATGTCGACGGGAGCCACTCTGAGTCATCGATCGCTGAATCGAACCATAAAAACAATCAGAGGTACCCCTCATGTTTCTTCAAGGCAAAGTCGCGATTATTACTGGCGCTGCATCCGAACGTGGTATCGGCCGCGCAACGGCTGTCACCTTCGCCAAACACGGCGCCCGCGTTGTGATCCTGGATCTCGACGAATCCGCCGCCCGCGACGCTGCGGCCACCCTCGGCGAAGGCCATCTGGGCCTGGCTGCCAACGTCGCCGATGAGACGCAAGTCAAAGCAGCCGTCGCCAAGGTTGTCGAGCACTACGGCCGTATCGACATACTCATCAACAATGCCGGCATCACGCAGCCAATCAAGACCCTGGACATACGCCCGGGCGATTACGACAAGGTTCTGGATGTAAGCCTGCGCGGCACGCTGTTGATGTCGCAGGCGGTCATTCCGGTGATGCGCACTCAGGCTTCGGGCAGCATCGTCTGCATGTCATCCGTATCGGCCCAGCGCGGTGGCGGCATTTTCGGCGGCCCACACTACAGCGCAGCGAAAGCCGGTGTGCTCGGACTGGGCAAGGCCATGGCGCGCGAATTTGGCGCGGACAACATTCGCGTCAACTCCATCACGCCAGGTTTGATCCATACCGACATCACCGGCGGCCTGATGCAGGATGATCGCCGCCACGCGATCATCGAAAGCATCCCGCTGGGCCGGCTGGGCGCAGCGCAGGATGTTGCCAATGCGGCACTGTTTCTCGCCAGCGACTTGTCCTCTTACCTCACCGGCATCACGCTGGATGTAAACGGCGGCATGTTGATCCACTGACGACAGGTGTAACCACCCGCTGCCCATTAAGTTCTGGATCGAAGATACGTCGGGCCTCAAGCCCGGCGTTCTATAAAAACAAGAGATCAGACCATCATGATGACCACCATGACGCTCGACGCTGTGTCCACAGTACGCTCAAGCGCGTATCGCAAAACTGCCTGGCGATTGATGCCTTTCCTGATGTTGTGCTACCTGTGCGCTTACCTGGACCGGGTAAATGTCGGGTTTGCAAAGCTTCAGATGATGAATGACCTGTCCCTGAGCGAGACCGTATACGGGCTTGGCGCTGGCGTGTTCTTTCTTGGCTATTTCCTCTGCGAAGTGCCAAGCAACCTCATCCTCCACAAGGTCGGTGCCCGTCGCTGGATCGCGCGCATCATGATCTCGTGGGGCATCATCTCCGCCCTCTTCGCCTTCGTAGAAACGGCCTGGCAGTTCTATACGCTGCGCTTTCTGCTCGGTATCGCCGAAGCGGGTCTCGCGCCGGGCTTGCTGCTCTACCTCACTTACTGGTTCCCCTCCTACCGCCGCGCAAAAATGACCGTGCTGTGGTTCATCGCCATCCCGCTCTCAGGAATGATCGGCGGGCCGCTCTCAGGCTACATCATGACCCAGTTCGCAGGCTTTCATGGCTGGGCGGGCTGGCAGTGGATGTTCGTGATTGAAGCCATTCCGACGGTTATTGTTGGCCTGATGGTGCTGGCTTACCTCAAAGATGGCGTTCACCAGGCGACCTGGTTGACTGATGAAGAAAAAACACTCGTCAGCAAAGAGCTGGCCGAGGACAACAGCCGCAAAGTCACCCACGCATCGGTCGGGGCATTCCTGCGGGACCGCCGCCTGTGGACGCTTGCCTGCATCTACTTTTGCGTGGTCATGGGCCAGTACGCGATCACCTTTTGGCTGCCGACGCTCATCCGTAACGCAGGTGTTGCCGAGCCGATGCACATCGGCTTGCTCACCAGTCTCCCCTACCTGTGCGCCATCGTCGCGATGGTGCTGATGGGGCGTAGCGGCGACAAACACCAGGAGCGCCGCTGGCATCTGGTCGCACCGATGATTGCCGGCGCGCTCGGCCTCACTTTGGCTGCGGTGTTCGGCGGCAACCTGATGCTGTCGGTATTGAGCCTGTGCCTAGCGGCGGCCGGTGTGCTGTCGGCGTCGTCACTGTTCTGGATGCTGCCTACCACGTTGCTCGGTGGTGTCTCCGCCGCTGCGGGGATCGCCGGAATAAACAGCTTTGCCAATCTTGCGGGGTTCTGCTCGCCGTACCTGATTGGATGGATCACCACCACTACCGGTTCGAGCGCCATCGGCATGTACCTGATTACCGGTGTGCTGTGCATCGGTGCTTGTTTGGTGCTGCGCATTCCCGCCGCTTCGGTCAATCGTTGAGTTAACGGAGAATTTCCATGACTGCCACTTTATCTCGCGTGTCATCCACCACGCTGGTGCAACGCGCCCATAACATTCGCCGCCATGCCTTGCGCATGGGGCAAGTCCAGGGCCAGGGCTATGTCGGCCAGGCGCTGGGCGCGGCAGACTTGCTGGCCGTGTCGTACTTTCATGCCTTGAACTACAAGCCCGAAAACCCCGAGTGGGAACAGCGTGATCGCTTTTACCTCTCCATCGGTCACTACGCGATCGCGCTGTATGCCGCGCTGATCGAGGCTGAAATCATTCCACTGGATGAGCTTGAAACCTACGGTTCGGATGACAGCCGCCTGCCCATGTCCGGTATGGCCGCATACACCCCCGGCATGGAAATCACCGGCGGCTCGCTGGGCCAGGGACTGGGCATCGCGGTGGGCGCCTGCCTGGGTTTGAAGCGCAAACAGTCCAGCTCTTTCGTTTACAACCTGCTATCGGATGGCGAGCTGAATGAGGGCTCCACCTGGGAAGCTGTGATGTCGGCTTCGCACTGGAAACTCGACAACCTGATCGCCATCGTCGACGTGAACAACCAGCAAGCCGACGGGCACTCCAGCGAGGTGCTGGCATTTGAACCCATCGTTGACCGATGGCAAGCCTTTGGCTGGTTCACCCAGCGGGTAGACGGTAACGACCTGGACGCCTTGGTCAAAGCTTTCGACGCGGCCCGCAGCCATCCCGCCGCACAACCGCGCGTCATCATCTGCGATACCAAGATGGGCAAAGGCGTGCCGTTCCTGGAAACCCGCGAAAAGACTCACTTCATCCGCGTGGATGAGCATGAATGGGATGTGGCCCTGAACAACCTCGAAGAAGGCAAAACGCTATGAGCAACGCAACCAACACTACGGCTCAGGCGCCCGCGGCCCTGAAGAAAAAACTGACAACCTCCGCGATGATTGCCTCGATTGCCGCTGAAGGTCAGGCCACCAGATCCGCGCCCTTTGGTCACGCGTTGGCCGCACTCGCGGACCAGCGCCAGGATATCGTGGGTTTATCGGCTGACTTGTCCAAATACACCGACCTGCACATTTTCGCGAAGGCGCACCCGGAGCGTTTCTACCAGATGGGCATGGCTGAGCAGTTGTTGATGAGCGCGGCAGCGGGCATGGCTCGGGAGGGGTTCGTGCCCTTCGCTACCACTTACGCGGTGTTTGCTTCGCGCCGGGCCTATGACTTCATCTGCATGGCGATTGCCGAGGAAAACCTCAACGTCAAAATCGTCTGTGGTCTGCCAGGACTGACCACCGGGTACGGCCCCAGCCACCAGGCAACTGATGATTTGGCAATCTTCCGCGCCATGCCGAACCTGATGATCGTCGACCCGTGCGATGCCCTGGAAATCGAACAGGCAGTGCCCGCCATTGCAGCGCATCAAGGGCCAGTCTACATGCGGTTACTGCGGGGCAACGTACCGCTGGTGCTCGACGAATATGGCTACAAATTCGAGATCGGCAAAGCCAAAACCCTGCGCACGGGCAATGAGGTTTTAATCATTGCCACCGGTTTGATGACAATGCGCGCGTTGGAAGCAGCCAAGGAGCTTCAGGCTGACGGTGTGGATGTCGCGGTGCTACACGTTCCCACAATCAAGCCTTTGGATGAGCAGACCATTTTGGCTGAGGCCAGAAAGCCGGGACGACTGGTAGTGACTGCGGAAAACCACTCCATCATCGGGGGATTGGGCGAAGCGGTGGCGACCGTGCTGTTGCGCAATGGGGTCACGCCGACATTCAGGCAAATAGCGCTGCCGGACGCGTTTCTCGATGCTGGCGCGCTTCCGACGTTGCACGATCGCTACGGCATTTCCACCCAGGCTGTGTGCGCGCAGATTAAAGGTTGGTTATAGGGTTTAAACTTGCAGGGGGCTGAATCAGCCCCCTGCAAGGAGGAAATATCCCTTGAACGCTGTTTTAAACTGCTGCTTGCCGGCAGTTCGTCAGAGCGCCTTTAGCGCACGTTCGACGCTGATAGCAAGCGGCGTGGTTGGCCTCCCGATAAGTTCAGCCAAGGCGCGTTCGTTGGCGTAGAGAGCCCCCTGGGAGGCGCTGACGTCATAGGAAGCCAATGCTGCGGCAAGATCCTTCGGCAAGCCAACACCTTCGAGCGCGGCGGCGTAGTCGGCTTCCGGGAGGTTGCGGTAAGGGATGTGCTTGCCGGTCTGCTTCGAGATTTCCGCCGCCAGATCAGCCAGCGTCCAAGAGGTATCGCCGGCCAGTTCGTAGGTAGTGTTTTCATGGCCGTCAGCAGTCAACACCACTGCGGCGGCTTCGGCCAGATCCTCGCGTGTCGCTGACGAAATCCGGCCTTCGCCTGCACTACCAAACAGCGCGCCATTAGCCAGCGCCACACCAGCGAAACCTGTGTAGTTTTCTGTGTACCAACCATTGCGCAACAGCGTGTAGGAAAGTCCGGACGCCTTGAGGGCAGCCTCGGTTGCGCGGTGTTCGTCGGCAAGTGGCAGCACGGACGAGTCAGCGTGCAACACGCTGGTATAGACAATGCGCTTGATGCCGGCCCTCTTCGCCGCCGCAATGACGTTGGCGTGCTGCGCGGCGCGCTGACCGATTTCGCTGGAGGAGATCAACAGCAAGGTTTCCACTCCGGACAACGCCGCATCCAGCGTCTCGGTCTTGGAATAGTCGAACGCCCTTGCCGCAACGCCCAGCGCTTCTGCCTGTTCCGGCTTGCGCACCAAGGCAAGAATGCTGCTCGTGGCGGTTCGCTGCTTGAGGTTCTCGATGACGATGCGGCCCAGTTGGCCGGTGGCTCCAGTAACGGCAATGCTCATGAGGTCACTCCTTGGTGAACGAAAGGGTTGAAGAAATAGCCATGAGCGACTGTAGGATATAAAGTTACTTTAAGTAAGTACGCACAAAAAGGTAAGTGTATGAGTGCAAGCGTTCCTTCAAGATCATCAGAAAAGCCGTCAGCAGCCCCTTTGTCCGAGCGCTTAAGGCGTGGCGACGTGCTGACTCCACAATGCCCGTCGCGTGAAATCCTGAACCACCTGACTAGCCGCTGGGGGGTATTGGTGCTGATTGCTCTGCTGCCTGGCACGCTGCGATTCAGCCAGCTACGACGTAAGATCGGCGGCGTCAGCGAACGAATGCTGGCGCAGACGCTTCAGTTGTTGGAAAGCGATGGAATGGTCGAGCGTCACGCCTATGACATCGTGCCGCCACACGTGGAATACACGCTGACGCCTATGGGTAGGGAAGCGGCCGTAAGGGTGCGAGAACTGGCCGATTGGGTGGAGACGCACTATGCAGCCGTGCTGCATCAACAAGAGGCTTTAGCCGTGGAGAGAGGCCGGTAGGCCAGCCGGCGCAAACAAGTCACGAACCAGCACAAGAGGCCCATCGCTTGTTGGCGCTGATGCGATTTTGACCCAAGCCGCCGGAAATCATTGACCCATCCGAATACTCAGTAATCGATGACCTTGCGTGGGATTTCAGAGGCTGCACATGGGTCAGCTAAAATCAGTAACCTACTGATCTCTTTCGCGTCAATGCTCTGCTGAACGCCATAGACAAGCCCCTTAGGTCTGGCGTCATTCCAGCCAGGAGACTCCCTTCGATCTCAGTCGGACAGTGATGGCTAAGGGCAGAGCTCAGATGTTCAGCTCTGAATGCAATTCGGACAACGCGGCAAAAAGTTGCTCATCGTTGCGCTTGTAGTACGTCCATTTTCCAACTTTTGTTGCTGTCACGAAATCCATGTCTTGAAGAACCTTCAGGCAAAGGGATGTTGCAGGTTGCGACATCCCCGCTTTGTCTTGGATCAAGCTTGCGCATACACCGTATACGCTGAAGTCGTAGAGCTGGCTGTAGCTCTTGAAAGACTTGTGCGGGTTTGCCAGCCACGCGAGTACAGCTCGTCGGGTCGGATGAGACAAGACCTTAAGTGCTTCGCTTAGCTCCATAAACCTTGAACCTTGACTCTAATGTGGGGGCTGCCCCCATTTGGGTGACCGCGCACGCTGTCAGGTGCTGTGCGGATAGTCGATGTATCCCCGCTCCCCACCGCCATACAGAGTTGAAGGATCTACGGGGTTAAGGGGTTGGTTTTCTTTGAAACGTAGTGGTAAATCCGGGTTTGCGATGAACGTGCGTCCGAAGCCGAAAAAGTCGCCGTAACCCGTCGAGAGAATACGTTTGGCTTTCTCATGAGTGTAGTTACCGGCATACATGATCGGGCCCGAGAACGTATCACGCAGTGCCTGCCGGAATGAGTCTGGAAGATCAGGGCTATTGTCCCAATCTGCTTCTGCAATTGAAAGGTACCCGATGCGCAGGCCTTCCAGCATTTTGGTCGCTTCGACGTAGGTCTCGTGCGGATCTTTTTCGACCAGCCCCAAATAGACCCGTTCTTCATCCGTCGATTCAAACAATGGCGCGAAGCGTACACCAACGCGCTCGCTTGCGAATACACCAATGACCGCTTCAGTCACTTCACGCAGGAACCGCAGCCGGTTTGTGAGTGATCCCCCGTACTCGTCAGTTCTGCGATTAGTGTGCTCTGAGATGAATTGGTTGATGAGGTATCCGTTCGCGGAATGCAGCTCAACGCCATCGAACCCCGCACGCTTCGCATTTTGAGCCGCTCGGCGATAAAGCTCTACCAGCTCCTTGACCTGGATAGTGGTCAATTCTTGCGGCATGCTCGGATCTGCTAACTGTCCCTCGTTAGGGCCGGTTTCAATGAATACTTTAACGTTGGTCGCGCGGATAGCTGAAGGTGCAATTGGAGGCTGATTATCTGGCTGCAAACTGACGTGGGAAACACGACCAACGTGCCAGAGTTGGCAGAAGATGGTGCCACCCTCGGCATGAACTGCTTCGGTCACCTGGCGCCAACCTTCGACCTGTTCGTCACTGTAAATACCGGGCGTCCAAGCATAGCCTTGGCCGCGTGGCTCGATTTGAGAGCCTTCGGTGACCATGAAGCCCGCTGTAGCGCGTTGGCGGTAGTACGCTGCCATGAGCGAGTTCGGTACGTTACCTGGCTGCGAGCTTCTGGAGCGAGTTAGTGGGGGTAAGACGATACGATTTCGAAGCACCATGCTGCCAAGGTTCATAGCGTCAAAAAGATTGCGAGAGGACATTGTTGAGCCCGTATGGGTAGTTGAATGTGCAAACACATTAACACATAAGAATGTTCTGATGTGTTGTGGCGACGCGCTCACTCGTGTTTTCCCAATTCCCTTGACTTTTCGCTGTGCATTTTTGCATGTCAATCAGGCGTTTCTGTCAATTCTTATTGTAAAAAAGCCACCCTATACTCGCGATCAAGCTGGTCCACCAGCATCGTTTCCTAGCCAGTAAGCCACTACAAAAACAATATAGGGCTAACAGCATGAGCGCATGGGTTAACGTCGGCGTATACGCCGAACACAAGCAGTTGTGCCGCTACGCAATAACGGCAACCCTCACTGTGCGCCGCTGGCTCGTGCCACTGCTCGTAACGCATTGGTACGACATCGACTTCCCACATTGCCCTCCCATCCCCGGACGTTCATTCGACCGGCAATGAGTCCTGCAACCCGCATTCAGGTGACGCCCAGCACGGGCGTCGCCCGAGTACTCGTCTGCCTCTGAAAAGGCGGAAACAACAACAAAAAACACACTCGGAGCCTCACTATGACGACTGACCATCCGAACCACACCCTGACCTACACACAGGTCAGGGCCAATCCCAAGTTCAAACACCTCACCCGCCAGCGCGCGCTGATGGCCTGGTCATTGAGCGTCGTGGTTCTGGCTATTTATTATAGTTTCATCATGGTGGTGGCTTTTGTCCCTGCCTGGCTGCACCTGCCGCTGTACGACGGCAGCCACCTCAGTCTTGGCATGCCAATCGGCGTGACGATCATCCTGTTGTCCTGGCTACTTACCGCCTGGTACGTGCACAGAGCCAACACCCACTTCGACGTGCTCAGCTCGCAGATCCTCCAGGAGTCCCGCGCATGAAACGCCTGTCCGCCCTTCTCGCCCTCAGCCCTGTGCTGGCCCATGCCGAGCCTATCATCGCGCAGAAGCAACCGCTCAACCTGCACGCCATCGGCATGTTTTTCGTCTTTGTCCTCGCCACCCTGCTGATCACCTGGTGGGCTGCACGACGCACCCGCTCAGCCGCCGATTTCTACAGCGCAGGCGGCGGTATCACGGGATTTCAGAATGGCTTGGCAATCGCTGGGGACTATATGTCGGCAGCAACTCTGCTGGGCCTGTCGAGCATGGTATTCGCCAAGGGTTACGACGGCTTCGTCTACATCATTGGCTTCTTTGTTGGCTGGCCTATCGTCACCTTCCTGATGGCCGAGCGCTTGCGCAACCTGGGGCGCTACACCTTCGCCGACATCGTCTCCTACCGCCTCGATCAAACCCGCGTACGCAGCTTTGCCGCCCTCGGATCGCTGACCGTGGTGTGCTGCTATCTGGTGGTGCAAATGGTCGGCGCCGGTCAACTGATCAAACTGTTGTTCGGTCTCGACTACCGCACGGCGGTGGTGGTAGTCGGCGTGTTGATGTTGGTCTACGTGATCTTCGGCGGCATGCTCGCCACCACATGGGTACAGATCACCAAGGCGGTCCTGCTCCTGGCGGGCGGCACCACCCTGGTGCTTATGGCCCTGAGCCGCTTCGACTTCAGCTTCGAAACGCTGGCCGCCCAGGCTGTGTCGGTGCATGCCAGCGGTGTGCAGATCATGGGGCCGGGCACCTTGCTGGCCGACCCGATCAATGCCGTGTCGCTGTCCCTTGGCCTGGTGTTCGGTATCGCCGGCCTGCCGCACATCCTGATGCGTTTCTTTACGGTGCCCAATGCCAAGGAAGCGCGTAAATCGGTGCTATTTGCCACGATGTTCATCGGCTTCTTTTTCCTGGTGGTCTGCGTCCTGGGTTACACCGCCATCGTCATCGTCGGCACGGACCCACAGTACTACGTCGACGGTAAGCTGGGCGGGACCATGATCGGCGGCAGCAACATGGTAGCCATGCACTTGGCCAAGGCGGTGGGCGGCAACCTGTTTCTCGGTTTCCTCTCCGCCGTGGCTTTCGCCACCATTCTCGCCGTCGTGTCCGGTCTGGCCCTGGCCGGTGCCTCGGCCATCTCCCATGACCTTTATGCTTCGGTATTGAAGAAGGGCCGCGCCGACGAGAAAAAGGAAATGCGCGTGTCGCGCATTGCCACCGTCTGCCTGGGCATCGTTGCGATTTCCCTTGGCATTCTGTTCGAGGGCCAGAACATCGCCTTCCTGGTCGGCCTGACGTTCGGCATCGCCGCCTCGGCGAATTTCCCGGTACTGATCATGTCCATGTACTGGGGCGGCCTGACCACCCGCGGCGCCCTCTATGGCGGCCTGACCGGCCTGATCAGCGCACTGGCCCTGGTGATCTGCTCGCCGTCGGTGTGGGTCGGTGTACTGGGGCATGCCCAGGCGCTCTTCCCTTACGACCAGCCGGCGCTGTTCTCGATGCCCCTGGCCTTCCTGGTCATCGTGGTCGCTTCCAGGCTTGACCGCAGCGAGCGCGCCGACCGCGAGCGCGCCGCCTATGCCGACCAATTCGTCCGTGCCCAGACCGGCCTTGGAGCTTCCATGGCCAGCAGTCACTGACGCTGCTTTTTCCGGGGCTGATGCCCCTAGCGCGAGTCCGCTCCTTTGCTTCGCGCTTTTTTACGCCCGACCTGCGCCGCTCGGCGCAGGACACCCAAAAAGCGCCCCTCCCTCGCCAACTCCAAATGGCGCGGGAGCGGCTCGTCGACAACAAAAACAACAAAAGGCATCCAATGAAACCGACCACCCTTACCCTGTTCCTGGCCGGCAGCGGCCTCGCAGCACAAGCTCACGCCGACTTCTTCGCAGACAGCACAGCCAACCTTGAGTTACGCAACTTCTATTTCAACCGTGACTATCGCCAAGCCAATGCCGCCCAATCCAAGCAAGAGGAATGGGCGCAAGGTTTTCTGCTGCGCTACGAATCGGGATTCACCGAAGGGCTAATTGGTGTCGGCTTCGATGCCATCGGCCTGGTTGGCGTCAAGCTCGATTCCAGCCCTGATCGCGCAGGCTCCGGCCTGCTCAAACGCCACCGCGACACGAGCAAAGGTGCTCAGGACGAGTACGGCGAACTGGGCCTGACCGCCAAAATGCGTGCCTCCAAAAGCACACTGAAACTGGGCACGCTGCTGCCGAAACTGCCCACGTTATTGGCCAACGATTCACGGCTGTTGCCGCAAACCTTCAAGGGCGGCCAGTTGACCTCGCTGGAACTCGAAGGCCTCACCGTGGATGCCGGGCGACTGACGCAGGTCAATCAGCGCGACTCCTCGGATTACGAGGACATGGGCATCACCCGCACCGGCGCCAAGGGCATCACCACACGTCATCTCGACAGCGACAGTTTCGATTTCGCCAGCCTGAACTACAAATGGACCAGCAACCTCGCCACCGGCTACAGCTACGGTCACCTCGACAACTTCTACAGTCAGCACCTGGTCAACCTGACCTACGTGTTGCCGGTGACGACGGGCCAGTCGCTGAAGACGGACTTGCGCTTCGCCCGCTCCACGGATGATGGCGGCAGCAATGTCGATAACAATGCGATTGGCGCGATGTTCACCTACAACCTCGGCGGGCATGCGTTGGGCCTGGGTTATCAAGGCATGAGCGGCGACACCGGCTACGCCTACGTCAACGGCACCGATGCCTTTTTGGTGAACTTCGTGCAGATCGGCGACTTCGCCAGCAAGGATGAAAAATCCTGGCAGGCGCGTTACGACTACAACTTTGCGGCCATCGGCATTCCGGGCCTGACCTTCATGACCCGCTATCTCACCGGTGACAACATCTATCTGGGTGGCAACCGCCCGGAAGGCAAGGAATGGGAACGTGATACCGACATTGGTTATGTGGTGCAGAGCGGGCCATTGAAGAATGTCGGGGTGAAATGGCGTAACGCGACAGTTCGCTCGACCAACTTCGGCAGCGACCTGGATGAAAACCGCCTGATCGTCAGCTACACCCTGAAGCTCTGGTAAATACGCACGCGAGCCGAATGCTACTCCCAGCGCCTGGCGGTGTGAGTGGCATTCGCCTTGCGGTTCTGCCGCGTCATGGGCCAAACAGCCCCATGCATTTTTGCACAACACACTGGCTTTTTTAGCCATTCATATTTGTTTTATGCATGCATATACTCGATTCAAATCTGGTCACTAATCAGATCAATCCCGATAAAAATAAACAAGGGAACCCACCGTGAAACCATTCTTGCTGGCCGTCTCCCCATCATCAGGTCTGCGCACCTGTCCCGTACGTCCCGCAGCTCGCAGCGATACCACCTTCGCCGCTTGACTGCTTCGTACTCGCCACCCGCGCCGATCGACACCTTGATTGATGGAGAGAACAATGAATACCAACAGCCAACCCTTCCTTGCCGCTCGCGACTTCCTGCTTTCCCACCGTACCGATTACGCCACCGCGGTGCGTGACTTCCGCTGGCCGCAACTGAGCGAGTTCAATTGGGCGCTGGATTACTTCGATGCCATGGCGCAGGGCAATCACGCCAACGCCTTGTGGATCGTCGAAGAAGACGGCAGCGAACAGCGCTACAGCTTCCAGCAACTGGCCTCGCGCTCCAACCAGGTGGCCAACCACTTGCGTGCCCTTGGCGTGCGCCGTGGCGAACGCATCCTGCTGATGCTCGGCAACGACGTCGCCCTGTGGGAAACCATGCTGGCCGCCTTCAAAATCGGCGCCGTGGTCATTCCCGCCACCGCCCTGTTGACCCCGGATGACCTGCGCGACCGCATCGAGCGCGGCCAGGTTCGCCACCTTGTGGTCGGCGGCGCCCACGTCGACAAGTTCGTCGGCCTGGGTGAAGGCTGCAGCCGCATATGCGTCGGCCCGGGCCCCGCCGACTGGACCTCGCACAGCGCAGCCAGCGAATATTCCGAGCAGTTCGAAGTCGAGGGCCTCACCCTGGCCACTGACCCGATGCTGCTGTACTTCACCTCCGGCACCACCTCCAAACCGAAGATGGTACTGCACAGTCATCAGAGCTACCCGGTCGGCCACCTGTCGACCATGTACTGGATCGGCCTGCAGCCGGGTGACCTGCACTTGAACATCTCATCACCGGGTTGGGCCAAGCATGCGTGGAGCTGCCTCTTCGCACCATGGAACGCCGGCGCCTGCATCTTCATCCACAATGTCGCGCGCTTCAGCGCCACGGCTCTGCTCGGCGCGCTGGAGCGCTACGGCGTCACCAGCCTGTGCGCCCCACCCACCGTCTGGCGCATGCTGATCCAGGAAGACCTGGCCAGTTACAAGGAGCGCTTGAAACTGCGTGAACTGGTGGGCGCCGGTGAACCGCTCAATCCGGAGATTATCGAGCAGATTCTGCATGCCTGGGACTTGCCACTGCGCGACGGCTTCGGCCAGTCGGAAACCACCGCCCTGGTCGGCAATACACCCGGCCAACTGCTCAAACCCGGCTCCATGGGCCGTCCGCTGCCGGGCTACCGAGTGACCATGCTTGACCCCGATGGCATACCCGGCAATGAGGGTGAAGTAGCCCTGCCGCTGGATGTGCGACCACTCGGTCTGATGTTGTGCTACGAGGACAGCCCGGAAAAAACCGCCGAAGTGATGCGCGACGGTTACTACCGCACCGGCGACACCGCGCAGATCGACGAGGACGGCTATGTCACCTTTGTCGGCCGCGCCGACGATGTGTTCAAAGCCTCCGACTACCGCATCAGTCCCTTCGAGCTGGAAAGCGCGCTGATCGAACACCCGGCGGTGATGGAAGTGGCCGTGGTGCCGAGCCCTGATCCGGTGCGCCTGGCAGTGCCCAAGGCCTATCTGATCCTGGCCCATGACGCACCGGGCAGCTACGAACTCGCCGCCGACATCCTCGCCTTCGCCCGCGAGCATTTGGCGCCCTACAAGCGGGTGCGACGTATCGAATTCGTCAGCGAACTGCCCAAGACCATCTCCGGGAAGATTCGCCGGGTGGAATTGCGGCAAATGGAAGTGCAGCGTCGCCAGGGCGACGCACGAGGCCCCCAGGAATACTTCGAAGAAGACTTCCCGCAACTCAAGGGCTGAACCCGGGCCGGTAAGCCGGCCATTCTGAATTCAAACGCGACCGCTCGGCCAATCAGGCCGAGGGGCCTCACTCGACTCAAAGAAAGTAGACAGGACCCGAAAATGACCTCCTCCAGCATTCCTAGCGTCAAGCTTCTTATCAACGGCGAATTCGTCGAATCGCGCAGCACCCAATGGCGCGACGTGATCAACCCGGCTACCCAGGAAGTCCTGGCCCGCGTCCCCTTCGCCACCGCCGAAGAAATGAACGCCGCCGTGGCCAGCGCCAAGGAAGCCTTCAAGACCTGGCGCAAAACGCCGATTGGCGTCCGCTCCCGGATCTTCTTCAAATACCAGCAACTGATCCGCGAGAACATCAAGGAACTGGCCGCTCTGCTCACCGCCGAACAGGGCAAAACCCTGCCGGATGCAGAAGGTGATGTGTTCCGCGGGCTAGAGGTCGTTGAGCACGCAACCGCCATCGGCAATCTGCAGATGGGTGAACTGGCCAACAACGTGGCCAACGGCGTCGACACCTACACCCTGATGCAGCCGCTGGGCGTGTGCGCCGGCATCACCCCGTTCAACTTCCCGGCGATGATCCCCCTGTGGATGTTCCCGATGGCCATTGCCACCGGCAACACCTTCATCCTCAAGCCGTCCGAGCAGGATCCGCTGGTGACCATGCGCTTGGTGGAACTGGCGCTGGAGGCCGGTGTACCCAAGGGTGTGCTCAACGTCATCCACGGCGGCGTCGACGCGGTGAACTTGATCTGCGACCACCCGGACATCAAAGCCGTGTCCTTTGTCGGCTCGACCAAGGTCGGCACCCACGTCTATAACCGCGCTACCCAGAATGGCAAGCGTGCGCAGTGCATGATGGGCGCAAAGAACCATGCCATCGTCCTGCCCGATGCCAACAAACAGCAGACCCTGAACAACCTGCTGGGTGCTTCCTTTGGCGCTGCGGGCCAGCGCTGCATGGCTCTGCCAGTGGTGATCCTGGTCGGTGAAGCACAGGCCTGGTTGCCAGACCTGATCGAGCGAACCAAGACCCTCAAGATCAATGGCGGCACCGAGCCGGGCACCGACATCGGCCCGGTGATTTCCTGCGCCGCCCTGGAGCGCGTCAACGGTCTGATCGCCAGCGGCATCGAAGAAGGCGCCAGGCTCGAACTGGATGGGCGCAACCCGAGTGTGCCGGGCTACCAAGACGGCAACTTCGTCGGCCCGACTATCTTCTCCGGCGTTACCGCGCAGATGTCTGTGTACCGCGAAGAGATCTTCGGCCCGGTGCTGTGCGTCATGCACGCCGCCAGCCTGAGCGAGGCGATCGAGATCATCAACGCCAACCCGAACGGCAACGGTACGGCCCTGTTCACCCGCTCCGGCGCTGCCGCCCGTCACTTCCAGGAAGAGATCGATGTCGGCCAGGTGGGCATCAACGTGCCGATCCCGGTGCCGGTCCCGCTGTTTTCCTTCTCTGGTTCCCGTGCCTCCAAACTGGGCGACTTGGGCCCCTACGGCAAGCAGGTGGTGACCTTCTACACCCAGACCAAGACGGTCACCCAGCGCTGGTTCGACGAAGACGACACCAGCGGTGCGGTAAACACCACCATCACCCTGAAATGACCTTTGCTGGCCGGCGCCAAGCGCCGGCCAGTCAGGAGCTGAAAGATGGAATACCAAACTTTACTGGTCGATGTGCAACAGCAGGTGGGCCAGATCACCCTCAACCGGCCACAGGCGCTCAACGCGCTGAACAGCCAATTGATCGCCGAGCTGAACCAGGCCCTTGATCGCCTGGAGGCCGACCCTGAAATCGGCTGCCTGGTCATCACCGGATCGACCAAGGCCTTTGCCGCGGGTGCTGACATCAAAGAGATGGCCGCGCTGGGTTATCCGCAGATTTATCTGGACGATTTCTTTGCCGCCGCCGACCGCATCGGCGCCCGGCGCAAGCCAATGATTGCCGCAGTGGCTGGCTACGCGTTGGGTGGCGGTTGCGAGTTGGCGCTGATGTGCGACTTCATCTATGCCGCCGATAACGCCCGCTTCGGCCTGCCGGAGCTGAACCTGGGTGTGATCCCCGGGATTGGTGGCACCCAGCGCCTGAGCCGCGCCATAGGCAAGTCCAAAGCCATGGAGATGTGCCTGACTGGTCGCCAACTCGGCGCCGAGGAAGCTGAGCGCGCCAATCTGGTGGCCCGTGTTTTCCCCGTCGCAGAGTTGCTGGAACGAACCCTGGAAGTCGCCCGCGGCATTGCCGGCAAGTCGCTGCCAGCAGCCATGATGATCAAGGAATGCGTCAACCGCGCCGAAGAGATCAGCCTCACTGAAGGCGTACGTTTCGAGCGCCGGCTGTTCCATTCGCTGTTTGCCAGCCACGACCAAAAGGAAGGCATGCAAGCCTTCGTCGACAAGCGCGTGCCGAATTTCCTGCACCGCTGAATCCAACTCGCAAAAGGTAGCCATCATGCATATCGGATTTCTCGGCCTCGGCAACATGGGCGGCCCAATGGCCCGCAACCTGCTCAAGGCTGGCCACAGCCTGACCGTTTTCGATCCATTCCCCCAGGCGGTCGCCACCCTGGTGGAGGCCGGTGCCAGCGCCGCCGACTCCCCCGCCGCCGTGGCCAAGGCCAGGGTTGAGGTGATCATCACCATGCTGCCGACCGCCGAGCACGTGAAGCAGGTCTATCGGGGCAAGGATGGCCTGCTGGCCAATATTGGCCAAGGCGTGCTCTTGATCGACAGCTCGACCATCGACCCGCTGAGCACCCGCGAGTTGGCCAAATACGCCCTTGCCCAAGGCAACCCAATGCTCGACGCGCCGGTATCCGGTGGCACCGGCGGTGCGGCGGCAGGCACCCTGACCTTTATGGTCGGTGGCCCGGACAGCGTGTTCGACCAGGCCCTGCCGATCCTCTCGGCCATGGGCAAGAACATCGTGCACTGCGGCGCAGCAGGCAACGGTCAGGTGGCCAAGATCGCCAACAACATGCTGCTCGGCATCTCCATGGTCGGCGTCGCTGAAGCCATGGCCCTGGGTGTAGCCCTGGGCATGGACGCCAAGGTACTGGCCGGAGTCATCAATACCTCCACCGGCCGCTGCTGGAGCTCGGAGATCAACAACCCGTTCCCAGGCGTGCTGGAAAACGCTCCAGCCTCGCGTGGTTACAGTGGCGGCTTTGGCAGCAACCTGATGCTCAAGGACCTGGGCCTGGCCACCGAAGCAGCCAGGCATGCGCGTCAACCGGTGGCGCTCGGTGCTGTAGCCCAGCAGCTGTACCAGACCTTCAGCCTGCAAGGTAACGGTGGCCTGGACTTCTCCGCCATCATCAAACTGTTCCGCGGAGAAGCCTGAGCATGAGCGAGCAGCAAGCCCCAGTGCTGGCCAGCGTGCGTAACCGCGTAGGCCACCTGACACTGAATCGGCCAAATGCGTTGAACACCCTGGACCTGCCCACGGTGCGCCTGCTCTGCCGGCACCTGCGGGCTTGGGAGCAGGACCCGGAGATTGTCGCCGTGACCCTGCGCGGTGCTGGCGAAAAGGCCTTCTGCGCCGGTGGCGATATCCGCATGCTGTACGACAGTCACAAGGCCGGCGACAACCAGCATGAGCTGTTCCTCGAAGAAGAATACGCCCTGGATGAGTACCTGCACGGCTACACCAAGCCAGTGCTGGCACTGCTCGATGGTTTCGTCCTCGGCGGCGGCATGGGCCTGGCCCAGGCCGCCTCGCTAAGGGTGATCACCGAGCGCACGCGGATGGGCATGCCGGAAGTCGGCATCGGTTTTTTCCCTGATGTCGGTGGCAGCTATTTCCTGCCGCGTTTGCCAGGTGAACTAGGGACCTATCTGGGCATCACCGGCTGCCAGGTGCGTGCCGCCGATGCCCTCTATGCGAACCTTGCCGACTACTACCTGCCCAGCGAACGACTGGCTGAACTGGATGCCAGAATCGACCACTTGATCTGGACCGCTGCACCCGCCGAAGACTTGCAGGACCTGCTCTGCGACATGGCCACCGAGCGTCTGGCCGGGTCCGAACTCAAGGCCTATCGCCAGGCAATCGACGAATATTTCGCCTTGCCCGATGTCCCGGCCATTCGCGCCGCGCTGCAGGGCGAACATCGCCCTGAGCTGCAAGACTGGGCCGAGCAGACGGTCAAGCTGCTCGACAGCCGCTCGCCGCTGGCGATGGCTGCGACGCTTGAGTTGTTGCGTCGTGGTCGTTACCTGAGCCTGGCTGAGTGCTTCGCTCTGGAGTTGCACCTCGACTACCAGTGGTTCGACAAGGGCGACCTGATGGAGGGTGTGCGCGCCCTGATCATCGACAAGGACAAGCGCCCTTGCTGGAACCCACCCACCTTGGCAGAGCTGGTTCCTGCCCGGGTACAAGCCTTTTTCAACGACTTTGAACGCGCCTCCGGCAAGCCCGTACGCACCGCCTGATCGGCAGGAGACTTTACAATGCACGATATCGAATTGACCGAAGAGCAACGCATGATCCGCGACATGGCGCGCGACTTCGCCCGCAGTGAAGTCGCGCCGCATGCCCAAGCCTGGGAGAAGGCTGGCTGGATCGATGACGCGGTGGTGACGCAGATGGGCGAGCTGGGCCTGCTGGGTATGGTCGTCCCGGACACCTGGGGCGGCAGTTATACCGACTATGTGGCCTACGCTCTGGCCGTGGAAGAAATCTCGGCCGGCGACGGTGCCCTCGGCGCGCTGATGAGCATCCACAACTCAGTGGGCTGCGGCCCGCTACTCAAATACGGCACCCCCGCCCAGCAAGACAGCTGGCTGCCGCTTCTGGTCAGTGGTCAAGCGATCGGCTGTTTCTGTCTGACCGAACCACAGGCCGGCTCCGAGGCGCACAACCTGCGCACCCGTGCCGAACTGCGCGACGGTCAGTGGATTCTCAACGGTGCCAAGCAGTTCGTCAGCAACGGGGAGCGGGCCAGGCTGGCCATTGTCTTCGCTGTCACTGATGCGGAGTTGGGCAAGAAAGGGCTGTCGGCCTTCCTGGTCCCCACTGACAACTCCGGATTCGTGGTCGACCGACGCGAACACAAGATGGGGATCAAGGCCTCCGATACCTGCGCGGTGACCTTGAACAACTGCACCATTCCCGAAGCCAACCTGCTGGGTGAACGCGGCAAAGGTCTGGCCATTGCCCTGTCCAACCTCGAGGGCGGTCGCATCGGCATCGCCGCCCAAGCCCTGGGTATCGCTCGCGCCGCCTTCGAGGCTGCACTTGGCTATGCCCGCGAACGCATCCAGTTCGGCAAGCCGATCATCGAGCACCAGAGCGTGTCCAACCTGCTCGCCGACATGCACACCCAACTCAACGCCAGCCGGCTGCTGATACTCCATGCGGCGCGCCTGAAAAGTGCCGCACAACCGTGTCTGTCCGAAGCCTCCCAGGCCAAACTATTCGCCTCGGAAATGGCCGAACGCGTGTGCTCCAGCGCCATTCAGATCCATGGCGGCTACGGCTATCTGGAGGATTACCCGGTGGAGCGTTACTACCGCGACGCGCGTATCACTCAGATCTACGAAGGCTCCAGCGAGGTCCAGCGCCTGGTGATCGCCCGCGAACTGAGTCACTACGCGCTCTGACCCCCTCCAGCCGGACGCGCCTGCCGCGTCCGGACTTCACTGTGTTTCCTCTCGCGGAATGGAGGCCTGATTTCATGACCCACGCCCAGCCCGTCATGTCGCGTTGCGCCAAATCGAATGCCTTGTTGGCGGTGGCCATCGACTCGCGCTACCTGGAAACCCGCCAGAAGGCTCTCGAGTTGTTCGCCAAGTGTGGTTTCAGCCGGGTAAGCATGCGCGACCTGGCCACCTATCTGGGGATCAAGGCTGGCTCCATTTACAACCACATCGAAAGCAAGGAGGCACTGCTGTTCGAACTGATCGAGGAACTCTACGAACAGTTGCTTCATGGCGCCAGCCTGGTGACTCGTCGCAAATCCGCCCCCGCTGTACGACTGCAAGGCCTGCTTGAGGCGCATCTGCTGCTACACGAGCGAATGGGGGCGCATTTCCGTCTGGCGGAATACGACCTCCATTGCCTGAGCAGCGAACAGCATGCCTCGATCCTGAGCCTACGCCGACGCTACGAGGAGCATCTGGTGGAAACGATAGAGCAACTCACCGGCACACCGGCCAACGCCACCCGACGCGCCACCTTGAGCGGCATCGTTTCCCTGCTGAACCAACTGCCGGCCTGGGTTGCGGAGCCACAGGCAAGCAAGGGAGCACGCCGCAAACTGTTGCATGACATGGTGATGAGCGCTCTTCAGGGTGCGTTGCGGGCAACTTAGGCCTCTGGCCGAGTGGCTCTTGAAGGTTCATAAAGCACGCCGAGCGTTTTACCGTACGCTGGTCATTAACGCCCGGGTATTGGACTGCCTGGGCGTTTTACAACGCGTTTTCGCCTGAGCGAGTCAGGGCTCGCAATGCGGCTCGGTTGAGGCAGCCGGGGCTTACGCAGTAACAGACTTATTTCCTCTGCGCTGACCGCGCTGCTGAAAAAGTGGCCCTGAATTTCATCGCAGCCGTTTTCACGCAGGAAGGTTTGCTGCTCTTCGGTTTCGACACCTTCGGCAATGACCTTCAGGTTCAGTTTGTGCCCCAACGAAATCACTGCGGTGGCGATGGCTTTGTCGTTCTCGTTGTCGGGCAGATCGCGCACGAAAGACTGGTCGATCTTGAGTCTGGCGATCGGGAAGCTTTTCAATGCTGCGAGGCTGGAGTAGCCGGTGCCGAAATCGTCGATCGAGAGACTGATCCCCATTGATTGCAGTTCCTTCATTTTGCTGATGGCTTGCTGAAGGTCTTGCATGATCAGACTTTCGGTCAGCTCCAGCTCAAGGTACCTCGGGTCCAGTCCGGTTTCTTGCAAGGCATGCCTCACCCGGTCGATCAGGTCCCTTTCGATGAACTGGCGTGCTGAAATATTCACCGACATGGTGATCGGCGGCCAGCCCGCATCCTGCCAGGCCTTGTTCTGTCTGCACGCGGTATGAATCACCCAGTCGCCGATGGGCACGATCAAGCCGGTCTCTTCGGCCTGCGGAATGAATTTGATTGGAGACACCATGCCGAGCTCGGGGTGCTGCCAGCGGATCAGTGCTTCTACGCCGATAATCTGACCTGACTGCAAATCCACCTGTGGCTGGTACAGCAGCAGGAACTCGTCATGGTTGAGTGCGTTTCGAAGCCCGTCTTGCATGGCGAGCTTGCCCTGATCCTTGTTATTCATCTCGCTCGTATAGAACTGGTAACTGTTGCGCCCCAGCTCCTTGGCCCGGTACATGGCGGCGTCCGCGTTGCTGAGCAACGTCTCGGTATCGCTGCCGTCGGCGGGATAGGTGGCCAATCCCATGCTGCAGGTGACGTGGAGTGTATGTCCGCTGAGCTGAATCGGTTGCAGGATGGCTTCCTGGATTTTGTGCAGGGCGGGAGTAACGCCGTCGAGGTCTGAGGGCTGGTCGAACAGGATGATCACAAACTCGTCGCCACCCAGTCGCACGACGGTGTCGGTGCGGCGTACACACTCCAGCATGCGCTGGGCGACGGTTTTCAGCAGTTCGTCTCCAGCACTGTGCCCAAGGCTGTCATTCACCAGTTTGAATTTGTCCAGATCGAGAAACACCACCGTCACCAAGCGGTTGTAGCGCTGAGCATAAAGTATTGCCTGCTTGAGACGGTCTTCGAGCAGTGTGCGATTCGGCAGCCCGGTCAGTGCGTCATGGTCACCCATATAGCGAATGCGCTTTTCGGTCAGTTGGCGTTCTATCGCAATACCGGCAAGCGGTGTCGCCATGTTGATCAGTCGCGTCTCGGTCGAGCTGGGGCTGCGTACGGTGCTGGAATACAAGGCAAACGTACCCAATACCTTGCGTTCATGGGACAGAATCGGCGTCGACCAGCACGCGCGAAATCCATAGGGCGCGGCGACTGAACGGTACTCCTCCCACAGCGGATCCAGCTCGATATCCGTGACGATGACCGGTTCTCGTCGATACACCGCGGTGCCGCATGAACCGACGTTCGGACCGATCGCAATCCCGTCAATGAGTTGGTTATAGGCTTTCGGCAAACTGGGCGCAGCCCCGTGCAGCAGGTGTTTGCCATCCTCATCCAGTACCAGGATGGACACCATCATCCCCTCCAGTTGGGACTCGACCAAGTGAGCCAGGCTGTCGAGGACTTCTGCAAGCTCGGTGCTCCTGGCGATCAGCTCCAGGACATGACCTTGTCCGGCACGGATGACGGCTTCTTGCTCTAATCGGCTGTTTTGCAAGGCGAGCCGTTCTGTGGCAATGCTCAATTGGACCGTTCTTTTTTCCAGCTGAAGTCGGTCTTTGAGGAATTGATTCACCGCGCGAGCCATGTTGCCGATCTCGTCCTTCCCATGTTCCGCCATCATCAAATGCGTCTTATCAGTGCGCTCCTGACGCAATTGCCGGCTTATTTCATTCAGACGCACGAGCACATGACGACCCATGAAGACCCGGGTCACGAACCAGGCAAACACTAGGCTGGCGCCCAACATGATCAGCACCCATTGCTGGCTACGATTTGAGTCCTCGACCAGGCGCTGCAGGGCTTGGCGATAGTCTTCGGTGTAAGCACTGGATTGCGCACGGGCCACCGCGACCAGAACCCCGGCCTCGTTCTTCAGTTCCTCATTGAAGTGCTGTATGACGTTGTGCTGATTGATGAGCCTCAGGCGCAGGGAGAAGAGATCGGGCATCTCGACATTAGCGTCGGGTAGCTTGCCTGTGGTGCGTGACAGGCGCTCATATCGGATCCGCAGCCGTTGCACGGCATCACTGTCGACAGCCTGCGGCAGATCGAAAAGTAACACCGCCAGTTCCAGGCTGGCCCGGGTCTGGGTCGCCGTTAACCGGGCGGTGTGATCCTCCATGGTTTGCTTGAAGGTGACCTCGGTTTGCAGCAGGCTTTCTCGCAACTGCGCAACGATGTTGGCGGTATTGCGGAACATCTGACTCGACTGATGCATGTCGAGTATCGCCACGCCACTGTTCGCGGCAGTCAGCTGCTGCACCAGTTGATCAAGGGCTTCAAGCTGTTCGACGGTCGCCGCATAGCTTGAACGCAAGGTGTCGGGGGAGCGGGTTGTCAGAAGCTGATCGGTCTGGCGTTCGATCAGCAAGGTACGCTGCAGCATGTCTTGCCCATTTTGCATGCGGACCAGTCGTTCTTCCGTCAACTGGCGGGTGCCGTTGTTTGACGTGCGCAAGGCGTAGACCGCCGTTGCACCACTCGCCAGGATCAGCAGCGCCAGCGTCAGAAACGCCAGTGTGAACTGTGCGCGTAGCGATTGCGGCAATAGCCGGCGTCCGAGCCGGGAAGTAACGTCCAATGTCAGGGATTCCATTGGTGGCGATAGATGTCTCGATAGCCATTGTCAGGGTCGTACTGGAATTTCTTCCCGCCGTCGAAGGCGATATTGTCGGCATTGACCAGGTGAATCGGCGCTACGAAGCCGCTCACCGGCTGACCTGCAAACAGCCGGTTCAATTCATCCATCACTTGCCAGCCATGCAGGTTGAGCGGCTCGGCCACGGTAACGGTCTGGTAGGTTTTTGCCTGTATGCGCAAGAAAGCCGAAGCGCTGCCATCACCGGCAGACAACAGACTGATGCCGTCACTGGGTATTGCGGCGCTGGTCAATGAGGCAATCGAGTAGTCGAAATAGATATCGTTGATGGCCAGCGTGTGGGTCCAGCGCTTGCCATAGCGCTGAAGCAGCTCCTTGGTGATCACCGGCATCTTCTCGCCACTTTCGGAGATCGCGACATCGCGCATTTCCAGCAACGTACATTCCCGACAGGCCCGAATGACGTTTTCCATGGCCTTGGCTTTCGCCATGGCGATGCTGTATTTGGAGTCGGTCAGGATGACCACGCCGGCGCGTCCGTTTGACTGTGCCACGGCCGCCATGGCCGTGAGGCGAGCCACTTCGAGCGGGTCGGTCGTGACGTTCATGGCCACCGGCGTGCCGTCAATCGGCCCGGGGCGTGCCCCGGCGTGCCAGCCAACCACCGGCACATCCGTGTTGGCGAAGAGGATCAGCGCCGCATTGTTCTCAAGAGCATCGGAGCCGCACAGAATGAGGCCGTCGGGTTTCGCTGCCAGGGCATCGGAAAAGGCCTTTGCGCGCCCGGCCGATGATCCAGCGCCATCGAATATCTTCAGCGTCCAGCCCATCGCCTTGGCTGCCTCGCGAGCGCCCTGCGCGACACCGACAATTCCTCCGTTACGCAAATCTTCTGCGACAAGGGCGATGTTCTTGCCCCGCAGGGCGCGCGGGCCGGATTCAGGGCCGCTCCAGCGAACGGCTTCAAGGGTGGCCCTGGAAACGATTTCCTGCGCTTGAATCACCGTAACCGTGGCGTTTTCGACAGCGTATCCGGGAGTTGCCGTGAAAAGACAGCAAACCGTAATTGAAGCGAGTAGCCAGGGCCTGAGTAACCAGAACCTGATCAGACAGGTTCGATCACCGCATGTGATGCCGGGTCTGGAGCTGATGGCGCGTTCATAGTCTGGCATGGCGTCCCTTTTTGCCAAGAGTGCAGCGTTCACTATCCGAAAGGATAGTCGGTTCTGCTGTCATCAGGTCTTTTGTGGGGAAAGTGCGCGAACTTTAGTCCTGAACATTCAGGAAATGGGACAGGGTCCATGGCACAAAACAAGGGACGAAGGCCAATAGCATCGTTGACTACATTGAGTGGTTTTACAAGGCTTCGACTTTGCATAAACACCAGGCAAAACAAACGGCACCCGCAGCGCTTTTGTGTTTTTGGAACAGGTAACGATACTCACATCCAGCGGCGGGCCCATTGAAATATTCGGGTTTATTGCGGGAGCGAACTCAATTCCGGCCCTGTCTTGGGCTAACCTCCCCCACCCCACGTCGGGGATGTAGTCGAGCGTTTCGCCGACGTCTTCAATGCCCGCGGATATAGCTTTCCAATTGCAGTATCAGGTCGGCCTGTTCTGCAATAGCAGCCTTTACCAGATCACCAATTGATAGCAAACCCAGCAATTCTTCGTTTTCCACGACTGGCAGATGACGAAGATGGCTATCGGTCATAATACCCATGCAATCTTCAATGCGCTGGCGAGCGTCTACCGTTATGACTGGGGAACTCATGATATCCCTCACAGGCGTACCCGCCGAGGAGCGCCCCTGCAGTACCATTTTCCGTGCATAGTCTCGTTCACTGACAATACCGATTACCTTCCCGTTTTCTACGACAGGTAGAGCACCGATGTTTCGCTCAGCCATAATCCTGATCGCCTCCAACACCATTTGATCTGGCGCAATGGTGTGAACTTTTTGATTATGCACGGGCTTTAAACACAGTAATTGGGTAACTGTTTTCATGACAATTTTCTCTTATTTTACTTTGATGCAAGCGCCGGCTAACAGGCGCCCTGCCTGGTCAATGACTGCGACTTCGTTCAACCGTTTTCGATGGCACTTCCAAAAACAATTTTTTGTAATCTGATGAAAAGCGCCCCAGATGGTTAAACCCCCACCGCATCGCTACCGCGGTGATGTTTTCATTACAACCACCTTCTAAAAGCGCCTGCCTGACCGCTTCAAGGCGAAACCGCTTCAAGTACAAAGCGGGAGATATACCGAAGTACTTCTTGAAGTCCTCAGACAGTTTGAAACGGGATACGCCAGCCGCCCGACTGACATCGTCCAGATGCAGTTCGCTGCCAGCATTTTCGTGCATGAACTGCTTGGCCTTCAGCAAATACGCAGGGCAACGTGTTTGCGAGATCCCCTCCAGTTCACTTGAGTAATTATTTGGCTGCGCCAGGATTAAACCTTTTATCAACGTCCGTTCAATGTCACGGACAATAGACACATGGCCAAAAAGGTCTCGCGTCTGATCCAGTTCCATCAGCAGAAATTTAACCAGCCGCCACCATGCCGCGGGAGTTCCTTGATCTGTACTTATCCCTGTTTCGAAGACAATCGGTTGTGGCGCGGGTCGCTGTAGCAACTCCTCCAACACTTGACGCATTGCTACGCACTTGATCGCAACCTGAATTTTCCGACAGTTACCTGCAATGGCAAGTTCTTGCTGATCATAGGGCGAAACAATGAGCCCATTACTGCTATCGGACATCAACAATCCATTTGGTTTTCGCAACTCCTGCTGCCCACTGACCGGAAGACTGATGCTGTAGCTGTTGAGTTCCGACGCATCAATATCGATAGTGACATCTGTACCGTATTCGATATAGCCAATCACCGTAGACATCGACTTCAGGACGTTTCCATCATGCTGAAAATGAAGACGTTGAGGAGAAGAGGTCTTTAATTCGTGGGGGCCACAAATGTTCGCCATCCAGGCCTGCGCACTCTGCAGGTCATGACGTACCGCATGGATATCTTGAAATTCAGCATCAGCCCGAGCATGAGTTTGCAGATTCATCACAGCACCACAAGGGTTACAGATTAGTTGTAACCATACTTTTTGCCCCCACCAGTCCGCTATCCACATAGTGCAAAAACAATCAAAAAAACGCGAAAAGAAGCTTGCTTGAGCAGCGCTCACCCAAATCGATCCTCGCCCCCAAGAAACGGACAGATATCGCCTCGAATCCGGATAGCCGCACTGCACAGAAAGGCTTTCAATCGGGCTGAGCCTAAAACTACAAAAAGGGTGTACCTGATGAACAGCACTAGAAGCATTGCGCAGTGGCAAGACTACATTCAGGGTTGTCTGGATTTCCGGCCGGCGGAAGGTATATACCGTATCGCCCGTGACATGTTCACAGAGCCGGAACTGTTCGACCTGGAGATGGAGCTGATCTTCGAAAAGAACTGGATCTACGCTTGCCACGAAAGTGAAATCGCGAATCCCAATGACTTCCTGACGATGCGCGCAGGTCGTCAGCCGATGATCATCACCCGGGATGGGAACAATCAGCTCCACGCGCTAATCAACGCTTGCCAGCACCGGGGCGCAACGCTAACTCGCGTCAGCAAAGGTAACCAGTCAACCTTCACCTGTCCGTTCCATGCCTGGTGTTACAAAAGTGACGGCCGCCTGGTCAAGGTCAAGGCACCAGGGGAGTATCCGGAAGGCTTTGACAAGGCAACCCGCGGCCTGAAGAAAGCCCGGATCGAAAGCTACAAGGACTTCGTCTTCATTAGTCTGGACGTCAACGGCAGCGACTCGCTGGAAGACTACCTCGGTGATGCCAAAGTGTTCTTCGACATGATGGTCGCGCAGTCCCCCACTGGCGAACTGGAGATACTGCCGGGCAAGTCGACCTATAGCTACGACGGCAACTGGAAACTGCAGCACGAAAACGGTCTGGACGGTTATCACGTCAGCACGGTGCACTACAACTACGTCTCCACGGTACAGCATCGCCAGCAAGTCAATGCCGCTAATGGCGGCGGCTCCGACACACTGGACTACAGCAAACTGGGCGCCGGCGATGCCGAAACCGACGACGGCTGGTTCTCGTTCAAGAATGGTCACAGCCTCTTGTTCAGCGATATGCCCAACCCGACTGTACGCGCCGGTTATGCCACCGTCATGCCGCGTCTGGTGGAAGAGTATGGCCAGCAGCAAGCCGAGTGGATGATGCACCGTCTGCGCAACCTCAACATTTACCCAAGCCTGTTCTTCATGGATCAAATCAGCTCACAACTGCGCATTGTGCGCCCGGTGGCCTGGAACAAGACAGAGATCACCAGCCAATGCATCGGCGTGAAAGGTGAGTCCGACGCGGACCGGGAAAACCGGATTCGCCAGTTCGAGGACTTCTTCAACGTTTCAGGAATGGGAACCCCAGACGACCTGGTGGAGTTTCGTGAAGCCCAACGTGGATTCCAGGCACGCCTTGAGCGTTGGAACGAAGTATCCCGCGGCAGTGAAAAATGGGTTGAAGGCCCCACACCCAACAGCGAGGTTCTGGGCATCAACCCGGTATTGACCGGCACCGAGTTCACCCATGAGGGGCTCTACATTAATCAGCACGGTTCCTGGCAGCGCTTCCTTCTGCAAGGCCTGGAACAAAAAGCCCTGAAGTTGAAGGAGGTGTGAAATGAGCGCACTACAACATTCCGTCGAGCAGTTCCTTTACCGTAAATCCGAGCTATGCGATCAGCAGGACTGGGACGCCTACATCGCCCTCTTTGATGAGCAGAGTGAATTCCATCTGCCGCAATGGGAGTCGGAGCATGTGTACACCACCGATCCCAAGCGCAGCATGTCGCTGATTTACTACTCGAACCGGTCTGGCCTTGAAGACCGGGTATTTCGCCTGCGCACCGGTAAGTCAGCGGCTTCAAACCCGATGCCGCGCACCCTGCATCAAATCAGCAACGTGCGAATCAAGGAGCTCGATGAAGGCTTGCTTGAAGTCAAGGCCGGCTGGGTCACGCTTTATACGCGTCAAGGATTGTCCGAGCAGTTCTACGGCCATGTGACCTACCACCTTAAAGCGGTCGCAGACAGCTGGAAGATCACTCGCAAGCACATCGTGTTGCTCAATGACACGATCAATTCCGTGCTTGATTTCTATCACCTGTGAGCTGTGGGGCACCTTGTCATGAACCATAAAGTCGCTTTCAGCTTCGCGGACGGCAAGACCTCATTCTTTGAGGTCAAACCAAACGAATTGCTGCTCGACGCCGCGTTGCGTAATGGTGTGAACATTCCGCTGGATTGTCGCGAAGGTGTCTGTGGCACCTGCCAGGGCCGCTGCGAATCAGGTCAATTCACTCAAGACTACGTCGATGAAGAGGCATTGTCCGAACACGATCTGGCCCAACGCAAAATGCTCTCTTGCCAGACCCGCGTGCAATCGGACGCCTCGTTTTATTTCGACTTCGATTCGACGCTGTGTAACGGCGGCGGAACCCAGCTGCTACAGGCAGTTGTTACCGGAGTAGATCAAGTGTCAGCCACCACTGCGATCCTTCATATCGATGCGTGTTCCAACAAACAGCAACTGGATTTTCTTCCGGGACAGTACGCACGTGTGCATGTTCCTGGAACCTGTGAGTGGCGCTCTTATTCGTTCGCCAACCGCCCGAACCCCACTAACCAGCTTCAGTTTCTCATCCGGCTGCTGCCTGATGGAGTGATGAGTAACTTCATCCGTGAGCATTGCCAGCCCGGTCAACTCATTGAGTTCGAGGCACCTTTGGGTAGCTTTTATCTACGCCAAGTGACCAAACCACTGGTACTGGTGGCAGGCGGCACCGGCCTGTCGGCTTTCCTCGGGATGCTGGATAACATTGCGGAAAAAGGAGGTTGCGGCCAGCCGATCCAGTTGTTTTATGGCGTTACGCAAGACAACGATTTGTGTGAACTCTCGCGGCTGGCCGGTTACCGTGAACGCATCGCGGACTTCGACTACCACCTCGTCGTCTCGAAACCGTCCGCGGCATGGGCAGGCAAAAGCGGGTGGATTCCAGAACACTTCGACCGCCAGCAATTGGAGGCTAATCCGTTCGATATCTACTTGTGCGGTCCGCCACCGATGGTGGAGTCCATCAAAACCTGGTTTGATGCCCAGCAGATTGAACATTTTCAGATGTACTACGAAAAATTCATCGAGAGCAACACCAAGCAGTGATGACTAAAAAGGGGAAATAGCCTCGCGGCTATTTCCCCTTTTATCTTGTCTTCAATTGAACCTGGCAAATCATCGATCAAAGCGTTCAGCCAGATGACACAATGCTTCGGCCTGACGTTGCAAGTCCTCACTGATGCGTTTCCCGTCCAGCGCCTTGTCGACACTACCCGTCGACAGCTCAGCCACCTGCAATACCTGTTGCGACAAACTTTCCACCACTTGGGACTGTTGCTCCATGGCAGAAGCGATCTGCATGCCCATGCCGGAAATTTGTGCGAGGGATGAGTTCACACCCGCCAGGTTGTCCTGCACCGAAGTGACTTCAAGGGTGCTGTTTGAGGCAAACTCACGCCCGGCATCAGTCAGTTGCACCGTCAGCTCGGTGGCATCGCGCAATTGCAGTAAGAGCGGTTGAATTTGTTGTGTCGCTTCCTGGGTTCGCGTCGCTAATTGCCGCACCTCATCGGCCACTACACTGAAGCCCCTGCCCGCTTCCCCCGCCCTCGCCGCCTCTATTGCCGCATTCAGTGCCAGCAGATTGGTTTGCCCGGCAATCGAACTGATGATGTTGGTGATATGACTGATCGCTTCCGTAGAACTGGCCAATTGTTGAACGGCCATGGCGGTGTCGCCCACGGATGTATTGAGCAATTGCATTGCTTTCAGGCTTTGACCGGATAGTTGCTCCCCATGGTTGGCCAGATCGACGGCCCGGGTGGTCGCCAGATGGGTGGCCTGCACATTGCCGGTGACTTCTTGAATCGTCGCTGCCAACTCGGTGAGCGCCGTCACCGACAGATCGGTTTCATCGCGCTGACGTTCAAGGCGCAGGGTTTCGGCCTGGATCAGTTGCCCGAGCTCCAGCACCCGCTGCTGTACCACCAGGCCGGTGCTGCCAATCCGCGACAGAGCACTTTGCAGACGAGCCTCTTGCGCGACCAAGGCCATATCCACCTGAGCTGCGGCACCCTGCTCGCGACTGTACATTTGCGCCATTAACGGTTCAGTGAATGCTTTCGGATGTGCAGAGAAAACACGCTGGAGAGCTCGAGTTTGTCGATACTCCTGAAAAGCCGCCATGGCCCCCAGCCCCACTACGATCAACGCGCTCTGAGCGACAAAAGCGTCCAGTTGCCAAAGCCCGGCGGACAGGACAAAACCTAAGAGTACCGCCGGCAGTGCGCAGCCAGGCAAACGCCCGATATTCCATCGCACGACCGGATCCTGGCTATTCAAGCGAGCATAGAGCTTTTGCGCTCGCTCACGTTGTTGCTCGGAAGGTACGCTATAAACCGCACCATAGGCCTCTATGCCATCGAGGCCGAACACCGGTTTGATGTATGCACTCAACCAATAGGCTGAACCGTCTCGACGACGGTTCCTGATCAGGCCCATCCAGGGCCGGCCAAGCTTTAACGTTTGCCACAGGTTACTGAAAATCTGTGCCGGCATTTCCGGATGCCGAAGCACGTTACCAGGTTGACCAGTCAGTTCTTGGCTTGAATAGCCGCTGAGCGCGACAAATGCTTCGCTGCAATGGCTGATGCGTCCTCGCAAATCAGTGCGGCAGATCAGAACGGCGGTATCGGATGATAAGGGCGATGCGGGCATGATCGAAAAGTCCCGGAAGCAGAAAAAAAAATGCCTGCCGCGTGGGGCAGGCAAAAGACCAAAGGCATCGAACGCCAAAGGAGCAGGAGTTTCGCGGTCTTAAAAGTGATGGATGTAACGCATTTGCACACGACTGCCGTCAGCACGGTTTTCTACGTCTTGCTCAAAGTACGCATTCAAAAATACATGGTCATCCTTCGAGAAACTGTACATTGCACCCGGTCCGATGGACCAGACCTTCTCTCGACGTCCAGATACTTCATGACCGTCCACTTTGGTATCGGTGATCTGCTTTAACCAATAACCGTTGATGCCCAGGCGCAGCTGTGGCGTGACGGCATACTCGGTTGCAAAGTTGGCGTGCAGAGCCTGTCCGGCCTGGATGTCGCCGGCATCGCCAAAGCCTGGCCCCGGGTCGTTGTTTTTGCCGTTGTAGAGATAGTGCGCTCGCACCGACGCCGTCCATTTTGGCGTGAACCAATAGGTGCCCGCCCAATACGGATTAAACGACCAGGCATTAGCCCCGGGATTAACATCGTGTTTGCTATCGTATTTGCCGGTGGGCAAATTGACCTGCAATTCAATGCGATGAACGAAGCGCGGGCCATCGGGCCCCATAATCGGATCAAATTGAATCATCGGTCCCAACAGCAAATCACCAAAGCCACTTTGAGCTTTTATCGCTGCATTGTTCAGCCCGTCATCGACGTCCATCCGCGTCACAAAGGGCAGCAAGGCATTCATACCCAGTGCGGCATTGCCTACGCGAATGTCGGACAAGTACGTCAGTTGAGTGACGGCCACTTGATAATCCAGCTGTTGCTTGGGTAGCCCCAGCGCCTTGCCGTCTTTATCGCGCAGCCGATCGGCGCTGTAGCTCTGGAAGTACTCCTGGAAGTACCAACCTGATCCAGCGGGTGGGCCGCCATCGAGAAAACTGGTGAAACCTAAATTGACCACGGGCAGGTCATACGCCTGTACCGTTTCAAATCCCGAAAAGCCAGATCCCAGAATGCACACCGACAGCAGTTTGATTTTTATTTTCATCACGCTCTCCACTTACAGCCAGGCTAAAGGTAGAGCAGTCGAAAGTTGCAATCTGCAGGCAAGGCCATCCGTTAACGTACAAACGCAGAATCCTCATTGCACAAGCAACAGTCAGACTCAACACCTTCAGGAAATACAGCGAATACTTGCGATCACACCGCAACTTTATGTTTTCAAGCGGTAACAAATACTTCGCCACTCTGAAGTAGCGGCGAAGTTCGGGGTTCTTAAATTATCGACTCAATCCTGGATGCTCCGACGCCACTCGATACTGTCCACAATGAAACACCAGCGGCTCGCCTGTGCCGTGGCGGTAGTGCTCGATCTGCCCAAGAAAAATCAGATGATCACCCCCCTCATACTGCGTAACGTTGCGGCAGACCAAGGTCGCGATCACGCCATCAAGAAGCGGTACTCCGGCCTCCCCGGCCTTGAACGCCACGCCCGAGAATTTGTCTGGCGCAGGCCGCGCAAAACGTCCCGAAAGATCGTGCTGATCAGCACCCAGGATATTGATTGCAAAATGGCCACACGACAGGTAGTCCGCCAGGCTCGGAGCGTTGCGAGAAATACTCCAAAGCACCAGTGGCGGATCCAGCGATACCGATGAAAAGGAGTTGGCGGTCATGCCAACATTGCGCCCGTCAGGGGTGCGCGTGGTAATAACGGTCACACCGGTCGCAAACTTCCCGAGCAGATTACGCAGTTCGCGCGGGTCGCAGTCTTGTGCGTTGACCAGTTCGTGTTGGATAGATTCTGGACTAAATGCATTCATGATGAACTCCTGGCTCGATGGCGGCTCAAGCGGCCTGACGAGTCTTTTCCTGAATAAAGGCTTGGCAAGACTGGGCGTCGAACCACCAAGGTGCAAAATTGCGCGGATCATCGAAGCCGTTGGCGATGGCCGATGCCAGGGGTTTTGACTGGCTGGCGGCGCCCAGCAGTTCCAGCAGGTGCTGAGGCGGTGGAGTCAGCATGGTGTTGGTCCACTTGACCACATGCTGGGCATAGCTCCAGTACTGCTCGAAAGTGTCGTGCATCCAGTCCGGGCCAAAATCTTGCGCACCACGAGCGACAATCGCATCCAGGTAAACCTTGCTGCACTTGGCGGCATTGTTCGAACCCTGGCCGGTAATCGGGTCGTTAACTACCAGAGCATCGGCCATGCCAAAGACCTTGCGGCCAGACGGCAGCGTCAATACCGGTTTACGCACCATCGGCGTGAATCTGCCGGACAAGAAGCCCTTGTCATCGGTCATTTCCACGGAGCGGCAGCGTTCCGCTTCCCAAGGGACGTAGCGATTGATCAGCTCCAGGCTTTTCTCAAGATGTTGCTCTGCAGACGTAATCCCCTGCCAGCAATCCATCGGCCCGCCCGGAATCCCTTCGAAAACCATGATTTCGCAAGGTCCGGTGGTCGTCAGGCAAGGAAACACAAAGTACTCGCCTACACCGGGAATCAAGTTGAAGCTGACCCGGGAAAACGGCGACATCGGTGTCATGCCCTTCACATAGGTCAATGACAGCGCTCTTTGCGGTTGCTGAAACTGAGTCCGCTCGGCATCTTTTTCAAACAGATTGACGATTTCGCCCTTACCCGCCGCCAGCAGTACCAGGTCATGGCTAGTCGACAGCAGCTCCAACTCGGCCACACCGACATCCTGAATAATGACCTCGCCGCCACGCTTCACGACCTCGTCCATCCAGACTGGCATTTTCAGGCGCTGATCGACTGATTGGGCGTAGCGTTCCAGCCGGGTACTCCAGCTGAACAGTGGCTCGTTTGGCTTCTCTGGGTCAGGCACTGCCAGGCCAATACCTTCTACGGCCGGGCACTGGTCTTCCCAAAAGTTGAGGCCCAAATCACGCTCACTTTGCAGGGCGGCGTTGAACATGCACTGACTGGACATCACTTTACCGTTGCGAATGTCCTCGCCATTACGATTAGTGGCCAGGGTCACATGGTAGCCCTTGGCGAGCAGGCCTAGAGCGAGTTGCAGGCCGGCTTGACCGGCTCCGACGATGGCGATTCGACGCATTGTTATTCTCCTGGTTATCGACGGTTACAGGTGCAGCATTCGGCAGTCGCCGAACAGGGTTTCTTGTTAGTGTTCGGTGTTACTCAGCAAGCCTTGGTATCGCCGGCAGGTTCTGTTCCGGTCCCATGACCGAGTAGCCTCCATCGACGGCATAATCCGCACCCGTCACAAAGCTGGCGGCTGGCGAACATAGAAACGCCACCACATTGGCCACTTCGCCGGGTTCTCCCAGCCGACCCAACAGGTGATAGGACGCGGCGACCGCATCAGCCTTTTCGCGGTTACCACCACTGGCTTGGTCGATCACCCGCGACCAGGTCCAGCCAGGCGACACCGAATTAACGCGGATACCGTCGGCGGCCAGGTCCATCGCCATGCAGCGAGTCAGCTGCACCATGGCGGCCTTCGAGACTGGATAAAGCCAGCGCCCGGTCTGGGCACACTTGGCCGAGATGGACGTGAAATTGACAATCGCACCACGTCGGGCTTTAAGGTCCTGATGCACCGCTTGAGTTAATGCCACGGCTGAAACCAGGTTCACATCAAGTGCCTGTAGCCAATCCTGGCGGCTGGAAGCAAAGCCCTGGTCGCTGTAGGTGCAGGCCAGATTAATCAACAGGTCGACCCCACCAAAACGTGCCCGAACGTCTTCGACTACATGGGCAATGAGTTCGTCATCCGTTACATCGAGATGAAAAAATGCGGCTCGCTCACCGAGCTCGGACGCCGCCCTGAGACCTGCTTCACGATCGATATCGAACAGTGCAACGACAGCACCTGCATCCATCAGCGCCCGAGCGACGGCGGAACCAATCAGGGTTGCGCCACCGCTGATCACGGCGACCTTATTCTCTAGTTGAGACATGTCTTTCCCCTTACACCGGCTTGTCAGCGCTGGAAGCCCAACTCGGCATCAGCGTATTGGAGGGCAGTGACTCATCAAGCAACTTTTGCGCAGTCACCACACCCGCCACGGGTAGTCCGGTCGGGTCAAGCAGGCCGATCTGAACCAGCACGCTGGCCTGATCCCAGTAGATGTGTTCGTGATAGAGCTTCGGACCGCGGAACTTGACTACGCCAAGCATCGGGATCTCGACGTAACGCCCAGTGGGTGCCACCCCGGGAAGCATCCAGTCGATCTCGGCGTCATGGGTAAAGCTCATGATGAATTCATCGACGATCTGAGACGCACCGACCGTGCGAGACAGTGGCGTCAACGCCATATCCTTGGGGTTGCCGTGGACGAAGTGATGCTGGTAGAAGCGGCTCAACTCTTTAGCACCCACGCCACCGGTCATGGTCGGGATGTGGTTGACGTAAGGTTCAGCCACCATGGTCGCCATGGTGGCAGGTACGTCCCGGGTATCGAACTCGTGACGTACATGCTCATCCCACAGGTCAGAGAGGTTGTAGTCTGGCCCTAGCTCCCTGCGCAGTGCAGCAACAGTCCGCTCGTGGGCCAGAAGCGCTGATGGCTTGTGGTAGTGATGACCGCTGGGGCGAGCAAACGCGTGATCAACGCCCGGATAAACGTAGAGTTCAACACCCTTTTTATCGCCAAGGGCCTCCTTGATCGCGGAGCGGGCCTCTGCTGGACAGAACTGATCCTGTTCGGCCATATGGAGCACCAGACGCCCTTGAAGTCCTTCAATTTCCAAGAGCGCGGTTTCAATTCCTACGCCGTAGTAGCCAACGGCACAGGCCACCTCAGGCAACCGACAGGCCGCCAGGTAAGCCAGCTTGCCACCCAGGCAATAGCCGACAACACCCAGGTCCCCCGGCTTACATTGAGGCAATGACTCCAATGCCTTCAGACTGGCACGGATATCATCAATGCCCAGCGCCTCGTCGAAGCCCTGGTAGAGCGCATAGGCACGACCGAACTCCGCTTCGGTGTAACCTAAATCGACACCAGGCTCTTGGCGCCAGTACAGGTCCGGAACCAGCACCGTATAACCTTCCTCGGCCAACAGGTCGGCAACTTCACGCATAGCCTGGTTAACGCCGAAGATTTCCTGACAAAGCACCACACCCGGACCGCGACCATCGATAGAGGTCGCAAGGTACGCCTGGAACTGACCGCCGGACGGAACCGGCACGCTGATATATTGGCCTTTCATCTCGAATCTCCAAGGGCTCAGGAACGTTGGATGTGATATTGGGCACCTTCTGCTGCACCGACTATCCGCTGAGTGCAACGCTTGTCCGAGGCCTGCAGGAAGTTATCCGGCAGGCTTTGCAGCACCAGCCGCAGCAGTGCCAATGGATGGGTCATGAAGCCTCGAACCTGTTCGCTACTGCTTTTGCCGTACAGGCACCAGTTACAGAAGTGCTCGCAATTATTAGTCAGCAACCGGTAGTGATTTTCCCCCAGGCGCGAGAGTGCCCGGCGGATCACTTCCTCACCGTCGAACTGAGACATCGGGGCATCGTCGACCCACACTGGTTGCCCGCCAGCAAAACAGTCCAATGCCAACACTTCGACCGGACCGACCTGAAAACCTTTATGAAAGCCTGCGTAGTGCACGACTCGACGCCCGCCCAGATAAATCCCATGGTGGTAGTAACGACGTCTTGACGTGATGAGATGGCTGCCAGGCTGAACGTCGGCGTTTTCCAGGTCGTCCCAGTTGCGCCATTGATGAGCGCTTGGAACAGGCGGTGTATGGGTAATGTTCATGGCGTTCAACCTCGCCGTCTGGCGGCTTCAACGAATCAACAAGCGTTGAAGTCATGGTGCGACCCTGCCCTTGCCAGCACTATCCATCTGATGCTGTCGTTGTCCGCGAGCTGCGAAAATGTGTCGGTGCCTTTGCCGCATTCACCTATGCCTCACCCCTCCAAAAAAAGTTGGACGCCCAGGATTTGCGGGAGGATTCTAAGAAATACCGACTACGGCACGCTGCGTCAGAATGCCACTGTCGTCGCTTGGCACACCAATTGCTGGCTTAGGCAGAAAGCCCAATAAGGGCACAAAAAGAAACGGACATGCACACGGGTTATCCGGATAACGCAGCGATCATCCAGATCCTGCAAAACCTGGGTAACACCACCGTGCGACATGCCTTGAATCGTGCATGCAACTGAGGTGACCATGAGTCAGAATCTCATCGCACAGCGCTGCGCCAGCCTTTTCGACAGTGCGTCGCTGTTCACCCCGGAAAACCAGTTGTTCCTGCTCAATGATCTGGACGGCATCCGCGAGGGCGTCAGCGGCGTCTTCAAAAACCACGAATTGCGCTGCATCGACAGCACCGAACGGGTCAGCGCACGGATGCACCACATCAACCGTGGACGACTGTCCTTGAACCGATTGGAATACGGCGTCAACGTCTTTATCGATCCAGGTCGCCTCGAGGATTTTTTCCTGATCCAGGTGCCCATCAAGGGACAAGCACGCATTCAATGCGCAGGACATGACTTCATTTCCACGCCGGAACGGGCCTCGCTGATCTCCCCTAATCTGCCGTTGTCGATGAGCTGGGAGGCTAACGCGCCACAATTGGCCTTGAGGATTGAGCGCAGTGAAGTCGAATACCATTGCGTCCAGCATCTGGGACACAATTTGGACAGACCGTTGGAATTCGATCCAGAACTCGACCTGACCACACCTGGAGGTCACTACTTTCTCCAGCTAATCAGCATTCTGGCGGACGCAATCAAGCTGGATGACCATCCACTGCACCATTCGCTGGTACTCAAGCAGTTCGAGTCAATGCTGATCAATGCTCTGGTTTACGGCCAACCGAACAATCTTCGAGAACGCCTGGACTGTGCCAGCAGACCCAGAGCGCCTTTACCCCACTTCGTCAAAAGAACCGAAGAGTTCATGCGCGCTCACGCCGACCAACCGCTGAGCATCGAGCAATTGGCCGAACATGCCGGTGTGAGCGTTCGCACGCTGTTCGCCGGCTTCCGCGACTTTTGCGATACCACGCCCATGGCCTACTTGCGCAATTTACGGCTGGAACAAGTGCACCTTGAACTTTGCCGCCAGCAACAAGAAGGTTCGGTCACAGATATCGCCTTCAAATGGGGTTTTGCCCATCTGGGGCGATTTGCTCAGGAGTACAAAAGACGCTACGGCGAAGCCCCCTCAACAACGCTCAGATTCCGTAGCTGAATTCAGAGAGCACAGGCAGAGTTGGCCGAACCCGCCCGCCAAGACTCGGTTTCAAGCCAACCTTTGCATTCCCCGCAACACACAATTGTCATCAATTCATTTGAAAGGCCCCTAATGGGAGGTGCATGCTAGAGGGCTAGCAATGAACTTATATCATTCCGAATGATAGTTACCTTCGGTTCATTCGATTCGTGCCATACAACCCCGCCAAGCATCATCCGTCCATCTCAATACATTGGCGGATGCATCCATGGAACAGTCACTCAAACATTTGCGCTTCCCCTTGGCCTTGTTGGCCGTGCTGGTGATGAGCGCCTGCGGCAAGACCCCGGACGCTGCCGCCACGATGCCCGCGGCCAAAGTCAGCGTGGCCAAGGTGCTGGAGCAACCGGTCAACGAGTGGGACGAATTCACCGGGCGCCTTGAAGCGCCGGAAACGGTAGAGATTCGTCCACGGGTTTCCGGCCAGATCGATGATGTGGCCTTCACCGAAGGCGCGTTGGTCAAGAAAGGCGACCTGCTGTTCCAGATCGATCCGCGTCCATTCCAGGCTGAGGTCCGCCGCCTCGAAGCCCTGGTTGCCCAAGCTCGCGCCACCGCCACCCGCAGTGAAAACGAATCCCAGCGCGGCGAACGCCTGCGCACCAGCAACGCGATTTCCGCCGAACTCGCCGACTCGCGTACCAGCGCGGCTCAAGAAGCCCGCGCCGCCGTCGGCGCGCTCCAGGCGCAACTGGACCTGGCCAAACTGAACCTGAGCTTCACCCGCGTCACTGCGCCTATCAGCGGCCGTGTCAGCCGTGCGGAAATCACCGCCGGCAACCTGGTGACCGCCGATACCACCGCGCTGACCAGCGTGGTGTCCACCGACAAGGTTTACGCCTACTTCGACGCCGACGAGCGTGTCTTCCTTAAATATACCCAGCTCGCCCGCCAGGGCCAACGCGGCGCAACCACGCCGGTTTACCTCGGCCTGTCCAATGAAGACGGCAACCCGCACCAGGGCCAGATGAACTTCGTCGACAACCAGGTCAACCCGAAGACCGGCACCATCCGCGGTCGCGCGGTGTTCGACAACAGCGACGGCACCTACACCCCAGGGCTTTATGCACGCCTGAAACTGGTGGGCAGCGGCACTTACTCCGCGGTGTTGATCAACGACGAAGCGGTCGGTACCGACCTGGGTAAAAAGTTCGTGCTGGTGATGGATGCCGACAACAAAACGGCTTACCGCCCCGTCGAACTGGGTCCGAAGATCGAAGGTCTGCGCATCGTGCGCAGCGGCCTGAACAAAGACGACACCATCATCGTCAAGGGCTTGCAACGGGTTCGCCCTGGTTCACCGGTCACCCCTGAAGTGATTCCGATGGCCAGCCAGGAAACCCTCGCGGCGCTGGCTCAACAACGACAAGCGCTGGAAGCCAGCAACCTGCCCCAAGTCGCACCTGCCAAGGTCGCGCCGGGTGCGGTTGTGAAAGTGGCTGCTGCCACTCCACGCGGTTAAGGGACCATTACTCCGATGAATTTTTCCCAATTCTTCATTTCACGGCCGATCTTCGCAGCGGTACTGTCGCTGCTGATCCTGATCGCCGGCGCCATCTCGCTGTTCCAGCTGCCGATCAGCGAATACCCCGAAGTCGTGCCGCCGACCGTTGTGGTCCGTGCCAACTTCCCGGGCGCCAACCCTAAAGTCATCGGTGAAACCGTGGCCGCTCCTTTGGAGCAAGCCATCACCGGCGTCGAGAACATGCTGTACATGTCCTCACAGTCCACCGCTGACGGCAAGATCACCCTGACCATCACCTTCGCCCTGGGCACCGACCTGGACAACGCGCAGGTGCAGGTTCAGAACCGCGTGACCCGGACCGAGCCCAAGCTTCCCGAGGAAGTGACGCGTATCGGTATCACCGTCGACAAAGCTTCGCCCGACCTGACCATGGTTGTGCACTTGACCTCGCCGGACAAACGCTACGACATGCTCTACCTGTCCAACTACGCCTTGCTCAACATCAAGGATGAGCTGGCGCGTCTGGGCGGTGTCGGTGATGTGCAGCTGTTCGGGATGGGCGATTACTCGCTGCGGGTGTGGCTCGATCCGAACAAGACTGCTTCGCGCAACCTGACCGCGACCGATGTGGTCACCGCGATTCGTGAACAGAACCGTCAAGTGGCGGCCGGTGCCCTGGGCGCTCCGCCTGCACCGAATGCCACGGCGTTCCAGCTGTCGGTCAACACGCAAGGCCGTCTGGTTTCCGAGGAAGAGTTCGAGAACATCATCATTCGCTCCGGCGAAAATGGTGAAATCACTCGCCTTAAAGACATTGCTCGCGTCGAACTCGGCTCCAGCCAGTACGCCCTGCGCTCCTTGCTCGACAACCAGCCGGCGGTGGCGATCCCGATCTTCCAGCGCCCTGGTTCCAACGCGATCCAGATCTCCAACGATGTTCGGGAGAAAATGGCCGAGCTGAAGAAGAACTTCCCGGAAGGCATGGACTTCAGCATCGTCTATGACCCGACGATCTTCGTGCGCGGTTCCATCGAGGCGGTGGTTCACACCCTCTTCGAAGCGCTGATCCTCGTTGTACTCGTGGTGATCCTGTTCCTGCAAACCTGGCGTGCCTCGATCATCCCGTTGGTGGCGGTGCCGGTTTCGCTGATCGGTACGTTTGCCGTGATGCACCTGTTCGGCTTCTCGTTGAACGCCCTGTCGCTGTTCGGACTGGTACTGGCCATCGGTATCGTGGTCGACGATGCGATTGTGGTGGTGGAGAACGTCGAGCGAAACATCGGGCTCGGATTAACCCCTGTAGAAGCCACCAAGCGTGCGATGCGTGAAGTGACCGGCCCGATCATCGCGACGGCGCTGGTGCTGTGCGCGGTGTTTATCCCGGCTGCGTTCATCTCCGGCTTGACCGGGCAGTTCTATAAACAGTTCGCCCTGACGATTGCGATTTCGACCGTGATCTCGGCCTTCAACTCACTGACCTTGTCGCCGGCGCTGGCCGCCGTGTTGCTCAAAAGTCATGACGCGCCGAAGGACCGTTTCTCCAAGGTTCTGGACAATATCTTCGGTGGCTGGTTGTTCCGTCCGTTCAACCGCTTCTTTGACAAGGCCAGCCAAGGTTATGTCGGCACTGTAGGCAGGGTTATCCGCAGCAGCGGTATCGCCCTGCTGCTGTACGCCGGCCTGATGGTGTTGACGTTCTTCGGTTTCTCCAATACCCCGACCGGTTTCGTACCCGGCCAGGACAAACAATACCTGGTGGCCTTCGCGCAACTGCCGGATGCCGCGAGCCTGGACCGTACCGAAGACGTGATCAAGCGCATGTCCGACCTGGCCCTGAAACAGCCTGGCGTGGAAAGCGCGGTGGCCTTCCCGGGTCTGTCGATCAACGGGTTCACCAACAGCCCTAACTCCGGCATCGTGTTCGTCACCCTTAAACCGTTCGACGAGCGCAAGGATCCGAGCATGTCCGCCGGTGCGATTGCCGGTGCATTGAACGGCCAGTACGCCGGGATTCAGGAAGCCTACATGGCGATCTTCCCGCCGCCGCCGGTACAAGGCCTGGGCACCATTGGCGGTTTCCGCCTGCAGATCGAAGACCGGGGCAACCTGGGCTATGACGAGCTGTACAAAGAAACCATGAACATCATCACCAAAAGCCACAGCGTGCCGGAACTGGCCGGCCTGTTCACCAGCTACACCGTGAACGTGCCGCAGGTCGATGCCGCCATCGACCGGGAAAAAGCCAAGACCCACGGCGTTGCCGTCAGCGACATCTTCGACACCCTGCAGATCTATCTGGGCTCGCTGTATGCCAACGACTTCAACCGCTTCGGTCGCACCTATCAGGTCAACGTTCAGGCTGAGCAGCAGTTCCGCCTCGAATCGGACCAGATCGGTCAGCTGAAAGTGCGTAACAACCGCGGCGAGATGATTCCGCTGGCGACCTTCATCAAGGTCAGCGACACCTCGGGGCCGGACCGCGTGATGCACTACAACGGCTTCATCACCGCTGAAATCAACGGTGCGGCAGCCCCCGGCTACAGCTCCGGCCAGGCCGAGAAAGCCATCGAGAAACTGCTCAAGGACGAATTGCCCAACGGCATGACCTACGAGTGGACCGACCTGACCTACCAGCAGATTCTGTCCGGCAACACAGCGCTGTTCGTGTTCCCGCTCTGCGTACTGCTGGCGTTCCTGGTGCTCGCGGCTCAATACGAAAGCTGGAGCCTGCCACTGGCGGTGATCCTGATCGTACCGATGACCCTGCTGTCGGCCATTACCGGTGTGATTGCCTCGGGCGGTGACAACAATATCTTCACCCAGATCGGTTTGATCGTACTGGTGGGACTGGCCTGTAAGAACGCGATTCTGATCGTCGAGTTTGCCAAGGATAAACAGGAAGAAGGCCTTGGCCCGCTGGCAGCGGTGCTGGAAGCTTGCCGTCTGCGTCTGCGGCCGATCCTGATGACATCCTTCGCGTTCATCATGGGTGTGGTGCCTTTGGTTTTCTCCAGCGGTGCCGGTGCTGAAATGCGTCATGCCATGGGTGTGGCGGTGTTCTCCGGGATGCTCGGGGTGACCTTCTTCGGTCTGTTGCTGACGCCAGTGTTCTACGTACTGATTCGTAACTTTGTGGAGCGCGGTGAAGCGCGCAAAGCGGCCAAGGCGCTGAAATTGGAAAAGCAACTGGAGGCGCAACAATGAGCCTGAAAGCCTTCCTGCCGAGCCTTCTGGTGCTGGCCCTGAGTGCCTGTGCCGTTGGCCCGGACTACAAAACCCCAACCACGGAGGCGGCCAACATCACGGCCGCCACCGATGGCAGCGCCGGTCAGAAGAACTTCGACCGCGCCCGTTTCGAAGGCATCTGGTGGCAGCAGTTCGACGATCCGACCCTCAACCAGTTGGTGACCCAATCCTTGCAAGGCAACCGTGATTTGCGCGTGGCCTTCGCTCGCTGGAAAGCGGCCCGGGCGATTCGCGATGACGCCAGCAATGACGCCATGCCGACCATCACCAGCCGCGCCAGCAGTGATCTGGCCAAGGGGCAGATTCCCGGCCAGACCACCGACCGGGTCAGCAGTGAACGCTATGACCTGGGCCTGGACATGGCCTGGGAACTGGACTTGTTCGGTCGCATCCAGCGCAACCTGGAATCCAGCGACGCTGAACAGCAGGCCGCCGAAGCCGATCTTTACCAACTGCAAGTCACCATGATTGCCGAACTGGTGGACGCCTATGGCCAACTGCGCGGTGCACAACTGCGAGAAAAGATCGCCCTGGCCAACCTGAACAACCAGCAGGAATCGCGCAAGATCACCGAAAGCCTGCGTGATGCCGGTGTCGGCGATCAGCTGGACGTGGTTCGCGCCGATGCGCGCCTGGCGTCTGTCGAAGCCAGCGTGCCGCAACTGCAGGCCGAACAGGTGCGTCAGCGCAACCGCATCGCCACCTTGCTGGGCGAGCGTCCGGACAAGCTGAGCGTCGACCTGAGTCCAAAAGACTTGCCGGCCATCGCCAAGGCCCTGCCAATCGGTGATCCGGGCGAGCTGCTGCAACGGCGTCCGGACATCCGTAGCGCCGAACGCCAACTGGCGGCCGCCACCGCTCGCATCGGCGTGGCCAAGGCTGATTTGTTCCCACGGGTCAGCCTCAGCGGCTTCCTCGGTTTCACCGCCGGGCGCGGATCGCAGATCGGTTCCTCGGCGGCCAACGCCTGGGCACTGGGCCCAAGCATTACCTGGGCGGCGTTTGACCTGGGCAGCGTGCGGGCCCGTTTGCGCGGTGCCGATGCCGAAGCCGAAGGCGCCCTGGCGACCTACGAGCAGCAAGTGCTGCTGGCGCTGGAAGAGTCGGAAAACGCCTTCAGCGATTACGGCAAACGTCAGCAGCGCCTGATCTCGCTGATTCGTCAAAGCGAATCAAGCCGCGCCGCTGCGGATCTGGCCGACATTCGCTACCGCGAAGGCACCGTGGACTTCCTCGTGTTGCTCGATGCCCAGCGTGAGCGCCTCGCAGCCGAAGACACCCAGGCCCAGGCCGAAGTCGATTTGTATCGCGGCATTGTCGCGATCTACAAAGCCCTTGGCGGCGGCTGGCAACCAGAGACGGTCGCCAGCAAGTAACGTTTCAACGAGCTCCTTTGGTTGGCCGCAACCAACCAATTCTTTTGCCCCGCGCCTCATTCGGTCGCGGGGCTTTTTTTTGATTCTTCACAGAACCTGTGGGAGCGGGCTTGCTCGCGAAGAGGCCGGTACATCCGACAGATATTCTGTGGCTGGCATACCGCATTCGCGAGCAAGCCCGCTCCCACAGGGATTTGGGGGTGTCAGGATTGAACAGTTCTGCGCCCCCAAGGCTCGAATCGCGAAAACCTCACTCCTGGTTTGACTCACAGCCCGGCCTGACCGAAGCTGATGACCTTGCAAAAACCTGCCACCCCGGATTCCTGCATGCCTCAGTCCCGCCGCTACTTGCTCATCAGCGTTTGCGTATTGTTTGCCCTCGCCCTCGCCTGGTTTTTCCTGCGCAGCACGACGCCCGTGGTGCCGGCGGCGATCAAGCATGGCTACAGCGAAGCGCTGGCCCAGGCTCGTGCAGGTCAACCGGGGGCGGCGCGGGTGCTTTATCAGCAATTGGGGCGCCCTGACCTGTCGACCAAGCGTCGTGTCTGGCTGCATGCCGAACTGCCCAACTACCCAAGCCCGCAAGCTTTGAAACTGGCCGATGCAGACCTGCAACACCCCTCGGCGGATGTGCGCATCGCGGCGATCAAAAGCATCAGCGGGCTGGTGCCCGGTGGACAGCGCAGTCTGTTGCTGGGCCCCTTACTCGATGACAGCGACCCCAACGTCCGGTTTGCGGCGGTCAACGCGTTATTGGGTCTGACGCCGGATGAGCTGGGATTGTATTTCGGCCCCTTGGAGCAAGCCATCGACGCCTGGGAACAGGTCCTCAAGCATCGGCCGGAAAGTGCTGAAACCCAATATCAACTGGCGCGCCTGCATTTGCACAATGCCGAGCTGAAAAATGCGCAGCAGGCCTTGGAACGCACGTTGCAACTGGAGCCCGGCAACCTGCCGGCACTGGTGATGCAGATCGAAGTGCTGGATAAACAGGGCCAAAGCGATGCGGCCAGGCAATTGTTGGCCAAGCAATTAAAGGCGCAGCCCGATTCGGCCTACCTGCAACATGCCCTGGGGCTTTGGTTGCTGCATCACGGGCAAAGTGAGTTCGCTCTGCTCGGGTTGTCCAAAGCCGTGGAGCTTGAGCCCGACAACAAGGATTACCGCTACGACCTGGCCACCACGCTGCATGGCGAGCAAGAGCTGGAAGCGGCGCAGAACCAGCTGCAGGAAATCGTCCAGCGCCACCCGGCCGATCGCAAGGCGCGTGTGCTCTTGATCAACTATTGGAAGGAAAGCGGTCAGTTGCAGAACGTGCAGATTCTGTTGGCACAGCTGGAGCAGCTAAACCCCGACGATCCGGCGTTGCAGCAAGGGCTTTAGGCAGTCGTCAAATTTCGCTGCGCCTGAGCGCAATGGCTGGTAGACCGCTCAAAAAGCGCAATTGCGCGTCGATCAATCGACCACGCTATACGCCAGCGTAAAGGTTGTCACCTGTCAACTCTGACAGCTATTCACAGCAATTCCTTGAGGTTTAAATCCCTTCTGAAGTACGCAGCATACCCGTTGGAGGGCCGCCTGCGCTCGCCTGCCTTGAGCAGGTCAACCTTCAAGGGGTGGACAAGCAATGAAAAAAATAACTGCGCTAATGTTGATGGTTGTTTTGGCGGGCTGTCAGGTTCGCGATCAACAACTACAATCGGCTACGACATCAAGCATCGCACAAAGCGGTCCTGAGATCGCAGCAGATCTGACGGCACGTTACAACGATGTTCGCATCAATTGCGGTTCGCCATCGACGCCGGCATTTTTGTGCTCCGGTATCATCTTGCGTTCGACGGTGCATGGGCCTGGTTACTTCTTCTGGAATCCAAGTCCCCATTCACAGCAGAGCGGAGGCGTGTCCTTTTCCTATTTACGTAAAGATGCAAAGTTCCAGAAGCTGGTATTTGGCCAAAATAACGGATTTGTTTTCTATCCGGTATTTAACACTCCTCCAGGCAAAGAGCACATCGAGATCTTGTGCAGCTACCCCATCGACGGCTGGACTCAGTTGCGTGAAACCCCAGGATGCGGAGCTCACCCCTATTACCCGACACAAAGCAAACGCTGCCAGACGATGGGCATCTCTACCGCCGAGCAGTGGATGGCACATTGGAACGCTGCCCCCTCAAGCGCATACAGGCCGGCTTACCAGTGCAGTTTTGATGTAAGGGACTCTATGAACCAATTGGCCGCCGACTCGTTTTACCAATCCCTACGCACAAGAAACCTGCTGGGCGCGACCTGGTTCCCTCAACAGAATGAGTTGATTCTGAGAACGTGGGCGCAGACAGACAACCCGAATGGACTTCCGATCCAGGCGCTCTTCTACACGGGCGATGGCCTGTCGAACGCCCGGAAGGATCAAGTGCATTTTCGCAATCAATCCGGCGATGTATTACCCATTATCAAGCTAACCTTGCCTACCAATTCCTCGGAGAATGCAGTGTTCACCTATGACCCCAACGATCTGGATCCGTCAATTCCCTAGTCCGGGATGTGCACAGGCGTCGGCATTGCGCGACTCGATGAATCATCTTGGGGCCGACTCCAGCGCCAAGAAAGGTGTTCTTCATATTTATTGACGGCGAAGGTGCGGGAGATGATCAGAATCTGAGGGATTCTTGTGCAGGAACGGCCGCAGCCTGCGGCAGCTCCTACGGGGGGCCAGCCGTCTTCAGGACAGCATGTCCTGCATGATCTGTTGCAACACATCCAGATCGAACGGCTTGCCCAGGATCGGCGCTTTGCGGGTGATCGGGCTGTCGGTCTCGCGAATTTCCTGCGGGTAACCGCTGATGAAGATGACCTTGAGCTCCGGTCGCAGCTTCACGGCGGGTTCGGCGATCTGCACGCCAGTGATTCCCCCCGGTAAGCGGAAGTCGGTGATCATCATGTCCAGATGCGGTTTGCTCGCCAGAATTTCAAAGGCCTGCTCGCCGTTTTCGGCTTGCAGCACCCGGTACCCCTCACCCGACAAATAAGCAGACAGCACCATCAAGATCGAAGGGTCATCCTCGACGATCAGTACCACATCTTGTGCATCTTCACTCATGGAAAGCCTTTGTTCGGTCAATAGCTGCTGATACGACCGTGCGGTCACTCAGAGGTTGCGTTTATTGGGCTGTTTTCCTGCAGCGGCAGACAAACGCGAAACAAGGCGCCTTCGCCAATCCGGCTCTCGACAGTGATGGAGCCACCGTGGGCGGCGACAATCTGCTCCGAAATAAACAGCCCCAGGCCCAACCCCGCCACAACGGCCTTGGCGGAAACCCGTTCGAACTGCTGAAAAATGCGCTGCTGATCCTCTTCACCGATCCCGATACCGCGATCCTGAATCTCGAGCCACGCTTGCCCGTCCTGATTGTACACGCGTACGTCAATCGGGCTCTTGGCGCCATAACGCAACGCATTGGTCAGCAGGTTGGAAATCACTTGTTCGATACGGAACTCGTCCCAGTGGCCCACCACCGGCTGCTCGGCCGTCAAGGTCATCGACGACTCGGCGGCCTCGACCTGCGGGGCAAAGTTTTGTAGAAGATTGTTCACCAGTTGTACAAGGTCAAACCGGCTGGGGCGGATCGACAGCTTACCGGTGCGGATCCGCGACACATCGAGCATGTCTTCGATCAGACGGATCAGGCTTTTGATCTGCCGCTCGTCGCGGTCGACCATGGCGTGCATCTTGTCCAGCGTGAATGCCGCGGCGTTATTCCGGGCCAGGTGCATTTTGCGCAACTGGGTTTCGAGAATCAGGCCATTGAGCGGCGTACGGACTTCATGGGCCACGATGGACATGAAGTCATCACGCATGCGCACCGCTTGCTCCAGCTCATTCTGGGTGTTCTGCAACTGCTTGAGCAGCGCCTCCTGTTCCCGGCGACTTTGCTCCAGCGCTTCGACCTGATGCTTCATCGCTTTGCTCTGGCGATACAGGTCGACAAAGACATTGACCTTGCTCTTGACCGCATGAACGTCCAGCGGCTTGTGCAAGAAGTCTACCGCACCGCTTTCATAGCCCTTGAACGCGTAATTAAGCTCGCGGCCGGCGGCACTGACGAACACAATCGGGATATTTTTGGTTTTTTCCGTGCCGCGCATCAACTCGGCCAGCTCGAAGCCGTTCATGCCGGGCATCTGCACATCGAGAATGGCCATGGCGAATTCATGCTGCAGCAACAGCGACAAGGCTTCGTCGGCGGACAGGGCTTTGTAGACGATACGGTCTTCACGCCTGATCAATGCATCGAGCGCCAGAAGGTTTTCCGGCAGGTCGTCGACGATCAGTAATTTGGCCAGGACATTACTTAACATGCGATTCGTTCCAGCTCGACAAACAGACGGCCAATGCCGCGAAGATCCAGCCGATGAGTATCCAGCACTGCCCTGTTCATGATTTGCGATAGATCCGTTCTGGTTTGACCAATGCTTCAAATTGATTGCCATAGGCTGAGAAATCCACGGTTTCCTTACTGCCCAGTGCCAGAAAGCCCCGATGACACAGCGATTCGTGAAACAAGCCCAACGCACGACCCTGAAGTTTTTTATTGAAATAAATCAATACATTACGACATGAAATTAATTGAGTTTCCGAGAACACACTGTCGGTGGCCAGGCTGTGATCGGCGAAGGTCACGTTGTCGCACAGGCTCTTGTCGAAAATCGCATAACCATAGGCCGCCGTGTAGTAATCGGCGAACGACCGCTGACCACCCGCCTGTTGGTAGTTGTGAGTGTAGGCCCGGACGTTCTCCAGGGAGAAAATCCCTTGCCGCGCTTTATCCAGCGAGTGCGGGTTGATGTCGGTGGCATAGAGGATGGTGCGATCCAGCAGGCCTTCTTCGCGCAGCAGAATCGCCATCGAATAGACCTCTTCGCCAGTGCTGCAACCGGCGATCCAGACCTTGATCGACGGATAAGTCTTGAGCAGTGGCACCACTTCCTGACGTAGCGCCAGGAAATGCGAAGGGTCGCGGAACATTTCACTGACCGGGATCGTCAGCAATTGCAGCAATTGCATGAACGCGGTCGGATCATGCAGAACCTTCTCTCGCAGCGCCGAGATGGTTTTGCACTCGAACTGACTCAAGGCGTGATTGACCCGGCGTTTGATCGACGCGCTGGAGTAATCGCGAAAATCGTAGCTGTACTTGAGGTAGATCGCCTCGATCAATAAGCGCAATTCGGTTTCGGTGTCGCGCTCCACTAGTGTCCTGCCTCGCAAGTATGTCCCTTTTTGGGGAGTGGCTGATGTTGCCAGACAAGGCGCCGCGACGAGTCATAGCTGGCTATGGCGAGGAGCGGCAACGCAGTATGGCGACAACAGACGCCGCCAAAAAGGAACATACTTGCGAGGCAGGACACTTATATTCGTTCCATCTTCGGTAACCACACACGAATCAAAGAGAACAGGCGATCCAGGTCGATAGGCTTGGCCAGATAGTCGTTGGAACCGGCCTGCAAGCAGCGCTCCTGATCGTCCTTCATCGCCTTGGCCGTCACCGCAATGATTGGCAGCTTGCGCCAGCGCGGGTCCTTGCGGATTTCGAGGGTGGCTTCGAAACCATCCATCTCCGGCATCATCACGTCCATCAGCACCAGGTCAATGTCCTCGACTTCATTCAATTTCTCGATCGCTTCACGGCCGTTGCGACCAATGACCACGATTGCGCCTTTTTGCTCCAGCGCACTGGTGAGGGCGAAGATGTTGCGTACATCGTCGTCCACCAACAGCACTTTGCGGCCCTCGAAAACCTTGTCGCGGCTGCGGGCGATTTTGAGCATCGTCTGACGATCCTGGGACAAGCGGGATTCGACCTTGTGCAGAAAAAGTGTCACTTCGTCCAGCAACCGCTCGGGCGAGCGCGCGCCCTTGATGATGATCGAACGCGAATACTTGCGCAGCTCGGCCTCTTCGTCCCGGGTCAGGTTACGTCCGGTATAGACGATCACCGGCGGGAACGAGCAGATATCCTCGGTGGACATGCGTTTGAGCAAGTCATTGCCGAGCATGTCCGGCAGCTTCAGGTCGATGATCATGCAGTCGAAAATCGTGGTGCGCAGCAGGTCCAGCGCATCCTGCGCCAGGCCGACAGCGGTGATTTCAATGTCCTCGTCGCCGATCAGCCGAGCGATGCTGTCGCGTTGCACATCATCGTCTTCAACCAGCAAGACCCGTTTGACCTTCTGCGTCAGTTTGGCTTCGAGGCGGGCAAATACCTCCTTGAGCTCCTCGCGGGTGGTGGGCTTGACCGCATAACCGATGGCGCCCATGTGCATGGCCGCCTCGACACGGTCTTCGACCGAAATCACGTGTACCGGGATGTGCCGGGTTTCAGCATGTTCTTTCAGGCGCTGCAATACCGTCAGCCCGGAATGATCCGGCAGGCGCATGTCCAGCAGAATCGCATCAGGGAGGAACTGCATGGCCAGGTCATAGCCTTCGTCGGCGCCATGGGCCACCAGGCACTGATAACCCAGTTCATGGGCCAGATCGTAAAGAATGTGCGCAAAGTTGGGCTCATCCTCCACGACCAGGATGCAGCGGGTAGCGAATGGCGCCTTGTTGCGATCATCGTCGAAACGCGGAATAACGGCGGCAATCAGCGGCCCAGGCGCAGCAACCATGGCGCTTTTGGGCATGACAACCGGCGTGGCTTCCATCGTCTCGACAGGCGCGTCGCCCGGCTCGACGTAATGCTGCGGCAGCACCAGGGTGAACACACTGCCCTGCCCAGGCGTACTGGTCACACTGATCGAGCCGCCCAACAAGGTGGCCAGATCACGGGAAATCGACAAACCCAGGCCGGTGCCGCCGTAACGACGATTGATGGTGCCATCGGCCTGACGGAAGGCTTCGAAAATGCTTTCCTGCTGATCCGGCGCGATACCGATGCCCGAATCGCGGATGATAAAGGCAATGCCCTCGCCCGGTTGAGCAGCGACGCTCAGGCTGACAGTGCCTTTCTCGGTGAACTTCACGGCGTTGGACAGCAGGTTCTTGATCACCTGCTCCAGGCGCTGGCGGTCGGTGAACAGCATCAGGGGCGCATCGGCCAGCAATTGCACCTGGAAATCCAGGTTCTTTTGCGCAGCCAACGGCTGGAACATGCCACGCAGGCCTTCCACCAGACGCGCGACACTGGTGTTTTCCGCTCGCACCTCAAGCTTGCCGGCCTCGACCTTGGAAATGTCGAGAATGTCGTTGATCAGGTTGAGCAAATCATTGCCGGCGGAATAGATCGACTCGGCGAACTTGACCTGCTCGGCACTGAGATTTTCCTGCGGGTTTTCCGCCAACAGCCTGGCCAGAATCAACGAACTGTTCAGCGGCGTGCGAAGTTCGTGGGACATGTTGGCGAGGAATTCGGATTTGTACTTGCTGGAGCGCTGCAACTCTTCGGCGCGCGCTTCGAGCTCAACCTGGGCCAGATTCAGCTCGGTGTTTTTCTGGTCCATGGCATCGCGTTGCGCGGCCAGGATCTGCCCCTGCTCGGCGAGTTGTTCGTTGGTTTGCTCCAGCGCTACCTGCTGGGTTTCCAGGTGGCCCTGGGATTCCTTGAGAATCCGCGACTGCTCTTCCAGTTCTTCGTTGGCGCTCTTGAGTTCTTCTTGCTGAACCTGCAGCTCTTCGTTGAGTTGCTGGGCTTCGGCCAGCACCTCCTGCAAACGTTGACGATAGCGAGCGGCCTCGATCGAGGTGCCGATGTTGCCGGCAATCAATTCGAGCAGTTCAACATCACGATCCGTCAGCGTGCGCAGGAACCCCAGTTCGATCACACCGTTGACCCGATCGTCATCGCTGGTCGGCACCACCAATACGCTATGCGGTAAACCTTCGCCCAGGCCGGAACTGACTTTGAAGTAGTCGCCTGGTACGTCATCCAGACGAATCAAACGCGCCTGTTGCGCCACTTGGCCGACAATCCCTTCGCCACTGTAGATCTGCTGTTCAAGCGCTTCCTGCTCCCGGGAGAAACCGTAAGACGCGATACGCTTCAGGCCACCATGATCCTCACGGACATAGATCGCCGCGACCGCCGTGCCTAAATATTGCGCACAGAACTGCAAAATGTTGCGCCCCAACACATTGAGCGATAGCTGCCCCAGAACTTGCTCGGCCAGTTCGGTCTGGCCGTTACGTAACCAGGCTTGCTGTTCCAGGCGTCGGGCACTGGCCTGTTGTCCGGCGAGATTGGTGCTGTAACTTTGCGACAGTTTGAGCAAGTCCCGACGACCAATGTAGGCCAGCAACCCGCTGATAGCGGCCACGAACAGCAGATAAAGGGCGATGCTCCAGATCGTGGTTTGGCGCACTTCCTCGTTGCGTGTACCACGCAACTGCTGCTCCAGGTCGATAACGTCTTCGAATTGCTTGCGGATCTCATCGGTCAGCCGCTTGCCACGCCCGGCCTTGACGGCGCCACGGTAGTCACCGCTGGCGCGCTGCAAATCGATCATCGCTTGCGCGTAATTGGCCCACTCCGTCTGCAAGGCCTGGAGCCGGCGCAGACGATCGGTCTGGACCGGATTGTCAGCGGTCAATTCGAGCAAGGTATTGAGCGCGACGGCGATTCTCGGCTTGGCCGTCTCGTAGGGATCGAGGAAATGTTCATCGCCACTGAGCAGGAACCCACGCATGCCGGTTTCCAGATCGACGGTCAGCTTTATCGCCTCATTGGCATTATTGATCACCCGGTCGGTGTGCTGGACCCACTGAATCACCGACAGCAGGTAGGTGATCAGCGCAACGAAGAAAACCGCACTGATGACGCCCACACCCAATGGCAGGCTGACGTTGCGGCTCAGGAGTTTACGGAATCGTTGCTCATCAACCGAGGACGCAGAGGTCATGGGGAAGCCTTGTCGTACTGTTGAAAAGCATCGAGTCTGCCCCAAAACGTCCGGGCTCATCCATTTTTCTGACATGTTTTGCGGCAAAAACCTGCATTTAGCTGCTCTGGGACAAAGGAGCGGTTATTCTCTGCGGCTCTTGTGCGGCTATTGTTTTTGTAGCGCGTCGGGAACCTGTCGTGATTCATCACTCAATCACGCAAGAACCCGGCGGTTTCGATTGTCCGGCAACCGCGAATTCAACCTTTGAGAGCCCCACTATGCCCGCTGACACCTCCACCATTCTAGTCGTCGAAGACGATGCCATCGTACGCACGCTGATCGTCGATGTGCTGGAGGAGCTCGAATACAAGGTGCTTGCGGCGGACGGCTGTGAAGCGGCGCTGGAGTTCATCAACGACGAAGACCAGTACATCGACTTGATGATGACGGATGTGGGGTTGCCGGTCATGGACGGTCGGGAACTGGCGAAGCAGGCGCGCATGCTGCGTCCCGAATTGCCGATTCTGTTCGCCAGCGGCTATGCCGAAAGCATCGAGGTGCCTGACGGCATGCATATCATTGGCAAGCCGTTTTCCATTGATCAGTTGCGGGACAAGGTCAAGGACATCCTCAAGGCCTGATTTTTCCCCCCCGATTTTCTGCGTTCTCTACCCGCGTCAAGGAATACCCGTCAATGAGTCAACCCCGCGCAACCAAAGTCCTGGTGATTGGTTACGTCTGGCCCGAGCCCCGCTCTTCTGCGGCCAGTGGGCATGTGATGCAAATTCTCGATATGTTCCTGCAGCAAGGCTGGGACATCACCTTCAGCAGCCCGGCCGGCACCGGTGAGCACCGTGCGGACCTGACCGCGTTGGGCATCCGCGAAGTGCCGATCGAGTTGAATAACAGCAGTTTCGACACCTTTGTCAGTGAACTGGCACCGGATATCGTGTTGTTCGACCAGTTCATGATGGAAGAACAGTTCGGCTGGCGAGTAGAGAAACACTGCCCCGACGCCTTGCGCGTGCTGGAGACCTCCGACCTGCAAAGCCTGCGACATGCCCGGCATCAGCGACTCAAGGAGCGCTTGAAAGCCAGTGATGACGCCAATGATTTCAGTGAGTTGTTCGCCCCTGCATTGCGCGAAGAGTTCGAGCTCATGGCCGATACCGATCTGGCAAAACGGGAGATCGCCGCGCTGTATCGCTGCGACTTGAACCTGATGATCTCCGAAGTGGAGATTGAATTGCTGGTCGAGCAGTTCGGCTTACCACAACAACTGCTGCACTGGTGTCCGTTGATGGTCGAACCGCTGGCCACCGCATCGCCAGCCTTTGAAGACCGTGCGCATTTCCTCAGTATCGGTAACTTCCGCCACGCGCCCAACTGGGACGCCGTGCTCTGGATGAAAACCACGATCTGGCCGCTGATCCGTGCGCAGCTCCCAGAGGCGCAACTGCATATTTATGGCGCCTATACGCCGCCCAAAGCCACCGCCCTGCACAATGCGGCCCAAGGGTTTCATGTGATGAACTGGGCAGAAGATGCCTTGCAAGTCATGTCTGCAGCCCGGGTGTGCCTGGCACCGTTACGCTTTGGTGCGGGTATCAAAGGCAAGATTGTCGACGCCATGCTGTGTGGCACGCCCAATGTCACCACCCCCATTGGCGCAGAAGCGATGCACCGCGAACAGCCGTGGCCGGGCGCCGTGACCCGAACCGCGCGCGAGTTCGCCGATTGTGCGGTTCGTCTTTATAAAGACAAAGACCTCTGGATGAGTGCCCAATCCCATGGCCAGCAATTATTAGCCGATCGCTATCAGCCCGCGATACATGGCCCGGCGCTGATCGAGAAGTTGTTGTATTGCCAGCAACACCTGGCACAACTTAGAAGGGATAACTTCACCGGCAGCATGTTGCGCCATCATCATCACAAAAGCACTCAGTACATGGCCCAGTGGATCGAGGCAAAGAATCGAAACCAATAGTGATTGTTTTTAATTTTCACTATGGTTTCTTATTGTCGAACCGCCAGCGTGATAAAAGCGAACAATCGAATCAAATAAACTTTCACGCAGCCGCGCTATCAGTTGGCTATGTCCGCTACTGCTGCATCGCCTCCAGCATGAAAGCCATCTATGGCCGTTCGTTGTATCACCGGTCCTGAACGGTCAACGTCGCAGGCTGGTACAGAGAGCCTGGAAAGAGGCATGATCAACGGGCGATAACAATAAAAGTGTCCTGACATGAGCCGACCAGCCAGAGTTACCGATCCTTCCTACGAATTGATGGACGACCATAACGGGTTGTCCATCATCTATCGTCAGCATGGCTTCCCGTGCCCTTTGGTGCGCTGGCATTTCCACAAGGAATACGAACTGCACCTGATCGTCGCCAGCTCCGGCAAGGTGTTCATTGGTGACTACATTGGTAACTTCTACCCGGAAACGCTGTTCCTGACTGGTCCCAACCTGCCTCACAACTGGATCAGCCAGGTGGCCGAAGACGAAGTGGTGCCCAAACGCGACATGCTGGTCAATTTCACTGACGAACTGTTCGAAAGCGGCCATCAGGTGTTCGCCGAGCTCAAGACGCTTGCACCCTTGCTGGAGCGCGCGCAGTACGGCATCGAGTTTCGCTGCAAGCGCACGATTCGCCAGGCCATGACCTTGATGCAGCGCATCGCTGATACCAAGGGCATGACCCGGCTCGGGCATTTTTTCATTCTGCTGGAGTTGCTGGCGGCATCCGATGACTATCAGTTGCTGTCCGGTGCCACGACGCCGCAATTGGCCGATGAACACAATATCGACCGCACCAACCGGGCGGTGGATTACATCTTTGCCCATTACGCCCGGGAACTGCCGCTGGAAGAAGTCGCCGAGCACTTGGGCCTGAAGCCGACCTACTTCAGCCGAGTGTTCAAACAGGCCACCGGGCGCTGCTACATCGAATTCGTCAATCGTCTGCGCATCAGCAAATCCTGCGAGCTGCTGGCCGATGGCGACAAAACGGTGACCGATGTGTGTTTCGAATCGGGCTTCAATAATATTTCCAACTTCAACCGGCGTTTCCAACAGCTCAAGGGCATGACGCCGTCGCACTATCGGCGGTTGGCGGTGCAGCGTTTGACTGAGCAAAACCTGGGCTGAAGACCTTGGTCATGTGGTGATTTTCAGATCGCCTTCGCGGGCAAGCCTCGCTCCTACAAGAGCGAGGCTTGCCCGCGAAGGGGCCGATGAAACCTGTACAAATTCAATGACCGCCCGCCTCTGCAAAGCCTTACCACATCACCCTGTAGGAGCGAGGCTTGCCCGCGAAGGGGCCAGTGAAATCTATACATATTCAATGACCGCTCGCCTCTGCAAAGCCTGTCCTTGCATCTCCCGCCCCAAACCCCAGTGCAAAAAAGTATCGGTCACAGTGCGATGGATGATTTGTCACCCCATCAATTGAAGGCTGTAATCAGTGCACATTCTTCCTGCGCAGGAAGACACAAAAACAATAACTGTCCTTCTGTAACCCGCCGGGTGCAGAAAAGGAGTGCACGATGCAACCTTCTGTAAAAGCTCTGCTTGCTCTCACCTGCATGACCCTCAGTAGCGTCAGCCTCGGCGCCCAGACCCTGACCATTGCCACCGTCAACAACAGCGACATGATCCGCATGCAGAAACTCTCGAAAACCTTCGAGGCCGAGCATCCGGACATCAAGCTCAATTGGGTGGTGCTCGAAGAGAACGTCCTGCGCCAACGCCTGACCACCGACATCGCCACCCAGGGCGGGCAGTTCGATGTGTTGACCATTGGCATGTACGAAGCCGCACTCTGGGGCGCCAAGGGTTGGCTGGAACCGATGAAGGACTTGCCGGCCAGTTACGCCCTCGACGACGTGTTCCCTTCAGTCCGGGAAGGCCTCTCGGTCAAGGGCACGCTCTATGCCCTGCCGTTCTACGCGGAAAGCTCCATCACCTATTACCGCACCGACCTGTTCAAGGACGCCGGGCTGACCATGCCCGAACGCCCGACCTGGACCCAGATCAGCGAATTTGCCAGCAAACTCACCAACAAAGACAAAGAACAGTACGGCATCTGCCTGCGCGGCAAGGCGGGCTGGGGCGAGAATATGGCACTGATCACCACCGTCGCCAATGCTTACGGGGCACGCTGGTTCGATGAGCAGTGGAAACCGGAATTCATCGGCCCCGAATGGAAAAACGCGCTGAACTTCTACGTCGACACCATGAAGAAGTCCGGCCCGCCGGGCGCCTCAAGCAACGGCTTCAACGAAAACCTGGCGCTGTTCAACAGCGGCAAATGTGCGATCTGGGTCGATGCCAGCGTCGCCGGCTCGTTCGTCACCGACAAGACCCAAAGCAAGGTCAGCGATCACGTCGGCTTCACCTACGCACCGCATGAAACCACCGACAAAGGTTCGGCCTGGTTGTATTCCTGGGCGCTGGCCATTCCGACCAGTTCCAAGGCCAAGGACGCGGCGAAAACGTTCAGCGCCTGGGCCACTTCCAAGGAATACGGTGCGTTGGTCGCGGAAAAAGACGGCATCGCCAACGTGCCGCCAGGCACTCGTACTTCGACTTACACCGAGGCCTATATGAGCGCCGCGCCGTTCGCCAAGGTGACGCTGGAATCGCTGAAGGCTGCGGACCCGAGTAAACCGTCCCTCAAGCCCGTGCCCTATGTCGGCATCCAGTTGGTGACCATTCCTGAGTTCCAGGCCGTGGGCACCCAGGTCGGCAAACTGTTCTCGGCAGCGCTGATCGGCCAGACCACGGTCGACCAGGCTTTGACCGCCGCCCAGTCAACCACCGAACGTGAGATGAAGCGTGCCGGTTATCCCAAGTAATCCCGGCCCCTGTAGGAGCGAGGCTTGCCCGCGAAAGCGGTGTGTCAGACAAATCGCCTTCGCGGGCAAGCCTCGCTCCTACTGGTTTTGCGCTATGCCTGCTTTCGCACTTAATCGGTTCTATCGCCATGAATATTTCAACTGTCAAAGCTCACATGGACATTGCCCAACCGGTGCGTAAAAGCCGGTTGACCAACCCCGGCTGGTTTCTGGTCAGCCCCTCGGTAGCGTTGTTGCTGCTGTGGATGATCGTGCCGCTGGGCATGACCGTTTACTTTTCAATGATTCGCTACAACCTGCTCTACCCCGGTGAAAACCAGTTCGTGGGGTTGGAGAACTTCAGCTACTTTCTGAGCGACTCGGGCTTCCTGCCCGGCGCCACCAACACGCTGTTGCTGGTGGGCAGTGTGTTGCTGATCAGCGTGGTGTTTGGCGTGTTGATCAGCGCGTTGCTGGAGGCCAGTGAGTTTCTCGGTCGCGGCATCGTGCGGGTGATGTTGATCTCGCCGTTCTTCATCATGCCCACCGTCGGTGCGCTGATCTGGAAGAACCTGATCTTTCACCCGGTCTCGGGAATTCTCGCCTACATCTGGAAGCTGTTCGGCGCGCAACCGGTGGACTGGCTGGCGCATTACCCGCTGCTGTCGATCATCATCATTGTGTCCTGGCAATGGCTGCCCTTCGCGATCCTGATTCTGATGACCGCCATGCAGTCCCTCGATCAGGAGCAGAAGGAAGCCGCGCGCCTGGACGGTGCCGGCCCCATCGCGATCTTCTGGCACCTGACCCTGCCGCACCTGGCGCGGCCGATTGCAGTGGTGGTGATGATCGAAACCATCTTCCTGCTGTCGGTGTTCGCCGAAATCTTCACCACCACCAACGGTGGCCCCGGTTATGCCTCGACCAACCTCGCCTACCTGATCTACAACCAGGCGCTGGTGCAGTTCGACGTCGGTATGGCGTCCGCCGGTGGTTTGATCGCGGTGTTGATTGCCAACGTCGCGGCCATCGTGCTGGTGCGGATGATCGGCAAAAACCTGACAGACAAAGCCTGAGGCCTGCGCCATGACTCTTCAACAATCCCGTCGTCTGCAAAGCCTGCTGCTGGGCACCCTGGCCTGGGCCATTGCGATCCTGGTTTTCTTCCCGATCTTCTGGATGGTACTGACCAGTTTCAAAACCGAAATCGATGCGTTCGCCACGCCGCCACAGTTCATCTTCACACCGACGCTGGAGAACTACCTGCACATCAACGAGCGCAGCGACTACTTCAGCTTCGCCTGGAACTCGGTGGTGATTTCCTTCAGCGCCACGGCCCTGTGCCTGCTGATCGCGGTGCCGGCGGCCTACTCCATGGCGTTCTACGAAACCCAGCGCACCAAAGGCACGCTGTTGTGGATGCTCTCGACCAAGATGCTGCCGCCGGTGGGCGTGTTGATGCCGATCTACCTGCTGGCCAAGAGCTTCGGCCTGCTGGACACGCGCATCGCGCTGATCGTGATTTACACGCTGATCAACCTGCCGATCGTGGTCTGGATGATTTACACCTACTTCAAAGACATCCCCAAAGACATCCTCGAAGCCGCACGCCTGGACGGCGCAACGCTGTGGCAGGAAATGGTCCGGGTGTTGCTGCCGATCGCCAAGGGTGGCCTGGCTTCCACGGTTCTGCTGTCGCTGATCCTGTGCTGGAACGAGGCGTTCTGGTCGCTGAACCTGACCTCGTCCCAGGCCGCGCCACTGACCGCGTTGATCGCCTCGTACTCAAGCCCCGAAGGTTTGTTCTGGGCCAAGTTATCGGCGGTGTCGACCCTGGCCTGTGCGCCGATCCTGATCTTCGGCTGGATCAGCCAGAAACAATTGGTCCGCGGCCTGTCGTTCGGCGCCGTGAAATGAATCCGATCCGATCCCTGTAGGAGCACGGCTTGCCGGCGAAGGCGGTTTGATGGACGCCTTCGCCGGCAAGCCTGGCTCCTACAGAAAAGCCCGTCCGGCTCAACTGAATAACAACACCTGGAGGCCCATCATCATGGCCAACCTGAAAATCAAAAATCTGCAAAAAGGCTTCGAAGGTTTTTCCATCATCAAAGGCATCGACCTGGAAGTGAATGACAAGGAATTCGTGGTGTTCGTCGGCCCGTCGGGCTGTGGTAAATCCACCCTGCTGCGACTGATCGCCGGCCTTGAAGAAGTCAGCGGCGGCACCATCGAACTGGATGGCCGCGACATCACCGAAGTCAGCCCGGCCAAACGCGACCTGGCGATGGTGTTCCAGACTTACGCCCTGTACCCGCATATGAGCGTGCGCAAAAATATGTCGTTCGCGCTGGACCTGGCCGGTGTAGCGAAAGCCGAAGTCGAGAAAAAAGTCGGCGAAGCGGCGCGCATCCTTGAACTCGGGCCGATGCTGGAGCGCAAACCCAAGCAACTGTCCGGTGGTCAGCGTCAACGCGTGGCCATCGGGCGGGCGATCGTGCGCAACCCGAAAATTTTCCTGTTCGATGAACCGCTGTCCAACCTCGACGCCGCCCTGCGGGTGCAGATGCGCCTGGAACTGTTGCGCCTGCACAAAGAACTGCAAGCCACGATGATCTACGTGACCCACGACCAGGTCGAAGCCATGACCATGGCCGACAAAGTCGTCGTCCTCAATGGCGGCAAGATCGAGCAAGTCGGTTCGCCACTGGACCTGTATCACCAGCCGGCCAACCTGTTTGTCGCAGGCTTCCTCGGCACGCCGAAAATGGGCTTCCTCAAGGGCAAAGTCACCCGCGTCGAAAGCCAGCGCTGCGAAGTGCTGCTGGACGCCGGCACCCGCGTCACGTTGCCGCTGAGCGGCGCCAACCTCAGCGTCGGCGGCGCGGTGACCCTGGGCATTCGCCCGGAGCATCTGAATCTCGCGCAAACCGGCGACTGCACCTTGCAGGTCACGGCAGACGTTAGCGAACGCCTGGGCAGCGACACTTTCTGCCACGTCCTGACGTCGTCCGGCGAAGCGCTGACCATGCGTGTTCGCGGCGATCTGGCCAGCCGTTATGGCGAAACCCTGAGCCTGCACCTGGATGCCGAACACTGCCATTTATTCGATGCCGACGGCGTGGCGCTGACCCGCCCACTGCGCGCCGCAGCCTGATCCGAGAGCATGCGATGAAACTGAATAAACAGAACCTCAACCGCCTCGCCCCCGAGGTGGCCCTGCCCGCCTACACCCTGAGCGACACCCGCCAAGGCATCGCGCACATTGGCGTCGGCGGTTTCCACCGTGCGCATCAGGCGTACTACACCGATGCCTTGATGAATACCGGCGAAGCGCTGGACTGGGCCATTTGCGGGGTCGGCCTGCGCGCTGAAGATCGCCGCGCCCGGGACGATCTCAAAGAGCAGGATTATCTGTTTACCCTATTCGAACTCGGCGACAGCGACGACGCTGAAGTGCGGGTTATCGGCGCCATCCGCGACATGCTGCTGGCCGAAGACAGCGCCGAGGTGCTGATCGACAAACTCGCCGATCCAGAGATCCGCATCGTCTCGCTGACCATCACCGAAGGCGGCTATTGCATCGACGACAGCAACGGCGAGTTCATGGCGCACCTGCCACAAATCCAGCACGACCTGGCTCACCCGAACGCGCCAAAGACTGTATTCGGTTTCCTCTGCGCCGCACTGGCCAAACGTCGTGCGGCCGGCACGCCCGCGTTCACGCTGATGTCTTGCGATAACCTGCCGCACAACGGCGCCGTAACCCGTAAAGCCCTGCTCGCGTTCGCCGCCCTGCGCGACGCCGATCTGCGCGACTGGATCGAGCGCCATGTCAGTTTCCCTAATGCGATGGTTGACCGCATCACGCCGATGACCAGCACCGAGCATCGTCTGCAACTGCACGACAAACACAGCATCGACGACGCGTGGCCGGTGGTCTGCGAACCGTTTGTGCAATGGGTGCTGGAAGACAAATTCGTCAACGGTCGCCCGGCCTGGGAAAAGGTCGGCGTGCAGTTCACCGATGACGTCACGCCTTACGAAGAGATGAAGATCAAACTGCTCAACGGCAGCCATCTGGCCTTGACCTATCTGGGCTTTTTGAAGGGTTACCGCTTCGTTCACGAAACCATGAACGACCCGCTGTTCGTGCGTTACATGCGCGCCTACATGGACCTGGACGTGACGCCGCAACTGGCAGCGGTGCCGGGCATTGACCTGACTGAGTACAAAAACACCCTGGTGGCGCGCTTCTCCAACCAGGCGATTGCCGACCAACTGGAGCGGGTGTGTTCGGACGGCTCGTCGAAGTTTCCGAAGTTCACCGTGCCGACGATCAATCGCTTGATTGCTGATGGCCAGGAAACCAAACGTGCGGCGCTGGTGGTGGCGGCCTGGGCGCTGTACCTCAAAGGCGTGGATGAGAATGGCCAGACCTATGCAATTGCGGATCCACGGGCGGCGTTCTGTCAGGCACTGGTGGCCGATGATGTGTTGATCACTCAGCGGTTGTTGGAAGTGGAGGAGATTTTTGGGACGGCGATACCGCGCTCACCGGAGTTTGTCGCTGCGTTCGAGTGGTGCTGTAACAGCTTGCGCGATGTTGGGGTGACACGGACGTTGGAGCGGGTGCTGGCGTAAGAGTGGTGGTGAACCTGCTGCCGTCTTCGCGAGCAAGCCCGCTCCCACAGTAGATCTTCAGTGAACACAGATTTTGTGTTCGACAACAATCCAATGTGGGAGCGGGCTTGCTCGCGAATGGGTTCACCGAGATCGACCTGACACACCAAGGATCTTCCATGGCAAACCAACAACTATTCCTGGGCATCGATTGCGGCACCCAAGGCACCAAAGCCGTGATCCTCGACGCGCACAGCGGCCGGGTCCTCGGTCAGGGCGCCGCTGCCCACAGCCTCATCAGCGGCGCCAATGGTCGTCGCGAGCAAGACACCGCCCAATGGCTGGAAGCCTTTACCCTGGCCACCCACCGTGCATTGCTCGCAGCGAATGTAGACGGTCAGGCCATCCTCGGCATCGGTGTTTCCGGCCAGCAGCATGGCCTGGTGATGCTCGACGATCGCGGCCAGGTGTTGCGCCCGGCCAAGCTCTGGTGCGACACCGAGTCCACGCCGGAGAACGACCGCTTGCTCGCCCATCTGGGCGGCGAAAAAGGCTCCCTGGAACGCCTCGGCGTGGTCATCGCGCCGGGCTACACCGTGTCCAAACTGCTCTGGACCAAAGAACAGCACCCGGAAGTGTTCGCCCGGATCGCCCGCATTTTGCTGCCCCATGACTACCTCAACTACTGGCTCACCGGGCGCAGTTGCAGCGAGTACGGTGATGCCTCGGGCACCGGGTATTTCAACGTGCGCACCCGCCAATGGGACTTGCAACTGCTGCGCGACATCGACCCCACCGGGCGCCTGCAAGCCGCGCTCCCGGAGCTGATCGATGCCCATCAACCGGTCGGCACAATCCTGCCGAGTATCGCCGAACATCTGGGCATCAACCCGCAAGCACTGGTCTCCAGCGGCGGTGGCGACAACATGATGGGCGCGATCGGAACCGGCAATATAAAGCCCGGCGCGATCACCATGAGCCTTGGTTCCTCGGGCACGGTTTACGCCTATGCCGAGCAAGCGAACGTCAGCCCGGACGCCTCGGTCGCGACGTTTTGCTCTTCCAGCGGTGGTTGGCTGCCGCTGATCTGCACGATGAACCTGACCAACGCGACCGGCGCGATTCGCGAGTTGTTCGAACTGGATATCGAAGCGTTCAACGCCTTGGTCGCGCAAGCGCCGATCGGTGCCGACGGCGTGTGCATGCTGCCGTTCCTCAATGGCGAACGCGTCCCCGCCCTGCCCCATGCCAGCGGCAGTCTGCTAGGGCTGACCATGACCAACCTGACCCGGGCCAATCTGTGCCGCGCCGTGGTGGAAGGCACCACCTTCGGTTTGCGTTACGGGCTGGACCTGCTTCGCCAGAATGGCTTACAAAGCCTGCGCATCTGCCTGACTGGGGGTGGTTCGAAGAGCCCAGTGTGGCGACAGATCGTCGCTGACATCATGAATACGCCAGTGATTTGTACCGAGCAAAGTGAAGCCGCGGCCCTCGGCGCAGCGATTCAGGCGGCGTGGTGCAAGTCCTGGGCAAACGGTCACGAAGACAGCCTGGCGGACTTGTGCGAGCGTTGCGTAAAGCTCGATCTGGCCAGTGAAACCTTACCGATTGCAGAAAATGTGGCGGCCTGTCAGCAGGCCTATGAACGCTATCGACAGCATGTCGCAACCCTTTAAAGAGCGAGAAACTATGTATCTGGTATGTGGCGAAGCGCTGTTCGATTTCTTCAGCGAAGACGATGCCAGCGGCTTGGCATCCAAAGTGAATTTCAAGGCGATTGCCGGCGGCTCGCCGTTCAATGTGGCCGTAGGTTTGCGCCGCTTGGGCGTAGACGCCGCGCTGTTTGGCGGACTGTCGACCGATTACCTCGGCCGACGTTTGCAGCAAGTGCTGCAGGATGAAGGTGTGCGCCCGGACTACCTCGTGGACTTTGCCGCGCCGACCACCTTGGCGATGGTCGCGGTCGGTGCCAACGGCTCGCCCCATTACAGCTTTCGTGGCGAAGGCTGCGCTGATCGGCAGTTGAGCCTGGCGCATCTGCCGACGCTTGGGCCTGAAGTGCGCGGTTTGCACGTCGGCTCGTTTTCGCTGGTGGTGCAACCGATTGCCGATACCCTGCTGGCATTGGTGCAACGGGAAAGCGGCAAACGCCTGATCAGCCTCGACCCGAACGTTCGCCTCAATCCCGAGCCGAACATCGAATTGTGGCGCTCGCGGATTGCCACGCTGGTGGAGCTGGCCGACCTGATCAAGGTCAGCGACGAAGACTTGAGTCTGTTGTACCCCGAGCAAGATCCTCAGCGCGTCATCGAAGGCTGGCTGGAATATCGCTGTCAGTTGGTGTTCCTGACCCGTGGCGGCGAAGGCGCAACGGTATTCAGCCGTGCCCACGGTTCGTGGTCGGTACCGGCCTGTTCGGTGAAAATTGCGGACACTGTGGGTGCCGGAGATACCTTCCAGGCGGCGCTGATTACCTGGCTGACCGAGCAGCAGCTGGATTCGGTTGAAGGGTTGCAGCAGCTGAGCCGTGAACAGATCAACGGGATGCTCAGGTTTGCGGTGAGCGCAGCGGCGCTGACGTGCAGTAAGACAGGGCCGGATTTGCCGTATCGGCAGCAGTTGAGCTGAAATCCGGACCTCATGCCTTCTCCCTGCCGCAGGTGCTGGTTTAAGGACCTGCGGTAGAGATTAAATATTTTTTTGATATATTTTTATTTCGATTAAAGATATGTAACGAGTCCTAAACCCAAATAAAAGACAAACGGATATTGACAGTTTTATAGCTTTTAAACTTAAGAGCACAGTTATAGCACTTCCTGATTTTAGCTATTCCAAAAATCAACTCCTTAAACTCCTATTTCTTCAAGAAGCACTACCACTGAATGCATAACCGATTCTTATCTTATTGAATTATATTAATAAATAGATGATCACTACGGATCTCCGCCGAGACAATCCAGCGGCTACTGAAGATAATGTGCGCTCAATAAAAATAACCAGTCCGTTACTTGACCGCTACATGCCTTCAACTAATATCCTTTCCACGCACAGCGCAGGTAAGGAAATTGCTGTGCGGCCATCCTTATACCCCACAACAGGAAAAGGAACTCCAACATGGAAAGTGTCGCTATCTCAGCTGCCCAAATCAACTGGAACGGCGGGCAACGCATTACTCTAACCGCAGGAGATACAGCCACCTGTACCGCACTTAGCCCCGGCCAGCTTTATGGCATCTTTATCTACAACTCCGCTCAAAATGACAACAACTCGACTGTCTCCGTGAACTGGAGCAATAGCCAGCCGCCCGTACCGATCACGGTGCCTGGCACCACGGCCAATGCAGGTCTGGCATCGCTGGGTTTTGTCTCGGGCACCGATACTCAAACCGTTTCGGTTTCACTGCCCAGCAATGCCGGTAGCTCCCAGGTCGAAATCTGGTTGGGAAGTGTCGGCATGCCGACCAACACATCGGGGCTGACCAATTATCCGCTACCGGCCGATGGTGAGCAGCATCCGTTCAACAAGTACTCCCGTTACTATGCGGTACCCCCATCCAAATGGATGAACCTGACGATCACCAGCACCATTACACAGTTCCTCTCTTGTCAGTTCCGTGAGGCGCAAGCGACCGTGTTTGTCGTCAATGAGACTTCAAACGGCCTCCTTGCCAATCAGGTTACCAACATTGGGCCTACTGCCAGTGCGGCTGGGAGCGTCAAGATCGTTTACTCGCAGATTCAGAGCATCACCAATAATCTGCAAGGCGACGGCACGCAATGGGTGTGGATGGATGCTGACAGCCCGCAAGACTCTCAGAGCGCGACCATTTCCTTGCAATCGCTTTGAGTTTTCTGGCTGAGTAATAAAGGAAGGCCCCACCCCGTGGGGCCTTCTTTTATTTGGTGTGACGGCCCCAATCGCCTCAAAAAAAATACCTGTATTCATTGCGCAAAACCTCGGCTATAGGGGAAAGCCCGATACCCCTCAGGCCCCGGACCTACGGCATTTCAACCTTGATCATGGCACTTTAATGCTGCACCATCCGCCCCTGCTTTTTCAAAGGACGGAACTCAAGGCATGCTGGACGCAAACGCAATCCATATCTCCCTCACACTCGAAGGCGTTTCCGTCGACCTGCAGGTCCTCAGCTTCGTCGGTCGCGAAGCCCTCAACCAGCCGTTCTGTTTCGACATCGAACTGGTCAGCACCCGCCCCGACCTGAAACTCGAAAAACTGCTGCACAAGCCCGGTTGCCTGACCTTTGGCGCCACCGGCCAGGGCAAAATCCATGGCCTGGTCTATCGCATCGAGCAAGGGGATTCCGGCAAGAGCCTGACCCGCTACAGCATCAGCCTGGTGCCGCAACTGGCCTATTTGCGACACAACCACGACCAGCAGATTTTCCAGCAGTTAACCGTACCGAAGATCATCGCCCAGGTTCTCGAAGCCCGGGGCATTCTGGCCGACGCCTACAGCTTCCAGCTCGGCGCCATCTACCCCGAGCGTGTGTACTGCGTGCAGTACGACGAATCCGACCTGCACTTCATCCAGCGCCTGTGCGAAGAGGAAGGCATTCACTTCCACTTCCAGCACTCGGCCAGCGGCCACAAATTGGTGTTCGGCGATGACCAGACGGTGTTCCGCAAACTCGCGCCGGTGAGCTACCAGCAAGACTCCGGCATGGCCGCCAAAAAACCGGTGATCAAGCGCTTTAACCTGCGCCTGGAAACCCGTACCACCCGCGTCAGCCGCCGCGACTACGACTTCGAAAAACCGCGCCTGCTGCCCGAAGGCGCGGCCAAAAGCGCGTTCGCCCCGGACCTCGAAGACTACGACTACCCCGGCCGCTTCACCGACCGCGCACGCGGCAAGCAACTGGCGACCCGTGCCCTGGAACGCCATCGCAGCGACTACCAACTGGCCGAAGGCAAAGGCGACGAACCGACCCTGGTCAGCGGCCACTTCATGGCCCTGAGCGAACACCCGCGCGCCGAGTGGAACGACCTCTGGCTGCTGCTGGAAATCGTCCACGAAGGCAAGCAGCCGCAAGTGCTCGGCGAGAACATCACCAGCGAGGTCACCGATAACAAGGACGACTTCCACCAGGGCTACCGCAACCGCTTCCTCGCCACGCCGTGGGACGCGCACTTCCGCCCGGCCCTGGAACACCCGAAACCCAAGGCCTTGGGCAGCCAGACCGCCATCGTCACCGGTCCGCCGGGCGAAGAAATCCACTGCGACGAATACGGCCGCGTCAAAGTGCAGTTCCACTGGGATCGCGACGGTCAGGGCAACGACACCAGCAGCTGCTGGCTGCGCGTCGCCACCGGCTGGGCCGGCAACGCCTACGGCGGCATCGCCATCCCGCGAATCGGCATGGAAGTGCTCGTGACCTTCCTCGAAGGCGACCCGGACCAGCCGCTGATCACCGGCTGCCTGTACCACAAGGAAAACGTCGTCCCCTACGACCTGCCGGCGAACAAAACCCGCAGCACCTTCAAGACCCTCAGTTCACCGGGCGGCAAGGGCTACAACGAGTTTCGCATCGAAGACAAGAAAGGCGCGGAACAGATCTACCTGCACGCCCAGCGAGACTGGGATGAAAACATCGAGCACGACCAGAAAATCCGCATCGGCAACGAACGGCATGACACGGTCGAAGCCAACGCGTTCAGCGAGTTCAAGGTGGAAGAGCACCGCCTCACCCATCTGGACCGCACGACCGAAGCGCGGGCGGATGATCACCTCACCGTCGGCGTGACCCGGCATGTGAAAGTGGGGACGGCGCAGTTTGTCGAGGCCGGGACGGAGATTCATTACCACGCCGGGGAGAAGGTGGTGGTTGAGGGTGGCATGGAGCTGACGGCCAAGGCTGGCGGGAGTTTTGTGAAGATTGATGCGGGTGGGGTGACGATTAGCGGGGCTGAGGTGAAGGTTAATTCCGGGGGTGCTCCCGGTGCCGGTACGGGAATCCAGATTCTCGACCCGGTAATCCCATGGGCTGCCGCCAAAGACAAGGCCGGCGCCCTGCTCGTCCCGGCCGCCGTGCAAATGGCCATGGCCAAAGCGGCCCGGGCAGCCGGTGATATCCGCTGCCCGATTTGCGAAGCCTGCCGTGAAGGAAAATGTGATTTGGGGGCAACAGCATGAGCGACGCACTCAACAACTGGCTCGGCGAACAGGCAAAACTCAATCGCGTCCTGATCCTGGCCCTCGACAGCCTCGCCGAACCGAACCCCGTCACCTCGCTGTACAGCGCAGGCCTGATGCAGCGCTCGGTGCAACTCTATCGGCGCACCCAATACGCCGAGTTCGCCGCCATCAGCCCTTGGCTGACCGAACTGCACAATCCCGGCGCCGATGCCTTCCGCAAACTGCTGGACGACCCACAGCGCAACTGGGGCTGGATCGGCAGCATGGACAAAGCCGACCTCGACGGCCTGACCCAACACTGGCAAGCCCGAATGGTTATTGAGGAAGATGGCGAACGTTCGTTGTTCCGCTTTCAGGACAACCGCGTGATTGCTCGCTGCGTTGCCAACCTGAGCGAGGCCGAACGCCCCTTGCTGTTAGGCCCGATCAGCAGCGTGCTGTATTGGGATGAGGAGCAGTGGAAAAGCGCAGATAACGCCAGGCCCGGCATATACCCAGTACCAAACCCCGCGCCATGGTTGCGAATTCCAAACTCGCCGGAGCGTACGCGCAGCATCTTGCGCGAGAACCTGAAACGCTGGTTGCTGGTGTACCACGTCGAGGCCGCCGCCAAACTCACCGAAACCCGCAATGTCCGCGAATGGCTGGAAGAGCAGATGGACCTGCTTGAGGCCTGGCAATGGAACACGCCGGAACAGCGCGAGTTCATGCTCAGCCTGAGACTTGATCCGAAGTGCGCGGACGACATGGCTTGGCAGCCTCTGCCGGGTGAGACGCCGGAGCAACATTTTGCGCGGTGTCAGCGGGTGTTTGATGCACAGCTTGGTGAGTCAGAGCGTGGGTGAGGTTGAGGTGTCTGACGCGACCTTTTCGGGATGTATGCTTTGGTTGTTCGCTGTTGCCGGTGCAATGGCGGCTTCTGGTTGTTCGGCCATCAGGCCTACTGACAGCTTTACGTTGCTGACGGAATTGCCACCGGGGTTCAGCATTAAAGGTGAGGCGTCTTATGTGCCTAGGACGGGAGAGACTTGTACGGTCCCTCCTCGGAAAGGCAGGAACTATCCGGGCTTGAAGTTTTTTGAGCAGAAGCTGAGTAACGATGCACAAACGGCGCGTTTCGAAGTTCCGCTGACGAGCAAGGAAGGTGGCTGTCCTTTGGTGCTTGACACCTTCGCCTATGAGATTGACGCCAAATATGGTGCTGACTTCCGGAATGTAGGTAGGGCCCACACAGGGATCTCGTTCCGGGATGGAAATGCAGACAGTCCCGTTCCGCCCTCAGTTTTGGTATTACAGAAGCAGTGCCAATGGTTCTTTCGCACCGCTGGACCTGACCGTTACATTGTAAAACTTCTGAAATGTAAATCTGTGGAAACGCCGGATCAGGCAAGTGACTCAGATATTAAAGGCCCCATGCAACGTGCTCAGTTCGCGGGAAAGACAATAAACGTAATTTTCGCTATTTCAAGCGAGGAGAGCCCGGCCGTAGGTGATAACTGGGTGAAGTTCCCTGCTGGCTGGAAACGCTGCATGGGTGACAGCCTCGAGGATCCCTACGCATTTTGTGATGGCAATAAAACAGATTTCAAACCCTTCAAAATGCCGGATGGACGTGACTGCACCGTCTACCCCAACTGCACTGAATAAGGACTTTATTTATGGAGACTCGCGACTTTTTCCGTTGCATTACCCGCGTTGTAATCCTCAGTTTGGGAGCGTTTGGGGTTACAGGTTGTTCGTCTGCTCAATCTGACAGTTTCACGCTACTAACTGAACTCCCACCTGAATTCCGCTTGAGAGGTGAAGCGTCGTATGTTCCCCGCACTGGAGAAACATGCACTGTTCCACCCCGCGAGGGAAGAAACTACCCAGGCTTAAAATTCTTTGAGCAAGAGCTTAACAAAGATGCGCAAACTGCCAACTTTGAGATCCCCCTATCCAGCAAGGCTGGAGGATGCCCTTTAGTACTGGATAGCTTTAGTTTCGAGGTTCAAGGCAAATATGGCGCAAAACGACTGGATATCGGGAGAGACTATGCAGGTCTTTCATTCCAAGATGGAATCGCAAACAGCCAATCGCTCATATCACCAATAGTATTTCAGAACGAGTGCCAATGGTTATTTCGTACTATTGGAAAAAAAAATTACATCACGAAGATACTTAAATGCAAAACGGCAACTGATGAAAGCCAGACAGCCAGTTCAATTGTCGGTGGCGCTCTGCAACGTGACCAGCTCGCAGGAAAGACAGTAAAAGTAGTCTTCACTATGATAAACGAGGAAAAACCAGCTATAGGCGATACTTGGGTAAAGTTTCCTACTGGCTGGAAACGCTGCATGGGTGACAGCATCGAGGATCCCTACGCATTCTGTGGTGACAATAAAACTGATTTCAAGCCTTTCAAAATGCCGGATGGACGTGACTGCACCATCTACCCGGCTTGCACTGAATAAGGAAATTCATTTATGCCGGTTAAAAAACCAACGCAACCTCTACTGAACGAAACTAAACCCGCCTGCCCACTCAGAGGCACATGGGTTAGTTTTCAACTAGTGGATGAGTCGGGAGATGGTAAGCCCTATGCAGGTCTCGCCTATAAACTTGTGGATAGTACAGAGCAAATCCATGAGGGAGTTTTAGATGCTGAAGGTTTTGCAAAAGTTGAAAACCATTATGAAGGACCAGTAGCTCTCACTATTGATAACGCTTACAAAGGAGACGAAAAAAATTATAAACTGCTGATGACAAGACCAAACTATCCGCTAAGAATTACCGAACTCCAGGTACGAGCCGAAAAAACCCGCTTCGTTCGAAAAGATGGTTTGCGCGTCGAAAACAATCCTGCGAAAGCCAAAGCTGACCAGTTCTTTCACGTAGAGGTTCGACATCTTGTTGAAAAAAGCAGTCATTTACCTCCTGAATCCAAAAGTAAATACCCACCAAATCAAAACTTGCTAAAGGTGATGGGCGACCTTGGTTTCGGACCGGAAAAGTCAAACTTATCGGGGGTTGCTCTTCTTCCCAACAAACACTCAACCCTCGAAGTTCGGCCACTGCGTGCTTTCCGACCTATGCTTTCAAAAGATAACAAGTTCAGCGCCTTGAATTTGTATCAACTATCTTTGTTTGCCAGCTTGAGCTACAGCAACTTTGGCCAAGAGCCAGCCGAAAACCCTATCGACAGGGTATCGTTCCCATTAGAACCGAGCGTCGGATATATGTTTGGCAATAGCCTTGCCAGCTTCATAGAAACTTGGAAAGTCAATAAAGATCAAACAACTACTTATTATCCGCTTTATGAAGATATACCTTATTCGAAGCGTTTCGAGATCCTGCCATTCGACCCTACGTTGTACAAACAAAACAAGCCTGACTCGGGTGTAAAGCAAGAGCACCCCGCCAAATGGCACTTCTTCGATGATGGCAAGATCAAAGGTGGCAGTGATACCCAGGCGTTCATAACTCACCATGACGAAATCATTCTGATCGCCGTCCGAGGAACCTTGGAAGGCGCGGACTTCTTACGGGATACTGACGCAGAGCAAGTTCCATTTGTGGAAGGTGTAGGTAAAGCACACCAAGGCTTTTACGACGCATTTAAAGCAATGAGCGAATTCATCAAGGTCTACCTCGATCAGTTTTACGCGGGCCAAAAGATCATCGTCTGTGGGCATAGCCTTGGTGGGGCAATCGCTACCTTGCTTGCAGAAGCATTACGACGTGATCCCAACGAGTTCGATATCCTGCTCTACACCTACGGCTCCCCACGAGCCGGCGACGCCGACTTCGTCAACGGCGCTGCAGAACTGGCCCATCACCGCATGGTCAACAACAACGACCCGATCCCAAGTGTTCCCGCGCCATGGATGAACACTCGCAAAAGTATCTGGGTACCCGGTGTAATCATCAGTTTTGTCACCGCCCCTTTAGGCGCACTTATTTTCGCTATAGGCCTGTCGCGAACGGGCGGTTCGCCATACGAGCACCACGGTAATTTGCACCACTTCATGCCCGTCCAGTTTAAAGGACGCGAGCAATCCGCCGTTCTCTGGGATCCAGGTTGCGACTCCATCGAAGAGGCTGCCTGCACCAAGGCATTGAAAAAGTTCGGAGACTTGCCCGACCGTGCCGCTTTTGTGCAGCAACTGTTCCACATGAGTGATCACTACATGGTGCCCTCCTACATTCCGTACGCCTGGGCAACATTGCGTCGCTGGCAGCAAACCCAGGAAAGCGGAACCACGGTGGTGACCAAGACTGAGTACGATCAGGTCTACTATCAACTGCAAGAAATGCAGGACCGTTTGAAGACGAAGGAAGCCGAACTGAACAACGCCTTTCAATATGACCGTCAGGCGAACCAGCGAGAAGCAAGTTTACTGAGAGCGGAAATAGGTCGGTTGAATACAGCCCGGCAACGGCTGCATGCCTTGAGTTTCCTTAAACTGACCCCCGAAGATATTTACGGCTCTGCCACCCAGTCGCCGGAACATAAAATCAACGTCGATCGCTGGATGGCAAAAAAAGAAAACAAAGTCGAGGTCCAGCTAGCGATGATTCCTCAAGCGAGTAGCAGTAACTTGAGAACGGCTTAGGTTTCAGTGCGTCCCGCAAACAAGCCAGCGTCCACGAGAGACTGGCTTGTTTGTAATGCGGTGACCTCAGACCGGCGCCTTCCACACCATCATCCGCTGCTGAGCAACCGTCAACAGATTGCAACAAAGCACCGGGTCAAACACCGCGACCTTGATGTCCAGTTCGACCAGAGCGGCGAGGCTCTCCGCCTAGGCGAGCGCGCAATGAAATTTTATTGGCTTATCATCTCCTCCGCCTTTCTTACCGCATGCAATTACAGCGAACCAAACACAGCAGATAAAAGGTGATGACACGCTTTATGAACTCTTATTGAATAAGGTAATGCCAAATCGACACGATGTAGACGAGTGGTATCACGATGTATATACGCCACTAATTCAACGAAAAACAGTTCTCGAGAAAACAGACCGTACTCAGGGATAATATAAAATGAAAACCGTGCGGCTGTATTTAATCACTGTCTTGTTTATAGGGGCTGCCTATGCAGAGCCGCCCAAGTCAATTCTCGGCTGCCCTTTGTCTGATGGAACACAGGTGTCCTTACTGGCCGAGTCAACTGCCGAGGGTCAGCGCTTATTTCTTAAGCTCGATCAGAAAACGCAGACTGCATTTACGGACATGCCTGATACCGACTTTGTCGGGCAGGTGGTCCTGGCAAAGTGTATTTCCTCCAGCTTTATATTTGCGCTCAACTACGGCTCACCGTATTTGAAAGGTGTTGTTTTACGCAAAAACCCCGTCAGTCATTCGATCGAACGAATCGATTTTGCAGAGAAGTCCCTGCCCCGCTGGCTTTATCTTGGACAAGAGCAAATGCGGTTGGTCATTCCAAATATCGGGAACGAGGTCCCAGGAAAGTTCCTGGTTTATGACTACTTCGCGGAAAAAGGGCAACCAGAGGAAGCAGGTAGTGTTGATGTTCGGCCAGATACCCATGGGTTCAAGGTTTTACGCCTGAAATGAGCGCATCATCCCATTGAATACATCACCGTCGGACATCTAGCTTCAAAGCCTGCCCGCAGGAGGCAGGCTTGTTTTTGAAGGTGCGCGTCAGACCGGAAAGATTAAACGAGAAGGCTCCTGACCTAGCCTTTGAATTGCCGGATAACACCCCAGTCATCAGGCTGGAATTGATCGCTACGGTGTACTTCAAAGAGGGCTATTTGCTTGAAAACAAGCAAAAGGTCATGGAGTGTTTCGCCCGCTTCAAGGAGGAATTCGGCCAATATCAGAAAGTACAACAACAAAAAAAAGCCCGGCCTGCCAACGATAGCGTCTCGAAGATCGCTATCGCCGGCAGGCCGGGCTTCTAAAGCAAAATACCGCTTAAATGTTTCGCATCAACAGCACTTCGGTCCCGCCTTGCTGCCGTAACGAGCTTCCTGGCGTTCGCGAAAGAACACTTCGTAACTCATCAGCGGTTTGTCCGGGTGTTTGGTTTGCATATGCTCGACGTAAGTGTCGTAGTCGGGCATGCCGACCATCAGGCGTGCAGCCTGACCGAGGTATTTACCGAGGCGACTCAGGTCATTGAACATGGGCACCCTCCTCCATCAAGCATCCGGCAAAGCCTGGAACGGCGCTTCTTTATCCGTACGTTCTTTGGTGCCCCAGGCGCCTATACCGACCTTGAGTGCAAAGAACAGGATGCTGAACACCACGAGCAAAAACAGCGCGGTCAACGTTGCGTTGGTGTAGGCGTTGTAGATGACGTGCTGCATCTGCTCGATGCTTTTGGCCGGCGCGAGGACCTGGCCGTTGGCCAAGGCGTCGCTGTACTTTTTCGCCAGCGCCAGGAAGCCGATTGCCGGGTTGGCGTCGAACAGCTTGATGAAGCCTGCGGTGGTGGTGCAGATCAGCAGCCACACCGCTGGCAGCATGGTGACCCAGACGTAGCGTTGGCGCTTCATTTTGATCAATACGACAGTTGCCAGCATCAGCGCGATACCCGCCAGCATCTGGTTGGAGATGCCGAACAGTGGCCACAAGGTGTTGATCCCGCCCAGCGGGTCGATCACGCCTTGATACAGCAGGTAACCCCACATCGCCACGCAACCGGCGGTTGCGATCAGGTTGGCGGTCCAGGATTCGGTGCGCTTGAGCGCTGGAACGAAGGAGCCGAGCAAATCCTGCAGCATGAAACGCCCGGCACGGGTGCCGGCATCCACCGCCGTCAGGATGAACAACGCTTCGAACAGGATCGCGAAGTGGTACCAGAACGCCATGGTGTTTTCACCCGGCAGAAGTTGATGCAGGATCTGCGCGATACCAACCGCCAGGGTCGGCGCACCACCGGCCCGGGCCAGGATGGTGGTTTCACCGATGTCCTTGGCCACTGCTTGCAGCGCTTCCGGGGTAATTGCAAAACCCCAACTGCTGACCGTCTGCGCCACTGAAACAGCATCCGCGCCGACAAGGGCCGCCGGGCTGTTCATCGCAAAGTACACGCCTGGCTCGATCACCGACGCAGCCACCATGGCCATGATGGCGACGAAGGATTCCATCAGCATGCCGCCGTAACCGATGTAACGGGCATGACCTTCATTGGCAAGCAACTTCGGCGTGGTGCCGGAAGCAATCAGTGCGTGGAAACCGGACACCGCGCCACAGGCAATGGTGATGAACAGGAACGGGAACAACCCACCTTTCCATACCGGCCCGGTGCCATCGATGAACTGGGTCAATGCCGGCATTTTCAGGTCGGGCATGGTGATCAGAATGCCGATCGCCAGCGCAACGATGGTGCCGATTTTGAGGAAGGTCGACAGGTAGTCACGCGGCGCCAGAATCAGCCACACCGGCAGTACCGCCGCGACGAAACCGTAGCCAATCAGCATCCAGGTGATCTGGATTCCAGTGAAGGTGAACGCCTTGGCCCACACCGGGTCAGCAGCAATCTGCCCGCCCAGCCAGATCGAACCCAGCAGCAGTGCCACGCCGATCACCGAGATTTCACCGATGCGGCCCGGGCGGATGTAGCGCATGTAGATGCCCATGAACATCGCGATCGGGATGGTCGCCATCACCGTGAAAATGCCCCAAGGGCTTTCGGCCAGGGCCTTGACCACGATCAGCGCCAGCACCGCGAGGATGATGATCATGATCAGGAAGCAGCCAAACAGCGCGATGGTCCCGGGGATGCGGCCCATTTCTTCACGGACCATGTCGCCCAGGGAACGGCCGTTACGGCGGGTGGACATGAACAGGACCATGAAGTCCTGAACCGCACCGGCCAGCACCACGCCGGCGATCAGCCACAGCGTACCGGGCAGGTAGCCCATCTGCGCCGCCAAGACCGGGCCTACCAGCGGCCCTGCGCCAGCGATCGCTGCGAAGTGGTGTCCGAAGAGCACGTGTTTGTTGGTCGGTACGTAGTCCAGACCATCATTGTTGAGTACGGCGGGAGTGGCTCGATTGGGATCGAGCTGCATCACCTTGGTGGCGATGAACAGGCTGTAATAGCGGTATGCGACCAGATAAATAGCGACTGCTGCGACTACGATCCAGAGGGCGTTGATGGCTTCGCCGCGGCGCAGGGCCACGACACTTAGCGCAAACGCTCCCAGGACAGCCACGGCAAACCAGGCGAGGTGTTTAGCCAGACGGGGCATAGCGTGTCTCCTGCCGACAGCCAGTAGCTGCGGCGGTAATTATTATAATTGTGTCCGCAGTGCGGAGCGGGCCCAATATCCGCCCATGCTGTCGACAAATAAATCCGCGTTACTACGTACGTGGTGTCTACGTAGTTCTACGTAGATGACGCTGATCTGTCAGATGAAATACAAAACCTGTGGGAGCGGGCTTGCTCGCGAAGAGGCCAGTACATTCAACATCACCGTTGACTGACAGACCGCCTTCGCGAGCAAGCCCGCTCCCACAAGGTTCTGCGTTTTCATCACAGCCGCAGGTCATTCTGTCCAGCATTGCTACTGGAGGCGCGTATCTTTGGCATATGATGCCTGGCCTTCGCCTTCCCTCGGTCTGGCCAGGAGTAGAGATGCAGCTCAAACACAAAATCGTCGCGCTCGGGATCCTGCCGCTGGTGTTGGCGATCGCGGTCATCTGCGCGCTGGTGATTTCCCTGAACCGGCAACTGGGTGATCAACAGGCGCAACTGATCGAAGACAGCATTCTGGCCAGCAAGCGCGCAGAACTGAAAAACTACGTCGAAATGGCCCAGAGCCTGATCGCGCCGCTGTACGACAACGGCCGGGGTGATGAGCGCGCGCAGCAACAAGTGCTCGAAGAACTGCGCAAGCTCAGCTTTGGCATCAACGGCTACTTCTTCGTCTACGACCGCGAAGGTCGCAGCCTGATGCACGCGCGCCAGTCAGAGCTGGTGGGCAAATACCTGTGGGACATGACCGACCCTCACGGTTTGCCGGTGATCCAGGCGTTGCTTAAAAGTGCGCAATCGGGCGAAGGTTTTCAACGTTACGCCTGGAACAAACCCTCTTCCGGCCAAGTGACCGACAAGCTCGCTTACGTGGTGATGCTCGACCGTTGGGGCTGGATGCTCGGCACTGGCATCTACCTTGAAGACGTTGAACGCGCCACCCGACAGGCCCGTGACGAGGTGGCTCAGGGCATCCGCAAAACCATGCTGGCGATCGCCGCGGTGGCCCTCGTGGCGGTGCTGTTTGTCTTCGCCAGCGGCATGACGCTGAACGTCAGCGAGCATCGCCTGGCCGACAAAAAACTCCAGCGCCTGACCCAACGCATTGTCAGCCTTCAAGAGGAAGAACGGTCACGGGTTTCCCGAGAGCTGCACGACGGCATCAGCCAGCTACTGGTGTCTATCAAGTTTCAGTTCGAACTGGCCAGCCATGTGCTGGAGAATGGGCAAGACAAGGGATTGAGCATTTTAAGAGACGCCACGGAGCGCCTCGGGGATGCGATTGGCGAAGTTCGCAGCCTCTCTCACGACCTGCGCTCGTCGCTGCTCGACACCCTCGGCCTGCCGGCGGCAATCGGTCAACTCGCCGCAGAATTCGAGCAGCGCAGCGGTCTGGTCGTGACTTTCAACGATAACGAATTCGACTGTCATCTGGTCGATGGCGCCGCCGTCTCGTTGTTTCGCATCGTGCAAGAAGGCCTGACCAATATCGAACGCCACGCACAAGCAAAAAACGTCATCATTACCCTGCACGGTTCTGAAAAGTCCGTACGTTTGACAGTGGTCGATGACGGCATCGGTTTCAACGTCGCCCAAGTCGAACGTCGTCACGCGGGCATTGGCCTGCGCAACATCCGTGAACGTGTCGAGCATTTTGGCGGTCGATTCGACCTGACCTCGATGCCGGGAAGAAGTGAGCTGGACGTGCTGCTGCCGATGAAAATGCCCGGTACAGAACACTGACTCAACCCATAACAATTAGAGTGAATGCCTGCGATGAACCTGCCCTACCCGATCCGCGTCGCCCTGGTTGACGATCACTCCCTGGTCCGCGACGGAATCAAATCGCTGCTGGCGGTCATGACGCAGCTGGAAGTGGTGGGAGAAGCCGAGAATGGCGCCGATGCCATTGAAATGGTCGGGCGCTGCCAGCCGGATCTGTTGCTGGTCGACATCAGCCTGAAGGACATCAATGGCCTTGAGCTGACGCGGTTGTTACGCAGCCAATACCCGTCGCTCAAGGTGTTGGTGCTGAGCATGTACGACAACTATGAATACGTGAGTGAATCCGTTCGCTCGGGTGCCAGCGGCTATGTGCTGAAGAATGCGCCTTCACGGGAAATCATTGCGGCAATCGAAGCCATTGTCAGCGGCGGGACGTTCTACAGTGCCGAGATCGCACAGCGGCTCATCGCCGATAAAAGTACCGACAACGAGCTGACTCCGCGCGAAAGCCAGGTGCTGTACAAGATGGCTCAGGGGCTGAACAACAAGGAAATGGCTCGTGAACTGGATATCAGTGTGCGGACTGTAGAAACTCATCGCCTGAGCATCCGTCGCAAGCTCAACATCGACAAACCCGCCGCACTTGTAAAGTACGCGATCGATCACGGGATCATTTCGCGTTAGAGGCGATTCACACTGCGCTCGTATTAACGACACGTGCCGTGCGAATAAATAACGCGCGTACCTTGTCCCAGAAATTGCCCCCCAGCACAAAAAAGCTGCCGATCAACATGGCATCGCCCAGCGCCTGGAGCTGCCAGATATTGGGTCTCAGCCCCGGCCAGATAGTATCTATGTAAGGTTCGAGAAATCCCGAAATCAGCGGCAGGCAAAACATCACGAGGCCGATTCTATGGCGAGCCGGGCCTACTTCCACGTCTGCCGGTGCAAGTGTGGAGACGTAACCGAACATGCTGCGTTTGAGCTGCTGAAAGCCGGATTTGCCCATAATGGCTATGACCAGAATCAACAGAACCTTGTTACTGATAAACAAAACGCCTGTCAGTGCCGCGATCTTTGAGCCGGGCACATCCAGTGCGGCAGCGATAGGCACCATCAGCCAGGATCCCAGCATCAAACAGATAATCGCGATGCCCAGTTTGAAGCGCCAACCAGCGGAACTAGGTGCGTTGTCATCCTGAGGGTTGCTCATGGTCTTCTTAACCTTCATTTTTTGGCCGGGATTAATGGATCTTCAGAAGCGTAGCAGTTAGTCGATCCCGGATCATTCAACATGACCTTGTATTTGTCGCAGCTGTACTAACCTAAGCGAACCAGCTCAAGCCTTGATGCCTGTAGGAGCGAGGCTTGCCCGCGAAGAATGCACCGCGGTTTTCCAGGTATTACGCGTCATCGTTCTTCGCAGGCAAGCCTTACTCCTACAGGATTTGTGTAGGCACTCAATACTTGGGGACGCTCGGATGAGGTTTTCCCGTTATCTGTTTGTAGTGCAACGATGCTGACGCGCTCGGGTCGGCTGCTTCTGCTATGCGCCCTCGGCCTTGGCGGTTGTGTCCGTCTGGGGCCGGATTTTCAGCCCCCCGGCGAGGCCTGGACAAAACTCTGGAGCAGCCCCGCGCTTGAGCAAGCCAGCCAACGAAGCCTGAGCCCCGACATTCGCCAATGGTGGCAAGTGTTCGCCGACCCGGTCCTCGACGCGCTGATCGCCGAATCGGATGCGCACAATTCCAACCTGAAAATTGCCGGCCTCCGCGTCATGGAAGCCCGTGCCCGGTTGGGCATTGCGCAAAGCGGGCGTTATCCGCAGCTGCAACAGGCCAGCGCCGACAGCTTGTACTTCAACCGCAAGCAGTCCGGTGGCAGCAACCCGCAAGACAGCCACTTCTGGCAACACAGCGCGGGCTTTGATGCCGGCTGGGAACTGGACTTCTGGGGGCGTTTCAGTCGAGCCATCGAGTCCTCCGATGCCAGTTACTTCGCGGCTCAAGCCAACTATGAAGACGTTCTTGTACTGCTGCGTGCTCAGGTGGCCGATACCTACTTTTCGTTGCGCACCACCGAAGCGCGTTTGCGCGTCGCCCGAGAAAACGCCGAACAGCAAAAGCGCAACTTTGAGATCACCGAAAAACTGTTCAACAGTGGCCAGAGCGCCGAACTCGACTTGCAACAAGCCAAGACCCAATACCTGGGCACCTTGAGCAGCATTCCGGATTTTGAGGCGCAAGTAGTGCGCACCCGTAACGCGTTGGCTGTGCTGATCGGACAGCCACCCAGCGCCCTGCCCCAATTGCTTGAAAACGAGGGACTGATCCCGCTGGTGGACCAAGCCGTGCTGCAAGACGTGCCGGCCAACCTGTTGTTACGTCGACCGGACGTGCGCGCCGCCGAGCTCAATGTCGCGGCGCAGTCGGCTCTGATCGGTGTGGCGCAAACCGACTTCTATCCGTCGCTGACCTTGCTGGGCAGCATCGTCTGGACCACCGATACGTTGAGCGGCACCTCCAACAGCCTGGACCTGATCGGCGGTCCCAGTTTGCGCTGGAACCTGTTTGACCACGGCCAGATCAGCAACAACGTGCGCATACAGGATGCGCGGTTGCAGCAGCTGATTGAGGTTTATCGCGACAAAGTCCGCCAGGCCGCACGAGAGGCCGATGATGCCGCCAGCAGCCTGATCAAATCACTGGAACGCGAGCGCATCCTGGGTGAAGCGCAGGTCGCCGCAGCGCGTTCATTGAGCCTGGCCAGCACTCAATACCGGGAAGGTTACTCGGACTTCCAGCGCGTGCTGGACGCTCAACGCGCATTGCTCGAACAGCAGGACAATTACCTGCTCAGCCGCAGTAATGCCGTGAGCAACCTGATCGCTCTGTACAAAGCCCTTGGCGGTGGGTGGTACAGCGCCCAGCCGACAGTCGATCAAAACACTCGCCAGCAAATGGAACAACGTACCGACTGGGGCAACCTGCTGAATGAGCCGGCCCCTTCGCAAGCCTCTTATCCCGAGCCAGAAGGTTAAAGCCGATGACTGAACCCTCGCCGCCCGTCACTGAGGCGCCTTCCCCCAAGGCATCCGAGCCTGCCGCCGATCCTGCAAAAAAGGGCATCAAGTGGGTGATGCTGCTGATCGTCCTCAGCCTGGCCTGGTACTTGTTGGCTGACCGTTTCACACCGTATACGCAACAGGCTCGGGTGGGCGCCTTTGTCATTCCGGTGGCCTCCGAAGTGGCGGGCCAGGTGATCCGTGTGAATGTGCGCAACAACCAGGACGTCAAGGCGGGCGATGTGCTGTTTGAAGTGGATCAGCAGCCCTATCAAATAGCTGTCGACCGCGCACGCGCAGACCTTGAATCGACACGCCGGCAGATCGGTGCCAGCACGGCCGGCATTGCTTCGGCTCAAGCCAATTTGCGCGCCGCCCAGGCCAATGAACTCAAGGCGCGGCAGGACAATCAGCGCCTTGAAGGTTTGTACCGCGAAGACCCTGGCACCATTTCCGTGCGCCTGCTGGAAGTCTCTCGGGCCAGCCGTGAGCAGGCCATCAGTCAGGTCGCCGCAGCCCGTGCCGAAGTCCAGCGGGCACGGGAACAGGAAGGCGGCAGCGAAGAAGACAACGCGCTGTTGCGCAGCGCCGCCACGGCGTTGTCAAAAGCTGAACTGGACTTGTCCAACACGCAGATTCGCGCACGGTCGGCGGGTCTGATCACCGACCTGCGCACCGATGTCGGACAGTTCGCCACTGCCGGCAGCCCGGTCATGACCCTGATTGCCATCCACGATGTGTGGATCAGCGCGGACATGACCGAAAACAACCTTGGCCTGGTCGAGGTCGGCACCCCTGTTTCGATCGTGCTGGATGCCCTGCCGGGGAGGGTTTTCGAGGGGCGTGTGCGCAGTCTCGGCTACGGTGTCAGCGTCGGTCAGAGTACTGCGCCCGGCAGCCTTCCCAGTGTGCAGAACAGCCGCGACTGGCTGCGTCCGGCCCAGCGTTTTCCAGTGATTATCGAGTTCTCCGAGGACTCAAGGAAAACGCTGTTCGCCAGCCGCGCCATCCGTGCCGGTGGGCAGGCTGAAGTGATGGCATTCCCGACTCAAGACAACCCATTGAACCTGCTCGGTCGTTTGTTCGTTGGGCTAATGAGCTGGCTGAGCTATGCCTATTAAGGGCGTGCCTACCCAGCGCACGCCCCGGGTTCAGCGTGCGTTGCGCATGGGCACAGGCACCGCATTGTGCCTGGCGGCCAGCTTCGGCCTGGGCTTGCCGATCCCTTTTCTCGCGCCGGTGCTGGCCGTGTTGCTGTTGGCTTCCCTCAATCGGCCGCTGCCATTGAAGGCCGGATTGATTCTCGCTCTGGCTGCGATGTTAACCACCGGCGTCGGCCTGTTGTTGATTCCAATCCTGCGTTACTACCCGATTACCGGTGTGCTGCTGATTGGCGTCAGTATGTTCCTGGCGTTTGGTTTTGGCCTGCGCGGCGGCAACGCCTTGATCATGACCTTCATGATCATTGGCCTGACGATGATTTCTTCGGCCGGCGTCGCCGAGTTCGATCTGGCGATGATGGTCATCGGTGCCCTGGTCAAGGGCTTGATCCTCGCCGTTCTCGTTGTGGGGATTAGTCACTGGCTGTTTCCCGACCCCGCCAATGCGCCCTCCCCACCCGCCGCCAGCGCTTTGCCGGCGCAAGAAGTTAGCAGGGTTGCACTGCGTGCAACCCTCATTGTTATACCGGCATTCCTGTTGGCCCTGATCGACCCGGCGAGCTATCTGCCGATCATCTTGAAAGCGGTCAGTCTTGGCCAACAGAGTTCGACGACAACGACGCGCAACGCTGCTCATGAATTGCTCGGTTCGACCTTCATGGGTGGCCTGTTGGCTGTTGGGTTCTGGTGCGCACTCAGCCTGTTTGTGCACTTGTGGATGTTCTTTCTGTGGATGCTGTTGTTCGGCTTGCTGTTGGCGCGCAAGCTCTATGCCCTGAGCCCGACCCGACAAACCCCGGGGTTCTGGCTCAACAGCCTGGTCACGCTGATCATCCTGCTGGGTCAGTCGGTTCAGGACAGCCTCGCCGGGAAAGACGTCTATACCGCCTTCGCCGTGCGCATGGGATTGTTTATCGCCCTCACGCTCTATGCCTTGCTGATGGTCCACCTACTTGATCGGCGGCAGCGCAATCCACGTGTCACTCAGCTCACGGAGTGACCTGATAACCCCGCCCTTGCAGGCAGCCGTGATAGTGCTGTTTCACATCGACCTCGACCGGCTCATAAAACTCGTCATGTTGACGTCCAAGTACCTGCGTAGCATCCACCGCAGCACCCTCCGAGGCTGGCGGGCCAGAGGTGCTCTGGCTGGCCGTGACGTTGCTGCAATCGTCGATGTCCAGCTGGATTTGTTGGGAGCTCTGCCCGTTCAAGGGCACGACCGTTTCGGCCTGAACCGGCGTATAGACCATCGACATGACGGCACACAGGCTGAAAGAAGTTAACCGACTCATGATGTTCTCCGACACGGTCCGTTGTGTTTGCGGGCCAGCGTTTGGCTGGGAAGTTCCTGGAACAACGCTCGATAACTGCTGGAAAATCGTCCCAAATGCCAGAACGACCAATTCATCGCCACTTGCGCGACCGTGGTTTCCCCGGCTGTTCGTCTGAGCAATTCGCGGCGCGCGCTGTTGAGCCGACGCAAGCGCAACCAATGCGTGGGTGTCATTGCGGTATACGCCTTGAATGCATGCTGCAACTGACGCAGCGAAACCCCGGCCACCTGGGACAGCTCCAGCAAATTGAGGGTTTCTTCCGGGGTATCGGCGGCCCATTCGGCGACGCGTTTCATGATCGTTCGCTCCTCCGCCCGGCGCTGCAAACCTGCGCGATCCAGGCACACACAGGCGTTATCGAGGATGTACAAACAGTCCTCCAACAGTTGCTGGGTCAACGCCTCTTTGCTCGGCGGATCCAGCGTCTGCGTCAGCCGCGTCAACGTCCCGCTCAACCAGCGACTGAACAGCGCGTTCTGCCCTGAATTGAGCGGCGACATGAACAAGCCTTCGAGCCGCGCCACGTCCAGGCCATGGCGCTGAACGAATTCCGGACCGAACACCACGGCGATTTCCTGGTAGTTCTCCGGGGTGATCCAGATATTGCGGCTTTCACCGTTCAACACGTACAGCGAGTTGTCGCTGCGATCGAAACAGAACGCCAGCGAGCCTTGTGGGGCACTGAAATTCTGCTCGACCCGGGTGTTCATCTGTTCCTCGTAAATCTCGACGCCTTGCAAATCCAGATAGCGCACCCTTCCGGCGAAATGCCCCGGGGACATTTGCTGATAGTGCTGCACCCAACCCGGTGTGGCGCGGATTTGCTCGGCCACGTCGGCGGTGTTGAACGCTTGAACCTGCAATGGATTGCACGCTGTCATGGGGTGCCTTACGCACTCTTTTGGTGCGCTCTGTGCTTGTTCAAAGTGGATAGATGGAACGGCAAGGCTCACCCAAGATAGTCGTCAACGCGCCACAGGGGAAGTGTTCGGTGGATGAAGCCGCGTCCCTCCCCGGCGTTAATCAAACCAATAATGAGGTTTTTATGAATGCCCCTTTCGATCAGCTGTTCACGTGGCTGAAAGATCACAAGATTACCGAGGTCGAGTGTGTGGTCAGCGACTTGACCGGCATCGCTCGCGGCAAGATTGCACCCACCAACAAATTCCTGCATGAGCGAGGCATGCGCCTGCCGGAAAGTGTGCTGTTGCAAACGGTAACCGGGGACTTTGTTGACGACGACATCTACTACGACCTGCTCGACCCGGCCGACATCGACATGGTTTGCAAGCCCGTCGCCGATGCGGTTTACGTCATTCCATGGGCCATCGAACCCACCGCCATCGTGATCCATGACACGTTCGACAAGTTCGGCAATCCCATCGAACTGTCGCCGCGCAACGTGCTGAAGAAAGTGCTGCAGCTCTACACCGACAAAGGCTGGAAGCCGATTGTCGCGCCAGAAATGGAGTTCTACCTGACCCAGCGCTGCGAAGACCCGGACTTGCCGCTCAAAGCGCCACTGGGACGCTCCGGCCGAGCGGAAAGCGGTCGTCAGTCGTTCTCCATCGACGCCGCCAACGAATTCGATCCACTGTTTGAAGACGTTTACGACTGGTGCGAACTCCAGGGCCTGGACCTCGACACGCTGATCCACGAAGACGGTCCGGCGCAGATGGAAATCAATTTCCGTCACGGCGACGCGCTGGACCTGGCGGACCAGATCACCGTGTTCAAACGCACCCTGCGCGAAGCGGCACTCAAGCACAACGTCACCGCGACCTTCATGGCCAAACCCATCGGCGACGAGCCCGGCAGTGCCATGCACCTGCACCAGAGCGTGGTGGACATTGCCACCGGCCAGCCGATTTTCGCCGATGCCGACGGGCAGATGAGCGAACTGTTCCTGCACCACATCGGCGGCTTGCAAAAATACATTCCCAAAGTGCTGCCGATGTTTGCGCCCAACGTCAATTCGTTCCGCCGCTTCCTGCCCGACACCTCGGCGCCGGTCAACGTTGAATGGGGCGAAGAAAACCGCACCGTCGGCCTGCGCGTACCGACCTCCAGCCCCGACGCCATGCGCGTGGAAAACCGCTTGCCGGGTGCCGATGCCAACCCTTATCTGGCGATTGCCGCGAGCCTGTTGTGCGGTTATCTGGGCATGGTCGAAAAGGTCGAGCCGAGTGCTGCCGTGCAGGGCCGTGCCTACGAGCGGCGCAATCTGCGCCTGCCGATCACCATCGAGGACGCACTGACGCGCATGGAAGAGTGCGAAACCATCGAGCGTTATCTGGGGAGCAAATTCGTCCGGGGTTACGTCGCGGTCAAACGGGCCGAACACGAGAACTTCAAGCGCGTGATCAGCTCCTGGGAGCGCGAGTTTCTGTTGCTTAGCGTCTAAAACCTCGTTCCCACATGAGATCACAACCCCCTGTGGGAGCGGGCTTGCTCGCGAAGGCGGCGTGTAAGGCGACTTCAATGTTGAATGTGAAATCGCCTTCGCGAGCAAGCCCGCTCCCACAAAAATCCAATAACTCCAAGAGGTGTCGATATGCGTCTATTGAAATCCGTGGTTCCGACCTCGCTGGCCTTGCTCTTCAGCGTAACTGCACACGCTCAATCAAGTGTGAGCGTCTACAACTGGACCGATTACATCGGTGAGACCACCCTCGCCGACTTCCAGGCAAAAACCGGGACCAAAGTGATCTACGACGTATTCGATTCCAACGAAACCCTGGAGGGCAAACTGCTCGCCGGCCGTACAGGTTATGACGTGGTGGTGCCCTCCAATCACTTCCTCGCACGCCAAGTGAAGGCCGGCGCGTTCCTCAAACTGGATCGCTCGCAGCTGCCCAACTGGAAAAACCTCGACCCGAAACTGCTGGCCTTGCTGGAAAAAAACGATCCGGGCAATGAACATTCGGTGCCGTACCTGTGGGGTACCAACGGTATTGGCTACAACGTCGACAAGGTCAAGCAAGTGCTGGGCATCGATCGCATCGATTCCTGGGCGGTGTTTTTCGAGCCAGAGAACCTGAAGAAGCTCAGTCAGTGCGGCGTGTCGATGATGGATTCGGCCGATGAAGTGTTCCCGGCGGTCCTGAACTACATGGGCATGGACCCACGCAGCGAAAACCCCGAGGACTTTAAAAAGGCCGAAGCCAAACTGCTCACCATCCGGCCTTACATCACCTATTTCCATTCGTCCAAATACGTGTCGGATCTGGCCAATGGCGACATTTGCGTCGCGTTCGGCTATTCGGGCGATGTGTTCCAGGCGGCGAACCGCGCCAAGGAAGCGAAGAACGGCGTAAACATCGCCTACTCGATCCCCAAGGAAGGCAGCAACCTGTGGTTCGACCTGTTGGCGATTCCTGCCGACGCCAGCAACCCGAAAGAGGCCCACTCGTTCGTCAACAACCTGCTGGATCCGCAGGTAATCGCCAAGGTCAGCGCGTCGGTCGGTTACGCCAATCCAAACCCGGCGGCCAAGCAATACATGGACCCGGAGCTGGTCAATAATCCAGAGGTCTATCCTCCTCAGGAAGTGCTCGACAAACTCTACATCTCCACCACCCCGCCCCAGCCGATCATGCGTCTGATGACCCGCTCCTGGAGCAAAGTGAAGTCCAACCAATGAATCAGTACGACAACGAACACGCTCATTCCTATTACGCTGCATCGGCCAAGGGCATGACACCTTACCCCGCGCTGGGCTCGGATCTTGAGGCCGATGTCTGCGTGGTGGGCGGCGGCTTTACCGGGGTCAATACCGCGATCGAACTGGCGCAGCGCGGGCTCTCGGTGATTCTGCTGGAAGGCCGGCGGATCGGTTGGGGCGCCAGTGGGCGTAATGGCGGGCAGTTGATCCGCGGCATCGGTCATGACGTCGAAGGTTTCGCCCGTTATGTCGGCCAGGACGGTGTGCGCTATTTAGAGCGTGCAGGCATCGAATCAGTGGAACTGGTGGGCAATCGCATCCGTGAGCATGGGATCGATTGCGACCTCCGCTGGGGCTTCTGCGAGCTGGCCAACACCCCGGCGCAGTACGAGGCGTTCAAGGCGGAACTGCAAAACCTTGCCGAACTGGGTTACCGCCATGAAACCCGACTTGTCGGCCCCGAGCAGATCCGCCAGCAAGTGGTGGGCTCCGATGTTTATGCCGGCGGCCTGATCGACATGGGTTCGGGTCATTTGCATCCGCTGAATCTGGTGCTTGGCGAAGCGCGCGTTGCCGAATCCCTCGGGGTGCGAATATTCGAACAAAGCCCGGTGCTGGAGTTGATCCATGGCAGCACCGTGCAGGTTCGTTGCGCCGGCGGCACGGTTCGCGCCGGCAGTCTGGTGCTGGGTTGTAATGCGCACCTGGAAGAACTCGAACCACGCCTGAGCGGCAAGGTTTTACCGGCCGGCAGTTACATCATCGCCACCGAGCCTTTGGCACCTGAGGTTGCCGCGCAATTGATCCCGCAGAACCTGGCGCTGTGCGACCAGAAAGTCGGTCTCGATTATTACCGGCTCTCGGCGGATCGACGCTTGTTGTTCGGCGGTGCCTGCCATTATTCCGGGCGCGATCCGGAGGATATCGGCGCTTATATGCGGCCAAAAATGCTCAAGGTCTTCCCACAGTTGGCGGACGTGCGCATCGACTATCAATGGGGCGGCATGATCGGCATCACCGCCAACCGCTTTCCCCAGGCCGGGCGGTTGAGCCAGTACCCGAACGTGTTCTACGCCCAGGGTTACTCCGGTCATGGCCTGAACGTGACCCACTGGTGCGCACGGTTGCTGGCCGAAGCGATTCATGCCGGGCACAGCAAGGGCCTCGATGTGTTCAGCGCCGTCCCGCACATGACCTTCCCCGGTGGAAAAGCCCTGCGTTCACCGCTGCTGGCCCTCGGCATGTTCTGGTATCGCCTGCGCGAATTGCTCGGCTGAAGGGGGTGCCATCGTGGGTACTGGTTTACTCGCGAGGGCGACATGTCAGCCACTTATTGGTTGAATGTCAGGCCGTCTTCGCGAGCAAGCCCGCTCCCACAATTGACCGAGTTCTCTCAGAGGAATGCGTCGAATGTGGGAGCGTGCTTGCTCGCGAAGAACGATGACACGGTCGATCAGACTTTATGTCCCCGTCCTCTTGATCGGTCTTTTAATTTGCTCAATCGCAAGTCACTTCTATATTGAGGGAGTGCTCTGACTTTCCTGCCTCCTGGCGAGTGCGGCCTATGGCTACGACTGACCAACTGATCATCTGCGAGCACTGCGACTGCGTGTATGAAAAAGTCACGCTCGCCAAACATCAGAAAGCCCTGTGTACCTGCTGCGGCGGCGTGCTGCAGCGTTATAACGGACTGTCGGTGGAGCAGCGTCTGGCTTTGGCCTTCACGGCAACGGTGCTGTGGATTTTCGCCAACTTCTATCCCGTCATGAGCATCAGCCTCAAGGGCCTGAAAAACAGTGCGACGCTGTGGGATTCGGTATTGGCGTTGAGCCAGGGGCCGATCACCTTTATTGCGCTGGTGGCGGCGATATCCATCATCATCGCGCCTCTGTTTCAACTGGTGTTGCTGATCTGGGTCCTGAGCTTCGCCCTCGTGCATCGGCGCTCGCCAGGCTTCAAGCTGTGCATGCGCTGGCTGGAAACCCTCAGGCCCTGGAGCATGCTCGAGGTTTGTCTGCTGGGGGCAATGGTGGCGGTGTTCAAACTGGCAGGTATGCTCGATGTAATACCCGGCCTTGGCCTGTTTGCCCTGGCTGTCCTGAGCCTGCTACTGATCCGCATCGCCGGGCGCGATGTCCGGGAATTGTGGGACACCTTATGAACAGGCCACCGCTCGCCAGCGAACTCAACCTGTGCCTGTGCCATAGCTGCGGCCTGGCCTGCGACATCACCGATAACCCTCACGAATGCCCACGCTGCGGCGCGCCCCTGCATGCTCGCAAAGCCAACTCATTGACCCGCACATGGGCCTACTTGCTGACCTCACTGGTGTTCTATGTCCCGGCCAATCTGCTCCCGGTCATGAACACCAGTCTGTTCGGCAACGGCTCCGACAGCACTATCATGAGCGGTGTGCTGGAGTTCTGGGCACACGGTGCGTGGGACATTGCCCTGATTATTTTCGTCGCCAGCATCGCGGTACCAGGCATCAAGTTCGTTGCCCTCTCCCTGCTGCTGATCACCGTGCAACGCGGCAGCCTTTGGGCGCGCAAGGAGCGTTCGAAGCTTTACCGTTTCGTCGAGCTGATCGGCTACTGGTCGATGCTCGATGTGATTGTTGTCGCGCTAGTCGCCGCACTGGTGAAATTCCAGGCGCTGGGCGATATTCAACCGCGCCTGGGTATTCTGTTTTTTGGTCTGGTGGTGGTATTCACCATGCTGTCTGCCATGAGTTTCGATCCGCGGCTGATCTGGGATGAAAAGCGGGATAACGAGCGGCATAACCCACCCAACGAGGAGGTCATGGATGAAGTCGCAAGCCACTGATGGGCCGCAAGACCCCGGCCAGGCCAGTATCAAGACCCGTCGCTTCAGCGTTTCGCTGGTGTGGATTGTGCCGATCGTTGCGGTGCTGGTGGGGATCTCCCTGGTGATACACAGCATGATGCAGGAAGGCCCGACCATCACCGTCACGTTCAAGACCGGTAGCGGTCTTACGGCCAACAAGACCGAGGTCAAATACCGCAACGTAGTCATCGGCCATGTCTCTGAAGTGAAGCTGAGCAACGATCAGAAAAGCGTTAACGCCACGATCAAACTCGACAAACAGGCTGAAAACTTCACCCGCGAAGATTCGCAATTCTGGGTCGTGCGACCGCGCATTGGTGCCGGCGGTGTCTCGGGCATCGATACCCTGCTGTCAGGCGATTACATTGGCGCCGACATCGGCGTGGCCAATGCCCGTTCCAAACACTTCATTGGTCTGGAAAACCCGCCGCCCATTACCTATGGCGAGCCGGGCAAGCGCTTCATGCTGCGCACCCAGGACCTGGGCTCGCTGGACATCGGCTCCCCCGTCTATTACCGCAAGATTCCAGTCGGGCAAGTGGTGGCGTATGCGCTGGATGCCGACGGCAAAGGGGTGAACATCGAAATTTTCGTGCATTCGCCCAATGACGTCTTCGTCACGCAGAACACCCGGTTCTGGAACGCCAGTGGTATCGATGTGAGCGTGGGGGCCAATGGTTTTGCGGTGAATACCGAATCCCTGTCTTCGTTGCTGGTGGGCGGCATCGCGTTTCGCGCGCCGGAATACAGCCCCAATGATCAGCCGGCCAGCGAGAATAAAGCCTTCGACCTGTTCGAAGACCAACAAACCGCCCTCGCGCCCCCCTTTGGCAAGGGGCAGTTCCTGAGTTTGCGCTTCGATCAGGCCTTGCGCGGGCTGAAGATCGACGCGCCGGTGGAGTTCCTCGGCATCGAATTTGGCAGAGTCGTCTCGGTCAATCTGGATTTCGACGCGAAAAAGCGCAGCTTCCCGGTCAATGTCGGCATCGTGATCTACCCGCAACGCCTCGGTCAGGCTCATACCAAAATGCTCGAGGCCTTGAAGCATGACCCTAATGACGAAGCCGCTGGTGTGCGGCTGATGGGCAGCTTCATCGAAAGCGGCCTGCGGGCCCAGGCCCGTAGCGGCAATCTGTTGACCGGCCAGCTCTACATCGCGCTCGACTTCTACCCCGACGCAGAGAAAGTCGTGTTCGATCCAACCGCCCGCCCCGTCACCATCCCCACCATTCCTGGCAGCCTCGAGCAGTTGCAGGAAAAACTGGAAAACATGATCAACAAGATCAACCAGCTACCGATCGACCGCATTGCCGGCAATCTCGACAGCAACCTCGTCGAACTGCGCAAGGGCCTCGTACAGTTCAACGCCAGGACCCTGCCCGGCGTGCAGACCACCTTGGGCGACGTCAGCAAGGCCTTGCAATCGGCCAGTTCGACCTTGGCCGATGATTCGCCGCAACGGGAGCAGTTGACCCAGACCCTGGACGAACTCGGACGCATGTCACGCTCCTTGCGTGAACTCTCGGATTACCTGGGCCGGCATCCGGAATCACTGATTCGCGGTCGTCCCGACAACGCCGCACCGATGGATATGAAGGCGCCACCGCGCAACTGACCACAGGAGCAATACCCATGGCTTTCCCGCTGAAGATCTCGCTGGTCACTGCGCTGTTACTGCTCACCGCTTGCCGCAGCGATCCGATTCAGTTCCATACCCTGACCCCGACCCAACTGAGCGGCGCAAGCGGCGGCGCGGAGATTCAGATCGAAGGCATCACGGTGCCGCCCCAGGTCGATCGGCCGCAGATTGTCATTCGCCAAGGTAACAGTGGCCTGGCGATCCTCGAAACCGAATGGTGGGCGGCGAGTCTGGTGGATGAATTGCGCAGCGCCTTGGTCGATCAACTGGTCACCAGCAATCTGCAACGCAGAGTGTCGTTGCGACTGGACGTGCAGCGCTTTGATTCGATCCCCGGTCAATACGCGCTGATCGACGTCAAATGGCGCCTGCGCAATCTAAGTCCCGGCGATGCTGCGCTGATCACCTGTCGCAGCACGTTGCAGACCCCCGCCGGCCCGAGCATCGATGAGCTGGTGCTCGCCCATCAGAACAATGTGAAACGGTTAGCTGCCGCCATTAGCCAGGCGATCGGCTCGCAAAAAGGATGTCCTTCACCGTAATGCCGGTAAGTTAAGAAATTTGAGCGACGAAAATCCTGTGGGAGCGTGGCTTGCCCGCGAAGAAGGCACCGCAGTTTTTCAGGTACTACGCGTCATCGTTCTTCGCGGGCAAGCCACGCTCCCACAGGTTCTGTGTCTTAACCGGCATTCCTTCGGCGTTCTGATGGCGGTCACAAATCGAAGCGATCAACCGCCCGACGGCGTTCATTATCGTCGCGCACATCGTAATTGGCCGTGGTCTGGATGTTGCTGTGGTGGGCCAGTTTCTGCGCGATCGACAGGTCGTGCTCTTCAATCACGCGGGTGATGAACGACCGCCTAAAATCGTGCGGCATGATTTTCACCCCTACCTGCGCACCGCGTTGCCGGGCAATGTAGTAAATCGCATGCTTGGTGATGCGCTCGCGGGTAATGTGGCTGCCACGGCGGATGCGGTTGAACAGGAACGGATCATCCGTCTCGCCCTCCTTTAACTGCGAACGCCGCAACTCCAGCCACGCATCCAGTTTGGCGAAGGCCCAGGCTGGCGCGTACTTGATCAGCTGTTTGTTGCCCTTGGCGGTGACGCACAGGCTGCGCTCGGTGAAATCCACCTGGGCCAGGTCCAGATTCACCGACTCCGATTTGCGCATCCCCGAACCGTACAGAATCCCGATGATTGCCGCGTCCCGTAGCCCTTGTGGCCGAGGATCGGCGGCGCAGACCTCCATCAAGTCGCGAATCAAGGTGCGCTTGAGGTTGCGCCCCTGGGACAGCCGCGTGCCGGCAATGCCTTTGACCGAACGCATTTTCAGCAGATGCTCCTGACTGATCAGGCTCATGCGCCACGCTTCGTTCATCACCCCGCGCACCGCATTAACGTAGAGCGACGAGGTATTGGGCGCGTAGCCGTCTTCGCGCAAGGTCGCCACCAGTGCAACGACATCCTCGGGCTGCAGTTGATGCCAGGGAATCTCTTCGATGTTCATGTCTTCGAAGTCCAGACGGTCGGCGGCGTCCTGCAATACATAACGCATGGTCAACTGGCTGGATGGTGCCAGACGCGCCAGGTACAGGGTTAACGGGTTGGCTTTGGAAATGCTGGATTCAGTAGCAGGTAAGTCAATCAATGAAACGGCCTTGGAAATGAATAAGTTCAACAAAACAACTAAGCAATGCAACACAAGTCCTATAACGCGGACACATCTGTAAGTCTTTTCCTATAAAAATCGCAATAAACGGCAGAAGTCTGAACAGTGGCTGTATCAGCTTCAGATAAACGATTTGCCTACCGGTTTTTCATGTTCCTTTCACAAAACCGCGCTTAACCTCCATGGATCCGAAATAACACCTTGTAAGCGTCCAACGTGCCGGCCACGACACGAAAAGTCAACCAATGTGATTTGTCACGAGTTCTGGCAACTACTTGATGCAGCTTTCGTTTTTGCGTCTACGCTAATGTTGGATCCGATGTTTTCGCCTGTAAGGCTATTCATTTTTCAGCTGCGAGGTGCCCATGAATCAGGCGTTTCTCCCCTTCTCCCGCCCCAGTATCGGCGATGAAGAAATTGCTGCCGTAGAGCAAGTACTGCGCTCCGGCTGGATCACTACCGGGCCGAAAAACCAGCAACTGGAAGAGCACTTCGCCAACTATGTAGGCTGTCGCCATGCCGTCGCATTGTCCTCGGCCACCGGCGGGATGCACATCACGTTACTGGCCTTGGGAATTGGTCCCGGTGACGAAGTCATCACACCGTCCCAGACCTGGGTATCGACCGCCAACATGATCTGCCTGCTCGGCGCGACGCCGGTTTTCGTCGACGTTGACCGCGACACGTTGATGAGCGACCTGGCGAACATCGACGCGGCAATCACGCCGCGCACCAAGGCGATCATTCCGGTGCATTACGCCGGTGCGGCGTTCGACCTCGATCCGCTCTACGCGCTGGCCGACCAGCACGGGATCGCCGTCATCGAAGACGCGGCCCACGCGGCGGGCACTTTCTATAAAGGTCGTCATGTCGGCGCCCAAGGCACGGCGATCTTCTCGTTCCATGCGATCAAGAACATGACCTGCGCCGAGGGCGCGATGTTCGTCAGTGACGATGAAGCCCTGGCGACTCGAGTGCGCATGCTCAAGTTTCATGGCCTTGGCGTGGATGCCTACGACCGCCTTACCCACGGCCGCAAACCCCAGGCCCAGGTGATCGAACCCGGCTTCAAGTACAACCTGGCCGACATCAACGCGGCCATAGCTCTGGTGCAACTGGAGCGTCTGGACGCAATCAACGCCAAGCGCACGGAGTTGGCCCAAACCTATTTGCAACGCCTGGAAGGCTTACCAGTGCAGCCACTGGCCATTCCGGCGCATGCGCAGCAGCACGCCTGGCACCTGTTCATTCTGCGTATCGACACCGAACGTTGCGGGCTGGACCGTGAGGCGTTCATGAAAGCCCTGCAAGAACAGAACATCGGTACCGGCATTCACTTCATCGCCACACACCTGCACACGTATTACCGCCAGCGTTTCCCCAACATCTACCTGCCCAACACCGAATGGAATTCGGCGCGGCTGTGTTCGATTCCGTTGTTCCCCGACATGACCACCGATGATGTCGATCGTGTCGTCGGCGCCATTGAAACCATTCTGGATACAAGCCTGTGAGACCTTACCCAATCCGTTGCGTGTCAATCGTCATTCCGGTCTACAACGAGCAAGACAGCCTGCCCGAGTTGCTCCGGCGCACCGAAGCGGCGTGCCAGCAACTGCACCAGGATTACGAAATTGTGTTGGTCGATGACGGCAGTCGCGACAACTCGGCGCAAATCCTCGAGGACGCTGCCAATCGCGAGTGCAGCCCGGTGGTGGCGGTCATTCTCAACCGTAACTACGGCCAGCACGCAGCGATCATGGCCGGTTTCGAACAGTGCAAAGGTGATGTGGTCATCACCCTCGACGCCGACCTGCAAAACCCGCCGGAAGAAATCCCGCGGCTGGTGGCTCAGGCAGAACTGGGCTACGACGTGGTTGCCACGGTGCGCAATAACCGTCAGGACTCGGCCTTGCGCCGCTGGCCGTCGAAGCTGATCAACCTCGCCGTGCAGCGTTCCACCGGCGTCGCCATGAGCGACTACGGCTGCATGCTGCGCGCCTATCGCCGGACCATCGTCGACGCCATGCTCGCCTGCCGCGAACGCAGCACCTTCATCCCGATCCTGGCCAACAGCTTCGCCCGCCACACCACGGAAATCCTGGTAACCCACGCCGAGCGCGAACACGGCGAATCCAAATACAGCCCGATGCGCCTGATCAACCTGATGTTCGACCTGATCACCTGCATGACAACCACACCGCTGCGATTACTGAGCATCGTCGGCTTCGGCATGGCCGGCCTCGGCGTGCTGTTCGCCATCGCGTTGATTGTACTGCGCCTGGCTTTCGGTGCCAGTTGGGCCGGCGACGGTACGTTCGTCCTGTTCGCCGTGCTGTTCGTTTTCACCGGTGGGCAATTCATTGGCATGGGCCTGTTGGGCGAGTACCTGGGGCGCATGTACAGCGACGTCCGGGCGCGTCCACGGTTCTTTATCGAAAAGGTTCTGCGCAGCACCCCCTCTGCCCCTGCTCCCGTTGTCACCGTTGATGGTCTCACTTCCACTTCTTCAGATCAGGTTCTCTCATGAGCGCAAAAGCTGTTGTCTTCGCTTATCACGATATTGGCTGTGCCGGCATCGAAACCCTGCTCAATTCAGGTTACGAGATTGCCGCCGTGTTCACCCATCCCGACGATCCGAAGGAAAACGCGTTCTATGGCTCGGTTGCGCAGCTGTGCGCGCGCAAAGGCATCCCGGTGCACGCCCCGGAAGACGCCAACCATCCGCTGTGGATCGAGCGCATCAGCAAGCTCAACCCCGATTACCTGTTCTCGTTCTACTACCGCAATCTGTTGAGTGAGCCACTGCTGGCCACGGCCAGTAAAGGTGCGTTCAACCTGCATGGCTCGTTGCTGCCGCGCTACCGTGGCCGGGCACCGGCCAACTGGGTGCTGGTCAATGGTGAAACGGAAACCGGCGTGACCCTGCACCGCATGGTCAAACGTGCCGACGCCGGCGCGATCATCGCCCAGCAACGGGTGGCGATTGAGCGCACCGACACCGCGCTGACCCTGCACGGTAAATTGCGCCTGGCGGCCACCGATCTGTTGCGCGACACCCTCCCCGCGCTGCTTCAGGGCAAAGTCAGCGAAACGCCTCAGGACGAATCCCAAGCCACGGTGTTTGGCCGTCGCACCCCGGCGGACGGCAAACTGCTCTGGAGCAAACCGGCTGAAGAGCTGTTCAATCTGGTCCGCGCCGTGACCCAGCCTTACCCGGGCGCGTTCTGCGCGGTGGGTGAGCACAAGCTGATTGTCTGGAGCGCCGACGTGGTCAAGGGCAATGAAGGACTGCTACCGGGCCGGGTCATCAGCGTCGACCCATTGCGTATCGCCTGCGGCGAAGACTCGCTGGTGATAAACGCCGGCCAGCGTAACGACAACGGCCTGTACCTGAGCGGCCCGCAACTGGCCAACGAACTGGGGCTGGTCGATGGCTCTGTGCTGCGTGGCGCCGAATCGGGCCGTGTACCGCGTCGCACCCGGGTCCTGATCCTCGGCGTCAACGGTTTCATCGGCAATCACCTGTCCGAACGTCTGCTGCGTGACGACCGCTATGAAGTGTACGGCCTGGACATCGGCTCGGACGCCATCGAGCGGCTGCGCAGCCATCCGAACTTCCACTTCGTCGAAGGCGACATCAGCATCCATTCGGAGTGGATCGAGTACCACATCAAGAAGTGCGACGTGGTTCTGCCACTGGTGGCGATTGCCACGCCGATCGAATACACCCGCAATCCGCTGCGCGTGTTCGAACTGGACTTCGAAGAGAACCTGAAACTGGTTCGCTACTGCGTCAAGTACAACAAGCGCGTGATCTTCCCGTCGACCTCCGAAGTCTATGGCATGTGCCAGGATGGCAACTTCGACGAAGACAGCTCCAACCTCGTGGTCGGCCCGATCAACAAGCAACGCTGGATCTATTCGATCTCCAAGCAGTTGCTCGACCGGGTGATCTGGGCTTACGGCCAGAAAGGCCTGAATTTCACCCTGTTCCGCCCTTTCAACTGGATGGGCCCGCGCCTGGACCGTCTGGATTCGGCACGCATTGGCAGTTCCCGGGCCATCACCCAACTGATCCTGAACCTGGTGGAAGGCACACCGATTCGCCTGTTCGATGGCGGTGAGCAAAAACGCTGCTTCACCGACATCGCCGATGGCGTCGAAGCCCTGGCGCGGATCATCGACAATGAGAACGACGTCTGCAACGGCCAGATCATCAACATCGGTAACCCGGATAACGAGGCCAGCATTCGTCAGTTGGGCGAAGAACTGCTGCGTCAGTTCGAGGCGCACCCGCTGCGCGCCAACTTCCCGCCATTCGCCGGATTCCGCGATATCGAAAGCAAAGCCTTCTATGGCACTGGCTATCAGGACGTGTCTCATCGCAAACCGAGCATCGCCAACGCCAAACGTCTGCTTGACTGGAGACCAACAGTCGAGATGAGCGAAACCATCGGCAACACGCTGGACTTCTTCCTGCGTGAAGCCATGCTCGAAGTCGCGCAGCGATCTACAGAAGAATCATGCTGATGCAGGCAGGCCTACGAATCGATGTCGACACTTACCGAGGCACCCGTGAGGGGGTGCCGCATCTGCTGGACATGCTCGATGAGGCTCAGGTCAAGGCGACGTTTTTCTTCAGTGTCGGGCCGGACAACATGGGCCGCCATCTGTGGCGCCTGATCCGTCCGCAGTTCCTCTGGAAGATGCTGCGTTCAAACGCCGCCGGCCTGTATGGCTGGGACATTTTGCTGGCCGGCACCGCGTGGCCGGGCAAACCGATCGGCCGCGACCTCGGGCACCTGATGCGTCAGACCCTGGCGGCCGGGCATGAAGTCGGCCTGCACGCCTGGGATCACCACGGCTGGCAGGCCAATGCCGGGCGCTGGAGCGAGGCGCAGTTGATCGAGCAGATTCGCCGTGGCGTCGACAGCCTCAGCGATATTCTCGGGCAAAAGGTCGAGTGCTCGGCGTCTGCCGGTTGGCGGGCGGACGAGCGTGTGATCGAGGCCAAGCAGGGTTTCGGCTTTCGCTACAACAGCGATTGTCGGGGCCAGCGCCTCTTCCGGCCGACGCTGGCCGATGGCAGTCCGGGGACACCGCAGATTCCGGTGGACCTGCCGACCTTCGATGAGGTGGTCGGCCCGAACGTCGCCGCCAAGGACTTCAACGCGTTCATTCTTGAGCGGTTCACCCCGCAAGCACTCAACGTCTACACGATCCATGCCGAAGTAGAAGGGATTCTAATGGCCAACGATTTCCGTCAACTGCTGGCCGATGCGCGCCGGCAGGACATTCATTTCCAACCCCTGGGCGACCTGCTGCCCGAGGCACCCGCCACTTTGCCCATGGGTCATGTCGCGCGCGGAACCCTCGAGGGCCGTGAAGGCTGGCTCGGGGTACAAGGCGTATGAGCAAACGCTGGGCACTGCCGTTTTTGCTGGTCGTTCTGGCGCTGGCGTACTTGCTGCCGTTGGGCACCCACGGTTTATGGATTCCCGACGAAACCCGTTACGCCCAGATCAGCCAGGACATGCTCCTGAGCGGTAACTGGGTGTCGCCGCACTTCATGAGCCTGCGTTACTTCGAAAAGCCAGTGGCCGGTTATTGGATGATCGCCATTGGCCAAGCGCTGTTTGGCGACAACCTGTTTGGTGTGCGTATCGCCTCAGTGTTGAGCACCGGGCTGAGCGTGTTGCTGTGTTATCTGATCGCCCGCCGGCTGTGGAACGAACCGCGCAAAAGCTTCGCCTGCGCGCTGCTGTACATGAGTTTTACCATCGTCGCCGGGCAAGCCGGCTACGCCAACCTCGATCCGCAATTCACCTTCTGGGTCAATCTGAGTCTGGTGGCTTTGTGGTTTGCGCTGGACAGCGTCAGCCGTGGCCGGCGTCTGCTCGGTTGGGCGGTTCTGGGGCTGGCCTGCGGCATGGGCTTCATGACCAAGGGGTTTCTCGCCTGGCTGCTGCCGGTGCTGATCGCCCTGCCCTGGATGCTCTGGCAAAAACGCTGGCGGGAGCTGCTGACTTACGGCCCGGTGGCGATTGCCGTGGCCATCGCGGTGAGCCTGCCGTGGGCCTTGGCGGTGCACGCGCAGGAACCCGATTACTGGCGGTTCTTCTTCTGGCACGAACACATTCGCCGTTTCGCCGGGGATGACGCCCAGCATGACGCACCGTGGTGGTTCTATTTGCCGCTGCTGGTGGCGTTCAGTCTGCCGTGGGCGGCGTTGCTGCCGTCGGCACTGAAACAGGCGTGGCAGACCCGGCATCAGGCGGGCATTGCTTTCCTGTTGCTGTGGCTGCTGATGCCGTTGACGTTTTTCAGCCTGAGCAACGGCAAATTGCCGACCTACATCTTGCCCTGCCTGCTGCCCCTGGCGCTGTTGCTGGGCCATGCACTGGCAGACCGTCTGAAGCTGGAAAAGGGTCGGGTACTGGGGATCAATGGCCTGCTGAACCTGACGCTGGGCCTGATCATCCTGATTGCGCTGATCTATCTGCAACTAAAAAAACCGCTGTACAACCATGAACTGCACAACCTCGTTCTGGTGTTCATCGGCTTGACCGGCTGGATCATGGCCAACCTGCTGCAAGCGTTCCGCCCGTTGCAATGCTGGGCGGCACCGGCCTTTGGCAGTTTGCTGCTGATCGGTGTGCTGCCGGCCGGACTGCCCGACTCGGTGGTGGCGAACAAGATGCCTGACCAGTTCATCCTCGAGCACGCCGAGGAACTGGCGCAGACCGGCAAGTTACTGAGCAATGACCTGGGCGCCGCTGCAGCCCTGGCCTGGCGCCTGAAACGCCCCGACGTGGCGTTATACAACACGATAGGCGAATTGAAATATGGCCTCGCCTATCCTGATTCAGTGAAGCAGCGAGTCGACCTGGACAAGGTGCAACAGTGGATGCGCGAAGCCCGCCAGAGTGGTTCGGTCGGCGTGGTGATGCGGGTCAAGGGCGATGGCGAGCTGCAAGAAATCGAACGACTGCCCAAGGATGGCAAACGTTATGAACAAGGCAACCTGGTGATTCTGATCTTTCCTCAGGGGGCGCCATGAGCCTGCTGCTCGTATTGGCTGCCTGCCTGCTGACCTGCCTGGGCCAAATCGCCCAGAAATACGCCGTGGAAAGTTGGCGCGGCAAGACGTCGGGCTGGGGCGAGAAACTGCGCTCGCCGTGGCTGTGGCTGGCGCTCGCCTCTCTGGGCTTGGGCTTGCTGGTCTGGCTGCTGGTGTTGCAGCGCCTCGAAGTCGGCGTCGCCTATCCCATGCTCAGCCTGAATTTTGTGTTGATCACCCTGGTCGCCCGCTTCGTCTTTCATGAAACCATCGACCGCCGTCACTGGCTGGGCGTGGCGCTGGTAATCGCTGGCGTGGCGCTGCTGGGGCAACACGCATGAGCCTGCGTCGCGGACTCGCCTTCGCCTTGGGCAGCGTGCTGCTGGGCAGCGCCGCGCAGTTGGGTATGCGCTGGAGCATGACCCGCCTGCCCCATCCCGAACAATTGATATCCGCCTTGAGCAATGGCAGCGTCGATGTGTCCGCCGTAGTCGTCGTGCTGGCCGCCATTCTCGCCTATGCCGTGTCGATGCTTACCTGGCTCGCCGCCCTGCGGGACTTGCCCCTGGGTAGGGCTTATTCGCTGCTGAGCATCAGCTACGCGCTGGTGTATGTGCTGGCCGCCAGCCTGCCGTTGTTCAACGAAACCTTCAGTCTTTCGAAAACCCTCGGGGTGGCGCTGGTCATTCTCGGTGTCATCACCATCAACTCTCGACCTGCTCACGTGCCCACTATCAGGAGAGCTCTATGAAAATCAGTGTATTTGGTAGCGGTTATGTTGGCCTGGTGCAAGCTGCCGTCCTGGCTGAAGTCGGCCACGACGTGGTGTGCATGGACATTGACGAGAAGAAAGTCGCGTTGCTACAACAAGGCCACGTCAGCATCTTCGAACCGGGGCTGGCCAGCCTGGTGCGTGAGAGCCTGGAAGCCAAACGACTGCAGTTCACCACCGACGAAAAACTCGCGGTGCAGCATGGCCAGGTGCTGTTCATCGCCGTCGGCACGCCGTCCCGGGAGGATGGTTCGGCGGACCTGCGCTACGTGCTGTCGGTGGGTGAAGCAGTGGCGCGTCACCGTGAACAACCGGTGATTCTGGTGGAGAAATCCACGGTGCCGGTGGGCACGGGCGATACGCTGCGCGCGCATATCGAAAAGTGCCTGCTCAAGGTCGGTCGACTGCTGCAGTTCGATATCGTCTCCAACCCCGAATTTCTCAAGGAAGGTTCGGCCGTGGCTGATTGCCGGCGCCCGGACCGCATCATCATCGGCTGTGAGCGCGACGACGTGCGCGATGTGATGCGCGATCTCTACGCCCCGTTCAATCGCAACCATGACCGCATCATGTTCATGGACCTGCGCAGCGCCGAGCTGACCAAATACGCCGCCAACTGCATGCTGGCAACCAAGATCAGTTTCATCAACCAGATCGCCGAGCTGGCCGAACACCTGGGCGCCGACATCGAATCGGTGCGGCTGGGCATCGGCGCCGATTCACGCATCGGTTATCACTTCATCTATCCCGGCTGCGGTTACGGTGGCTCGTGTTTCCCCAAGGACATGCGCGCGCTGATTCACAGTGCCGAAGAAGCCCATTGCAACAGCGACCTGCTGCAAGCGGTGGAAGCCATCAACGAGCGGCAGAAACACAAACTGTTCGAACGCATCAACGCCTTCTACAAGGGCGATTTGCGCGACAAGACCTTCGCTGTGTGGGGCCTGGCCTTCAAGCCCAACACCGACGACATGCGCGATGCGCCGAGCCGGGTGCTGCTCGAATCGCTGTGGGCCGCCGGGGCCAATGTACGAGCGTTCGACCCGGAAGCCATGCAGGAAACCCAACATCTTTACCCGGACGAATCTAAGCTGATGCTCATGGGCACACCAGAATCGGTTCTTACCGGGGCCGACGCACTGATCATCTGCACCGAATGGCAGCAATTCAAGGCGCCGGACTTCGATCTGATCCAGCAACGGCTTAACGCTCCGGTGATCTTCGACGGGCGCAACCTGTACGACGCCGAACGCCTGGCCCGCAGTGGCTTCCTGTACTTCCCGATGGGCCGTGGCGAATCACGCAACCTGCCGATTCCCCATCAGCAATGGCCAGCGGCCTCGGTCGTGGCGTGACGCGCCCATCTTCCAGCCCCCCTTTGTGAGCTGCCGAAGGCTGCGATCTTTTGGCGGCTTTGAAATTGCTGAAGATCAAGATCAAAGGATCGCAGTCTGCGGCAGCTCCTACATGAACTCGGTGTACGCAGTCTTGTCCTGGGCGCTGGCCGCAAGTTGCTGTTAACGGCACTGGTAGACGAGAACTCCACGGTCTGACTTTGACTACGTTTCGCGACTTGCCCTGGAATGAATCGTTTTATCGGCAACTCGGTTTTGAAACTTTGAGCCTGGCTGAAATCGGCCCGCGTTTAACGGCGGTGTTGAACAATGAAAGCAACCACGGTTTTCCGGGGGAGCGACGCTGTGCGATGCGCTTGACGCGGCGTTAGCGTCAAACCGACGCCTTCAAATCCACCCCCAACGCTTGGGCAAACGCCTTTACCAGCGGACTGCGCACAGTGTTGTGACGCAGGATCAAATTGAACGGCGTGACGATGTTGATCAGGTCCGGCCGCACCGCCCGAAACTGTCCCTGAGCCACCAGGGTTGCCGCGTAATGCTCGGGCAGAAAACCCACGAAACGGCCGGTCTTGACCAGCAGCGCCACGGCTTCCACTTGAGTTGCCGACGCAGAAAAGCTGTCGTAGCGGGCAAAATTCAGTTTGTCTCGATGGATCGCGTAACGGTGGTTGATGCACTCGTAATCCTGCAGCACATTGCTGCCCATCTCCGCCTCCAGCACTGAGAACAGCGGATGGCCGACGGCGCAATACACGTACGAGCGTTCTTCATAAAGCGGGAAGTAATCGAACTCCTCTCTTTTCTGATAAACCGGCACGATCCCGGCCACTAACCGCCCCTCGACGACGCCTCTTTCTACCTCATCTAACTGAGACGCTTGAAGTTGAAACCTTACTTTTGGCGACTCTTCATTTATTTTTCTAAGCGCCGCAACTAACGGTGAATTATCGTCGGTGATCGTATTATCAATAACACCCACCCCAAGATCGCCAATAAGTTCATTCTGCGCCGAACTAAGCCGGTCTCGAAAGTTGTCGACGGAGGCAAACAAATCGATTGATGCCTGGTACACCAGGCGCCCTTCTTCGGTCAGGTGAAACCCTTCCCGCCCTCGGGTGCACAGGCGCATGCCGATGCGAATCTCGAGGTCGGATATCTGTTTGCTGATGGCCGCCAGGCCCACATTCAGCTCATTCTGCGCCGCACTGAAGCCACCCGCCTCGACCACAGCCTTGAATACTTTGAGCAGTTTGAAGTCCAGACCGCTGAGGGCCAGCGGTGCCCGATGTAGCGTTTTTGGCGGCGGGTTTCCGGAATTGGAAAGTGGGGTTTCCATAATGCTTATTTACCTCTGGCGCCCTATTCAACAATCTGTGCCCAACAACAAAAACAGTGCTGGCTAATAATAATGAACACAGAAAACAAGGCTTGGCAACCGTTAATAAATCCCGTCGATCAGTGCCAACTCACTGATTTCGAACTATTAAAAGCTGACACTTCGATCAGCTCTCGCCATTTAGCAACTGCGCTTTTCCCCTGCCCTTGAATTTGATTGAGCCGAACCACACCCGAATGATTTTCGGCGGGTGTTCCAGGCTCTGCACACTGATGATCTGTAGGAGCGAGGCTTGCCCGCGAAGCTCTTCGGCCTCACACCAGATTAATTTTTAACTTCCGAGCAACGACGAGGAAAAACAACAATGTCTCAAACCACCGACCGTCTCTGGGGTGCCCGCTTCAAGAGCGGCCCGTCCGAAGCCCTGGCGGCCCTGTCCCGTTGCCCCGAGCGCTACTTTCGCCTCACCCCGTACGACCTCGCCGGCTCCAAGGCGCATGCCCGGGAATTGCAGCGCGCAGGGCTTCTGAGCGAGCAGGAAACCCAGACCATGCTCGACGCCCTGGAGCGTATCGGTGATGACTTCCGTGCCGGCAGCATCGCGCCGACGCTGGACGATGAAGACGTCCACACCTTCATTGAGCGCCTGCTGACCGAACGCCTCGGCGCGCTGGGCGGCAAACTGCGCGCTGGCCGCTCGCGCAACGACCAGACCGCCAATGACCTGCGCCTGTTCCTGCGTGATCACGTACGCACCCTGGCCGTCGAAGTGCTGGCCTTGCAACAAGCGCTGGTGGATCAGGCCGAGCAACACATCGAGAGCATCTGCCCTGGGTTCACCCACTTGCAACAGGCCCAGCCAATCGTCTTCGCTCATCACTTGCTGGCTCATGCCCAATCGATGCTGCGTGACGTGCAGCGCCTGGTGGATTGGGATGTGCGCACCTCGCTGTCGCCACTCGGCGCGGCGGCCATGGCCGGTTCCGCCATTGCTCGCCTGCCGCAGCAGTCGGCCAAGGAAATGGGCTACAGCGGCGTGTGCGAAAACTCCATCGACGCCGTTGCCAGCCGCGATCACGTTGCCGAGTTCCTGTTTATCGCTAGCATGCTGGGGATCAACATTTCCCGCCTCGCCGAAGAGTTCTGCCTGTGGTCGTCGCGGCAATTTCGCTGGGTCGCGCTGGACGATGCCTACGCCACCGGCAGTTCGATCATGCCGCAGAAGAAAAACCCGGACATCGCCGAACTGGCCCGGGGCAAGGCTGGCCGCCTGATCGGTAACCTGACCGGTTTGCTGTCGACCCTCAAATCCCTGCCGCTGTCGTACAACCGCGACTTGAGTGAGGACAAGAACGGCGTGCTCGACAGCGTCGACACCCTGCTGCTGGTGCTGCCGGCCATGGCCGGAATGGTCGCGACGATGAAGGTCAACGTCGAAGAACTGCGTCGTCAGGCCCCGCTGGGTTTCACCCTCGCTACCGAAGTGGCCGACTGGCTGGCAGTGCGCGGCGTGCCGTTCAAGGAAGCTCACGAAATCACCGGTGCATTGGTCCAGGCCTGTGAGAAACATGAGATCGAATTGTGGGAAGCATCCCCGGCGCTGCTGGCCGAGATCGATTCGCGCCTCAAACCTGAAGTGCGCGACAGCCTGACGCTGGAAGCCGCCATCGCCGCCCGCAGCGGCTGGGGCGGCACCGCGCCGCAACAGGTGCGCGAGCAGATCGGCCGTTTGAAAACCGCCCTCGCCGCCCAGCAGCAATGGACCGAGAACTATCAGGGTTTCCGGCTCTGAAGCAGGACACAAAACCTGTGGGAGCGGGCTTGCTCGCGAAGGGGCCGTGTCAGTCGCCATTTATGTTGAATGACACACCGCATTCGCGAGCAAGCCCGCTCCCACAGGGGATTGTGGTTGGCCTGAATTACCAAGCGTACGGAGAAACAACATGAGCCAGACTCAGGCAGAACGACTCCAGGCGGAGCGCAAACTGGCGGAAAACCAGTTCGATATCACCCAGTACCAGCATGTGCCACGGCGTTACTACGGGCGGATTTTCTTCGCCACGGTGATCGTGATTGCAATTATCGGTCTGGTACGGGCCTTCGCCGAAGGCAAGATCGAATGGTCGTACATCGGCCAGTTCCTTACCTCACAGGCCATTATGTGGGGCCTGCTCAACACCATCGTCATGGCGGTGCTGGCGATGGCGCTGGGCATCGTGTTCGGGGTGATCACCGCCATCATGCGCATGTCGGCCAACCCGATCCTGCGCTATGTGGCGCTGACCTACACCTGGCTGTTTCGCGGCACGCCGCTGATTTTGCAGCTGCTGCTGTGGTTCAACCTGGCGCTGATTTTCCCCACCATCGGCATCCCCGGCCTGTTCGAAATGGACACCGTGAGCCTGATGACACCGTTCGTGGCCGCCCTCCTCGGTTTGAGCATCAACCAGGGCGCCTACACCGCCGAAGTGGTGCGCGCCGGCCTGCTCTCGGTGGACACCGGGCAGTACGAAGCCGCCAAGTCGATCGGTATGCCACGCCTGCAAGCCCTGCGCCGGATCATCCTGCCCCAGGCCATGCGGATCATCATTCCGCCGGTGGGTAACGTGTTCATCGGCATGGTGAAAATGACCTCCCTGGCGAGTGTCATCCAGTACTCGGACCTGCTCTACACCGCACTTAACATCTACTACGCCAACGCCCGCGTGATGGAGCTGCTGATCGTCGCCGGTATCTGGTACCTGGCCACCGTCACTGTTCTGTCCTTTGGTCAAAGCCGACTGGAGCGTCGTTTCGCTCGCGGCGCCGGCAAGCGTTCTTGAGGAGTTCAACATGAGAAGCATCGTCAAGGCCGTGAGCCTGAACAAGTACTACGACCATTTCCACGCACTCAAGGACATCAACATCGAGGTCGAGCAAGGCGAAGTGCTGTGCATCATCGGCCCGTCCGGCTCCGGCAAGAGCACCCTGCTGCGCTGCGTGAATCAGCTGGAAAAAATCGACAAGGGCGGCCTGTGGGTCGACGGCGAACTGGTGGGTTACCGCATCGTCGGCAACAAGCTGCACGAACTCAACGAGTCGCAGATCGCCCGCCAGCGCCTGGCGACCGGCATGGTGTTCCAGCGCTTCAACCTGTTCCCGCACATGACTGTGCTGCAAAACATCATCGAAGGGCCGTGCCAGGTGCTCAAGCGTTCGCCCAAAGAAGCGCACGAAGAAGCCTTGGAATTGCTCGCTCGCGTCGGCCTGGCCGACAAGCGCAACAGCTACCCGATTGAACTGTCGGGCGGTCAGCAACAACGTGTCGCCATTGCCCGTGCATTGGCCATGCGCCCCAAGCTGATGCTGTTCGATGAACCCACTTCGGCACTCGACCCGGAACTGGTCGGAGAGGTGCTGTCGGTGATGCGCGATCTGGCGCAGACCGGCATGACGGTGATCGTCGTCCCCCATGAACTGGGCTTCGCTCGCGAGGTTTCCAACCGCATGGTGTTCATGGACGAAGGACAGATCGTGGAGGCTGGAAGCCCCGAAGAAATACTAATAAGTCCGCAAAACCCACGCACCCAAAGCTTCATTTCTGCCGTTCGAACCTAAGCGCCAGCCTCGGAAACCAAGAGCTGCGTAACAACACTCATAAGAGAACGACCATGAAGAACATAGTTATCCCAGCAGTACTCGCAGGCGTTATGGCTTCCAGCTTCACCTGGGCTGCCGAGCTACCGGCCAGCATCAAGGACAAGGGCGAGGTCGTTGTGGCAATCATGCCGAACTACCCGCCAATGGATTTCAAGGACCCGGCCACCAACACCCTCACCGGGCTCGACGTTGATCTGGGCAACGCCCTGGCCGAGCGGCTGGGCGTGAAGATCAAATGGCAGGAAACCGGCTTCGAACAAATGATCAACGCGCTGACCACCGACCGCGTCGACATGGTGATGTCGGGCATGACCGACACCGCTGAGCGTCAGGCCAGCGTAACCTTCGTCGACTACTTCACCAGCGGTCCGCAGTTCTACACCTTGCAGAAAAACAAGGACACCAACGAGATCATCGACCTGTGCGGCAAGAAAGTCGGCACCAGCCGCCGCACCACCTTCCCGGCGGAAATCGCCGAGTGGAGCAAGGCCAATTGCGAAGCCGCCGGCAAACCTGCGATCAACGTGATCGGCACCGAAGGCTCGGCCGATGCCCGCGCGCAACTGCGTCAAAGCCGTATCGACGCGGCCATGCAAGGCAGCGAAACCCTGCCGTACCTCAAGACCCAGGAAAAGGACATGTACAAAACCGTGGGCCTGCCAATTTCCAAGCAGTTCACCGGGCTGGGTGTGAGCAAGAAAAAGCCTGAGCTGAGTGAAGCGGTGAAAGTGGCGATGCAGAGCATGGTCGATGACGGCAGCTACCAGGCCATCCTGAAAAAATGGGACCTGGAACTGGGCGCGATCAAGACCGTGACCATTAACGCCGGCAAGTAATGCTTGCCCCGTAGGAGCGAGGCTTGCCCGCGAAGGCGGTCTGTCAGGTGACAAAGATGTTCAATGTACTGGCCCCTTCGCGAGCAAGCTTCGCTCCTACAGGGTCAGATGTCGATCCGGATTCTGCGGGCAACCTCGAATACCTGTAGGAGCGAGGCTTGCCCGCGAAGGCGGTCTGTCAGGCGACATCGATGTTGAATGTACTGGCCTCTTCGCGAGCAAGCTTCGCTCCTACAGGATCAGATGTCGATCCGGATTCTGCGGGCAACCTCGAATACCTGTAGGAGCGAGGCTTGCCCGCGAAGGTGGTCTGTCAGGCGACATAGATGTTGAATGTACTGGCCTCTTCGCGAGCAAGCTTCGCTCCTACAGGTTTGCTGGCTGACCACAGAATTGTGATCGACTCAAAACCAGTGTGGGAGCGGGCTTGCTCGCGAAGGCGATCTGTCAGGCGACATAGATGTTGAATGTACCGGCCTCTTCGCGAGCAAGCTTCGCTCCTACGGGGATTGTGTTTTACCTATAAATAGCTGGAGCACCACATGTCCTCCTCACCCCAACCGACCTGGCCGGACCAGCACACAGCCTGCCTCGCCCTGGCCTTCGACCTCGATGGCCCGACCGGCGATGCGATGCTCAACGGCTCGATCTGGCGCAAGCCCGAGTATTTCGGTTTCGGTGGTTATGGCCCCTATAGGGCGCTGCCGCGGATTCTCGATTTGCTGGATGAGTTCCGGATCCCGACCACGTTTTTCGTCCCGGCCTGGGTCGTGGAGAACTGGCCGAAACAGTGCCAGGCAATCGTCGAGCGCGGGCATGAGGTGGCTTACCACGGTTACAAACATGAATCCTTTTACGCCCTGACGCTGGACCAGCAAAAGGACGTGATGCACAAATCCCGCGAGGTGTTCTGGAAGCATCTGAACATCCGCGCCGAAGGTTTCCGCACACCATCCGGCGACTGGCGGGCCGAAACGCCGGCGATGCTGGTGGAAGCTGGCGTGACCTACTCCAGCAGCATGCGCGGCGATGATCGGCCGTATCTGGTCAACGTGCCGGGCTTCGATACACCGCTGGTGGAAATCCCCGGTCGCTGGGAAATGGACGACTACGCCTCCCTCGCCTACACCCGCGCGCCGGACTTTCCGTCGGGGCTGGACCGCACCGCCAGCTACGCGCTGACCCTCGACAACTGGTGCCGCGAATTCGACGGTGCCATGGCTGAAGGGTTGTGCCTGACCACCCTGTTCCATCCCAAGATCACCGGCAAACCGGGGCGCATCCTGCTCTTGGAAAAACTCTTCGAACACATGCGCCAACGCGACGACGTCTGGTTCGCCACCTGCCGCGACGTCGCCCACTGGTGGCTGAAGGAGCATCACCATGGTTGATTCCATTGTCTGGCCCAACGGCTACCGCTGCGCCGTGGTGCTGACCGTCGATTACAACGACATCCACGGCATCCTCACCCAGGCGCCGGAAGTCGCCGGGCGCGATAAGACTTTGTCGGTGTGGCGCTACGGCACCCAACGCGGTGTCGAGCGTTTGCTCGGGCTTTTCGAAGAACTGGGCGTTTCCAGCAGTTGGTTCATTCCCGGCATCGTCGCCGAGGAAAACCCGCAGCACATCCGAGCGATCCAGGCCGGCGGGCATGAGATTGCCTGCGCCGGGTATCGCCATCAGAACTACGACAAGCTGACGCTGGCCGAGCAAAGCACCGAGGTCGCCAAGGGTTGCGCGGCATTGAGCGCGTTGACCGGTCAGCGTCCGACAGGCTTTCGTATCCCGGCCGGCAACGGTGCGCCGGGTTTCATCGAGGCGTTAAGGGAGCATGGCATCCGCTGGGACTCGTCATGGCGCGGCGATGATTTGCCCTTCGCTCATCCGACGGCGCCCGAAGTGATCGAGTTGCCATTGCACTACGAACTGGAAGATGAACCCTACTTCGCCTTCAACCTCAGCCCGGCGGTGCCGCCGGCGCAATCGCGGATCGCCTCTTACAGCCACACGCTGGGCAACCTGCAAATGGACTTCGCCGGGTTTCACCGCTTCGGGCTGTGTTACGTGCTGCGGTTGCACCCGGAGATCATCGCCACGCCCGGGCGGATCGGCGTGTTGCGCCAATTGCTGCAAAGCATCCAACAACATGACGACGTGTGGATCGCCACCGGTGCCGAGGTCGCTCAATGGTGGGCTGAATCGGCAGCGCCCGTGGCCGAGGATCATCCGGCAGCCGTGTACGAACGTCATTACCGGGATTACGGCGTATGAAAGATCAACAGATCTCAGCCTTCGGTAGCGCCTACGATGGAGTCGTGCGGATGGAGCGGTTGGCACAGTTCTGCGTCGATACTCGCTTCGAAGATTTACCTCCCGCGTTGGTTGCGCAAGCCGGGCGACACATCCTCGACACCTTCGGCGTGACCCTGGCCGGGGCTGGCAGTGATGTGGCGAAGCAGGCGCGTCAGGTTTTCGAGGGTGAGACCGGCAGCACGTTGGTCTGGGGCACCGGTCAGCGCGTCGGCGCAGCGCAGGCCGCCATGCTCAACGGCATCGCCGCACATGCCCTGGAGCTGGACGACACCGGCGGCTGCGATCACTCCGGCGCGGTGGTGCTGCCGGCGGTGATGGCTGCGCTCTCGATGTCGGAGCTATCGGTTTCTGAAGCGTCAGTAAACGGCCGCGAGTTGATCACCGCCGTGGTGATCGGCTACGAAATCGGCCGCCGGGTACTCGAAGCCTGCGGCAGTTATTCGGCCCACAACGGCGCCGGTTGGCACTCCACCGCGACGTGCGGGGTCTTTGGTGCGGCGGCGGCCAGTGCACGGATTCTGGGGCTGGATGCACAGCAAACCCTGGCGGCGCTGGGCATTGCCGGCAGCTTCAGCGGCGGTCTTTGGGCGTTCATTCATGACGGCTCGCAAAGCAAAAAACTCCACAGCGGAAGGGCCGCCGAAGGTGGATTGTTGGCGGCGCGATTTGCGCAACAAGGCATCACCGGGCCGACAAAACTGTTCGATGATGTCTGGGGCGGTTTTCTCAAGACCCTCGCGGCGGATACCGCCGTGCCTGAGGCGTTGGACGCCGAACTGGGACAGGTATGGAAACTCGCCCGCTGCTCGATCAAACCCTATGCGGCATGCCGGGGGACGCATTCGGCGATCGATGCATTGAGCCTGTTGCTGGATCAATTGCAGGTCAGCGCGGATCAGGTCGAGAGCGTTCAGGTGTCGTTGTGCGGATTTCTTCAGGACATGTGTGGCGGTCAGGACATCAATACCCTGCCGGCGGCGCAAATGAGCCTGCGCTATGCCCTCGCCGCCCGGCTGGCCCATGGGCATTGCCGGTTGGAAGCCTACGACGACGAACAGCGCCACCATCCGCGAATTGCTCACTGGATGTCGCGTATTCACCTTGAAGTCGACCCGCTACTGTCCGAGGATGGCGAGCCTGTGGTCAGCCTGCAGACCGTGGACGGTCGGCAAGCGAGCCTGTGCGTTGAGGTGCCGCTGGGTGCGCCGGGCAATCCGCTGAGTGATGAGGCGCTGGAGGAGAAGTTCTTCAGTCTGGCGGGCCGGGTTATGCCGCGACAGCGGGTGCAAGGATTGATTGAGCAGTTGTGGCGGCTGGAAGAGCTGGAATCGGTTCGGGCGCTTGATCGGTGGCTGAGTTGAATAGTGTGTTGCCTGGTCCGGCCTCTTCGCGAGCAAGCCCGCTCCCACAGTTGATCGGGTTGATCACAAATTTTGTGATCGGCACAGTTTTAATGTGGGAGCGGGCTTGCTCGCGAATGGCAGCGACTCGATATCCCGGCGAACACTACGAAATCTAAAATAAGGACATTTGCCCCACCGTGGCCACTTACTCCCTCGTTATCCGCCGCTTGATGATCGTTTCGCTGACCATCGTCGTCAGCCGCGCCATTACCAGCCCGTTGCTCACCCTGTTTCTGAGCAACAAACTCGGCCTCAACCAACAGGACGTCGGCCTGTTGCTGGGCATCGCGGTGTTCATCGCCACCCTGCTCGCGCTTTACGGCGGTTACATCATCGACCGCCTCGAAAAACGTCGGCTGCTGATTCTGACCATGCTCTCCAGCGCCATCGGTTTCGTGCTGCTGACCTTCGCCGAAAACCTCTACCTGACCACCGCCACCCTGGTGATCACCGAAACTGCCTCGGCGCTGTTCCTGATCGGGTCCAAGGCGATCCTCAGCGAAAACCTGCCCGTGGGCCAGCGCGCCAAGGCTTTTTCACTGCGCTACACCCTGACCAATATCGGCTACGCCACCGGCCCGATGCTCGGCGTGGTGATCGCCGGGGTGCAGCCAACAGCTCCATTCCTGATCGCTGGCGGCATCGCATTCTTCAGTATTTTCCTGATGAGCGGGATTCCCAAAGACCCGGCCCAGACACCCGCCATCGGCCAGCCCCAGAGTTTCCTCAAAACCCTGATCACCCTGAAGAACGACCGCACACTGATCATGTTCACTGGCGGCTGCCTGCTCAGCACCGTGGTGCATGGTCGTTTCACCCTGTATTTGTCGCAATACCTGCTAGTCACCCAAGACACCAAACGCGCCCTGGAAACCATGGCCGCCCTGCTCGCCTGCAACGCCATCAGCGTGATCCTGCTGCAATACCAGATCGGGCGGTTCCTCAAGCGCGAACAACTGCGTTACTGGATTGCTGGCGGCACCAGCCTGTTCATCCTCGGTTTGATCGGTTTCAGCCTGGCTGACAGTCTCGTGAGCTGGTGCGTGGCGATGTTCATTTTCACGCTTGGCGAAATGATCATCTACCCGGCCGAATTTCTGTTCGTCGACACCCTGGCCCCGGAAGAGCTGCGCGGCAGCTACTACGGCGCGCAGAATCTCGCGGCACTCGGTGGTGCGCTAAGCCCGGTGATCTGTGGCTATCTGCTGCTGCACACGCCCGCGCCCACCATGTTTTATGCACTGAGTGCGTTGACGGCGATGGGCGGTTTGCTGTGCTTCATGAGCGGTCGGCGCGTGGCAATACTGCAGAAATAATGCACTGAAGCAGCATTAATATGAATTTGTCAGCATAAGGAATGAACGGCACACTGTGCGCCGTTCCTCCCCCAATAGTTGGAACTACTTCAAGGGCTTTCTGGGTATCCCAGCTAAGCCTTTTTTTTGCCTGGATTTTTATACGGACCGCTGCCTCATGTTCGCTCGCTGGTTACCAGCTGCCATCAATACTCGCCCTTCAGAATGGAGCCGCGCAGCCATCGGCATGTCGCTGGGCACGATGTTCAGCGTCTGGCTCTGCAGTCAGGTATTCGGCATGCAAGTGGCGCTGCATCTGATCGGGCCACTGGGCGCCTCGGCGGTGCTGTTGTTCGCCGTGTCGTCGGGCGCGCTTGCCCAGCCGTGGTCGATTCTTGGCGGTTACCTCTGTGCGGGAGTGGTCTCGCTGCTGGTCGCTCATGTACTCGGACGCACCCTCGGCAGCGCTTGCCTGGCGGCGGGCATGGCGCTGATTCTGATGTGTTGGTTGCGTTGCTTGCACCCACCGGCTGGTGCGTTGGCGTTGCTTATGGTGGTGGCAGACCCGGCGACCATCGCCCTGGAGTGGAAAGCCCTCGGCCCGGTGATGCTCAGTGCCTCGACGATGCTGCTCAGCGCATTGGCGTACAACAATCTGACGCGCATTCGGTACCCCAAGCGTCCCGCTGAACCGGCGCCGATGATGCCCGTCCCCGACAGCCAGGCGATCACTGCCGCGGATCTGAAACTGGCCCTCGCCGACATGGAGGCCTTCTACGACGTCACCCCTGAAGACCTCGAGCAGTTGATCCATGCCAGTGAGCTACATGCCAAGCGGCGTAGCATCGGTGAAGTGCTGAGCAGCAGAGCCTGAGGAAAAAGGCTTTTGTGGTGAGCAGGCTTACCCCGATGCCAGTCAGTCAAGTGCAATCCCTGTGGGAGCGGGCTTGCTCGCGAAAGCGGTGTGTCAGGCTGCATCAATATTGACTGTGCCGCCGTCTTCGCGAGCAAGCCCGCTCCCACAGGTTCCGCATCTTGACTGACAGACTCGCCGCCGATTGCTGCCAAAGGTTGCGATCCTTGGAAGTTGCCCTAAGGTAAAAATGCAAACAGCACCTGCACGTATCCCGGTTGTACATCACAAATTTGCACTGATACGATCCAGCATCGCTCGCGCGCGAGCTTCTCTAGAAAGAACAATAAAAGCAGGGAGTTAGTGATGACTGCTCAGGTTTCATCCCCGACAACACAGCCCATGGATGCCACGCAAAACGAAGTGTTGGCCGAGGTTCGCAATCACATCGGTCACCTGACCCTCAATCGCCCCGCCGGCCTCAACGCCATTACCCTGGACATGGTTCGCAGCCTGCAACAGCAGCTCGATGCCTGGGCACAGGATCCGCAGGTGCACGCGGTGGTGTTGCGCGGCGCTGGTGAGAAAGCGTTCTGTGCCGGCGGCGATATTCGCTCGCTGTACGACAGTTTCAAAAGTGGCGACACCCTGCACGAAGACTTCTTCGTCGAGGAATACGCCCTCGACCTCGCCATCCATCACTATCGCAAACCGGTCCTGGCCTTGATGGACGGCTTTGTGCTGGGCGGTGGCATGGGGCTGGTGCAAGGCGCCGATTTGCGGGTGGTCACCGAGCGCAGCCGTCTGGCGATGCCCGAAGTGGCTATCGGTTATTTCCCGGACGTTGGCGGCAGTTACTTCCTGCCGCGCATCCCCGGTGAGCTGGGCATTTATCTCGGGGTCAGCGGCGTGCAGATTCGTGCCGCCGATGCGCTCTATTGCGGCCTGGCCGACTGGTACCTGGAAAGCGCCAGCCTGGGCGCGCTGGACGAGCAACTCGATCACCTCCAATGGCACGACACGCCGCTCAAGGACCTGCAAGGCGTGCTGGCGAAACTCGCCGTGCAGCAACTGCCGGTAGCGCCCCTGGCGGCGTTGCGGCCGGCCATCGATCACTTCTTCGCCCTGCCCGATGTGCCGAGTATGGTGGAACAACTGCGTGAAGTGACCGTCGCCGACAGCCACGAGTGGGCCACGGCCACCGCCGACCTGCTGGAAAGCCGTTCACCGCTGGCCATGGGCGTGACCCTGGAAATGCTGCGGCGCGGTCGGCACCTGAGCCTGGAACAGTGCTTCGCCCTCGAACTGCACCTGGATCGCCAGTGGTTCGAACGCGGCGACCTGATCGAAGGCGTGCGCGCCTTGCTGATCGACAAAGACAAGAACCCGCGCTGGAATCCGCCGACTCTGCAGGCACTGGACGCCGGGCACGTGGCGAGTTTTTTCACCGGGTTCGACCACAGCGGGAGCTGAGCCATGCACGATATCGAATTGAGCGAAGAGCAAGTGATGATCCGCGACATGGCCCGGGATTTTGCCCGCGGCGAAATCGCGCCCCACGCACAAGCCTGGGAAAAGGCCGGCTGGATCGATGACGGTCTGGTGGCGAAGATGGGTGAACTGGGTCTGCTGGGCATGGTGGTGCCCGAGGAATGGGGCGGCACTTATGTCGACTACGTCGCCTACGCCTTGGCGGTGGAAGAGATTTCCGCCGGTGACGGCGCCACCGGTGCGCTGATGAGCATCCACAACTCCGTGGGCTGCGGGCCCGTGCTCAACTACGGTACCGAAGAACAGAAACAGCAATGGTTGCCGGACCTCGCCAGCGGCCAGGCTATCGGTTGCTTCTGCCTCACCGAACCCCAGGCCGGTTCCGAAGCGCATAACCTGCGCACCCGCGCCGAACTGCGCGACGGCCAGTGGGTGATCAATGGCGCCAAGCAATTCGTCAGCAACGGCAAACGGGCGAAACTGGCGATCGTGTTTGCCGTGACCGATCCGGAGCTGGGCAAGCGCGGCATCTCGGCGTTCCTGGTGCCGACCGAAACCGCGGGTTTCATCGTCGACCGCAGTGAACACAAGATGGGCATCCGCGCTTCCGACACCTGCGCCGTGACCCTGAACAATTGCACCGTTCCCGAGGCCAACCTGCTGGGCGAACGCGGCAAAGGCTTGGCCATCGCCCTCTCCAACCTCGAAGGCGGCCGCATCGGCATCGCCGCGCAAGCCTTGGGCATCGCCCGGGCAGCGTTCGAAGCAGCGCTGGCTTACGCGCGGGATCGGGTGCAGTTCGACAAGCCGATCATCGAGCACCAAAGCATCGCCAATATGCTGGCCGACATGCACACCCGACTGAACGCCGCACGCTTGCTGATCCTGCACGCCGCACGGTTGCGCAGTGCCGGCAAGCCGTGTCTGTCGGAGGCTTCACAGGCCAAGCTGTTTGCCTCGGAAATGGCCGAGAAGGTCTGCTCGTCGGCGATACAGATTCATGGCGGGTATGGGTATCTGGAAGATTACCCGGTGGAGCGCTACTACCGGGATGCGCGGATCACGCAGATTTATGAAGGGTCGAGCGAGATACAGCGGATGGTGATTGCCCGGGAGCTCAAGCACTATCTGGTTTGAAGCCCTAAAAGCTTCGCGAGCAAGCCCGCTCCCACATTAGTCCTGCGGTGTACACAGCATTTGTGAACACCCTGGATCAAATGTGGGAGCGGGCTTGCTCGCGAAGGCGTCCGTGAGAGCGCTACATCACTTACCCTGGAACTCCGCCTCACGCTTGGCAATAAACGCCGCCATCCCTTCCTTCTGATCCTGCGTCGCAAACGCCGCATGGAACACCCGACGCTCAAAACGCACGCCTTCCGACAGGCTGACTTCAAACGCCCGGTTAACGCTTTCCTTGACCATCATCGCAATCGGCAGCGACTTCTTGGCAATCAGCGCCGCGACTTTCAACGCCTCTTCCAGTAGCTCATCGGCCGGCACGATCCGCGCAACAATGCCGCAACGCTCTGCTTCTACGGCATCGATCAAACGCCCGCTCAGGCACATTTCCATGGCCTTGGCCTTACCCACGGCGCGGGTCAGACGCTGGGTGCCGCCCATGCCCGGCAACACGCCGAGGTTGATTTCCGGTTGACCGAATTTGGCGTTGTCGCCCGCCAGAATGAAGTCGCACATCAACGCCAGTTCACAACCACCGCCCAAGGCGAAACCATTGACCGCGGCGATGATCGGCTTGCGGCGGTTGGCCACGCGATCGCTGTCGCTGAACAAGTCATCGAGGTAGATCTGCGGATACGTCAGCTCAGCCATTTCCTTGATGTCGGCGCCGGCGGCGAAGGCTTTTTTCGAGCCGGTCAGCACGATGCAACCGATGTTCGAATCGGCTTCCAGGCCATCAAGGGCATGGTTCAGTTCGCTGACAATTTGCGCATTCAACGCGTTCAAGGCTTGCGGACGGTTGAGGGTGATCAGGCCGACGCGGCCGTGGGTTTCCAGCAAAATCGTTTCGTAGTTCATCGGTGGATTCCTTCTCAAAGATTGCGCGAAATGACCATGCGCTGAATATCGCTGGTGCCTTCATAGATCTGGCACACCCGCACGTCGCGGTAGATCCGCTCCAGCGGGAAGTCGTTCAGGTAACCGTAACCGCCAAGGGTTTGCAACGCTGAGGAGCAGACCTTCTCGGCCATTTCCGAAGCGAACAGCTTGGCCATGGACGCTTCGACCAGCGCCGGTTTGCCGCTGTCGCGCAACGCCGCCGCGTAATGCACCATCTGCCGGGCCACGGCGATCTGGGTCGCCATGTCCGCCAGCCGGAACGCCACTGCCTGATGTTCGATGATCGGCTTGCCGAAGCTCTCGCGTTCACGAGCGTAGTCGCGGGCTGCTTCGAACGCGGCGCGGGCCATGCCCACCGATTGCGAGGCGATGCCGACACGGCCGCCTTCGAGGTTGGCCAGGGCGATCTTGTAGCCTTCGCCCTCCTCGCCCAGTCGATTGGCCACCGGGACTTTCACATCCTCGAAGAGGATCTGGCAGGTGTCGGAGGCATGCTGACCGAGTTTGTCTTCGACTCGCGCGACTTTATAACCCGGCGAATCGGTCGGCACGATCAGCGCTGTGATCCCACGCTTGCCGGCACTCGGATCAGTCACCGCAAACACGATCACCACCCCGGCGTTCTGCCCGGAGGTGATGAACTGCTTGCAGCCGTTGAGCACGTAGTGATCGCCGTCGAGCCGGGCGCGGGTTTTCAGGCTGCTGGCGTCGGAGCCGGCTTGCGGTTCGGTCAGGGCAAACGCACCGAGCATCGCGCCGCTGGCCAGCGGCTTGAGGAAGCGTTCTTTCTGATCGTCGTTGCCGAACTTGAGGATCGGCACGCAACCTACCGAGTTGTGTACGCTCATGATGGTCGAGCAGGCGCCATCGCCCGCAGCAATTTCTTCCAGCGCCATGGCGTAGGCCAGGTAACCGGTGTCACAACCACCCCACTGCTCCGGCACCAGCATGCCGAAGAAGCCAAGGTCGGCCATCTCGCCAATGGCTTCCTTGGGAAAGCGATGTTCGCGGTCCCATTCGGCGGCGAACGGTTTCAGCCGTTCCTGGGCAAACTGCCGGGCCGCGTCGCTGATCTGAAGTTGTTCGTCATTGGGAATCATGCCAAGTCCTTAAAAATGAGCCTAACGCACAAAATGCCTGGTTGAAACGCTGAACCTGTGGGAGCGGGCTTACTCGCGAAAGCGGTGTGTCATTCAACATTGATGTCGATTGACCCGGCCTCTTCGCGAGCAAGCCCGCTCCCACAATGGGATAGCGTCAGTTTCAGTACAGACATTCCACAGCCATGGCCGTGGCTTCGCCGCCGCCGATGCAGATCGCTGCAACGCCGCGTTTCAGACCTCTCTGGCGCAAGGCCGAGAGCAAGGTCACGAGGATCCGCGCGCCGGACGCACCAATCGGGTGACCCAGGGCGCAAGCACCGCCGTGAACGTTGATCTTCTCGTGGGGAATTTCCAGTTTGGTCATGGTCACCAGACTCACCACCGCAAACGCTTCGTTGACTTCGAACAACTCGACTTCGTCCAGGGACCAGCCGGTTTTCTTCATCAGCTTCTTGATCGCGCCCACCGGTGCCACCGGGAACAGCCCCGGCGTGTCGGCAAATGCAGCGTGACCATGAATCACCGCCAGCGGTTTCAGGCCTTGCTTTTCTGCTTCGGAACGGCGCATCAACACCAGTGCCGCCGCGCCGTCGGAGATCGAACTGGAGTTCGCCGCAGTCACGGTGCCACCGTCACGGAACGCCGGTTTCAGCGAGGCGATCTTGTCCAGTTTGGCTTTCGGCGGCTGTTCGTCATGGCTGATCAGCACCTGCTCTTTGCCGACGGTCACGGTGAGCGGCACGATCTCGGCGTTGAAGCTGCCGTCCTTGATCGCCTGTTGCGCGCGGGTGGTCGAAGCGATGGCAAAGGCGTCCTGAGCTTCACGGGTAAAGCCGTTGGTTTCAGCGCAATCCTCGGCAAAGGTGCCCATCAGGCGGCCCTTGTCGTAGGCATCCTCCAGGCCATCGAGGAACATGTGATCGAGCACCCGGCCGTGGCCCATGCGGTAACCGCTACGGGCGCGGTCCAGCAGAAATGGCGCGTTGGACATGCTTTCCATGCCCCCGGCGACGACCACATCGGCACTGCCGGCGATCAGCATGTCGTGGGCCAGGATCGTGGCCTCCATGCCCGAACCGCACATCTTGTTCAGTGTTGTGCAACGGGTCGATTTATCCAGTCCGGCGCCCAGTGCCGCTTGCCGCGCCGGGGCCTGGCCGAGGCCGGCGGAGAGCACGCAGCCGAACAGCACTTCTTCTACGGATTCAGGAGCGACACCGGCGCGTTCGACGGCAGCACGAATCGCTGCGGCGCCCAGCTGCGGTGCGGTCAGGCTCTTCAGTTCGCCCTGGAAACCGCCCATCGGGGTGCGGACGGCACTGACAATAACAATCGGATCGTTGGAAAGTGTCATGTCTAATCCTCCTTATTTGGCGGCCATGCGCAAGGCACCGTCGAGACGGATCACCTCGCCGTTGAGCATGCTGTTTTCTATGATATGCCTGACCAGCGCGGCGTACTCGCCCGGCTTGCCCAGACGCGGCGGGAACGGCACGCCAGCGGCCAAGGATTCGCGCACTTCCGGGGTCATGCCGGCCATCATCGGCGTTTCGAAAATGCCCGGGGCGATGGTCATCACGCGGATGCCGAAGCGCGCCAGTTCACGGGCGGCGGGCAAAGTCAGGCTGACGATCGCACCTTTCGAAGCCGAATACGCGGCCTGACCGATCTGGCCGTCGAAGGCCGCGGCCGACGCGGTGTTGATGATCACGCCACGCTCACCGTCTTCGTCAGCTTCGGTTTCGGCAATCGCCGCGGCCGCCAGACGCAGCATGTTGAAGCTGCCGATCAGGTTAACGTTGATCACCTGGCTAAAACTGTCCAGCGCATGAGGACCGTTCTTGCCGAGGATCTTCTCGCCACGGACGATGCCAGCGCAATTGACCAGCCCATTGAGGCCGCCAAACGCTTTGACCGTCGCCTGCACCGCCGCTTGCGCCGCCGTTTCATTGCTGATGTCCGCCACCACGCTTTGTGCGCCCAGACGTGCAGCCTGGGCCGCGACGGCTTCGGCGTTCATGTCCACCAGCATCACCTTGGCGCCGGCAGCGATCAGCATTTCAGCGGTGGCGGCACCGAGGCCGGATGCACCGCCGGTGACGAGAAAAACCTTGTTTTCGATCTGCATCATTGTTTCCTTGGATTCAAGCTGAAACGTTCTTCGCGGCGGCCTCTTGAGCCTTGGCGATTTCCTGGTTGCGCAAGATAAAGCGCTGCAGTTTGCCGCTTGGGGTTTTCGGCAATTCGCTGACAAATTCGATTTCACGGGGGTACGCGTGCGCCGCCAGACGCTTGCGCACGTGTTGGCGCAACTCTTCGGCGAGTGCAGGTTCGGCACGGTATTGCGGGCTGAGCACGACGAAGGCTTTCACCAGCTCGGTACGTTCCGGATCGGGCTTGCCGATCACCGCCGCTTCGACCACTGCCGGGTGTTCGACCAACGCGCTTTCGACGTCGAACGGGCCGACGCGGTAGCCGGAGGTGGTGATCACGTCGTCGCTGCGACCGACGAAGCTGATGCTGCCGTCCGGGTTCCACTCAACGGTGTCGCCACTCAGGTAATAGTTGCCGACGAACGCCTTGGTCGGCGCACCTTCGTAACCGCCGAACCAGCACATCGGCGACTGGGTGCGGTCGATGGCCAGAATGCCGGGCTGGCCGACGCCCAGTTCTTTGTATTCGTCGTCGAGCACCACGATGCGGTGGCCCGGCGAGGCGAAACCGGCAGCGCCGACGTGTACCGGATGATCGAGACCGTGGTGATTGCACAACACCATGCCCAGTTCGGTCTGGCCGTAATGGTCATGAATCACCACGCCGAGATTATCGGCGAACCAGCGGATCACTTCCGGGTTCAGCGGCTCGCCGGCGCTGCTGACGATGCGCAGCTTGCCCTTGATCGAGCGGGAGAATTCATCGCCACCGGCAATCAGCAAGCGATAGGCAGTCGGCGAACCAGTGAGGTTGGTGATCCCGTATTTGTTGATCACCCGACAGGTGCTTTCGAGGGTGAACGGGCCATCGTAAAAGGTGATCGGGTGCCCCATCGCCATCGGCCCGGTGACGCCGAAATAGATGCCGTAGGCCCACCCCGGATCGGCGACGTTCCAGAATGCGTCTTCGGGGCGCAAGTCCACCGCGTCACGGGTGTAGCTCTGGAACGCGACGATCGCCTTGAGCGGCACCGACAGCGCTTTCGACGGGCCGGTGGTGCCCGAGGTGAACATCAGCAGGAACGGGTCTTCGCCGGTCAGTAATACCGGTTCGCAGACGCTGGAGTAGTTGGCCAGTTCGGCCCAGAAACTGAAATCACCCCGAACAATACCTTGGCCTTTCGGGCCGCCGACGGTGACGATGGTTGGGCAGTCGGCCACTTCAGCCAGTTTCGGGCGATTGACGGCGTCGGTTACTACGACTGCGGCGCCGGAGCTGTTGAGGCGATGTTCGATGGCTTTCGGGCCGAAGGCGGTAAACAGCGGTTGATAGACCGCGCCGATGCGCCAAGTGGCGAACACGGTGATCAGTAATTCGATGTTGCGTGGCAGGAGGCCGGCGACTTTATCGCCCTTCTTAACACCCTGGGCCAGCAGGAAATTGGCGAAGCGCGCGGCTTTGTCCTGCAAGTCGCTGAAGGTGTAGGTCGCGCTGGCGCCGTCGCGACCTTCCCAGAACAGCGCGATGCGCCCCGGCAAGGCATGCCGGTCGCAACACTCGACGCAGGCGTTGAGCGCGCTCAACGACCCTGTGAGCGCGGCATCGACGGTGTGCTGATAATTGAACTGTGACGTGGCAGACAAGTAATCGCGCATTGCCAGAATCCCTGTGTCTTTTTATTAGGTTGGGGGAACCGTAAATAACAGGGAAATATTCGCTCTGCGCGGGGAGCGGGACAATGGTCAAAGCTATCAAGTTGTGTGACTGGTTTGGCCAAGGTTCAAGGAATGCGTCGCCTGGGCGGACGCCTTCGCGGGCAAGCCCGCTCCCACATAAGTTTTGTGTGGGTTGCAAATAGGTGGGCAGACACAATTCCACTGTGGGAGCGGGCTTGCTCGCGAAGGCGCCAGACCAATCAACACAAAATCCGGATCAGCTCGCCTCGTTAAGAATCAAACTCCGATAATGCCCCGGATTAGACCCCGACCACTTGCGAAACGCCTTGTAGAACGAGCTGGTATCGGCAAACCCCAAACGGGTAGCGATTTCGGCGAAGCTGATGGCAGGCTCGGCCAGCCAGACGATCGCCAGTTCCTTGCGCACACTGTCCTTGAGCCCCTGATACGTCTGGCCCTCTTCAGCCAGGCGCCTACGCAGGGTCGAGGCCGACATGCACAGTTGCTGCGCCAGCGCCTCGGTTTCCGGCCAGTGTTCGGCGGGCAGTTGCCGCAGATCGTGTTTGATCCGACTGGCCAGGCTCTCGGGATCGCGGTACTTGACCAGAATGTTCGCCGGCGCATGGGCGAGGAATCGCTTCAGTTCTTCGGGGCTGCGCTTGATCGGCAAATCCAGGCAGTCAGCCGAGAAAATCATCCGCGTGCGCGGCCGGTCGAACCGCAGGTTCTCGGAGAACATCACCCGGTAGTCATCGCAAAAATCCGGCGCCGGGCAACGCAACTCGATGGCCAGGATCGGTATCCGCCGCCCCGCCAGCCAGCAGGCAACGCCATGCACGATCATCCAGTAAGTGAAATAGGTGAAGGCGCGGCGCGGGTCTTCGTCGTCCTCCAGCAGTACGATTTCCGCCAGGCTTTGCTGGCGAACCAGTTGCGCGGGCAGGCGTTCGAGCATCAATGACAGAAAGCTCAGCCCCGAGGTCAGCCCGGCGGCCAGGCTTGGCTGAACCATCGAGCAGCGACACAGGAACTCCAGACTGCCGGACTTGAGCTTGCGCGGGTCCATGCCAAAAAACTCATCGTCCCCGCGCCGAGCCAGCAAGCGCCACAACCGCGCATAGGCGGTGGCCGGAACACGGGCGTCGGTGGTTTCCAGCAGCACAGGATCGATGCCGACCTTGTTCAACACCTCCGCGGTGGCAGCGCCCGGGGCGCAACTTTGCAACAGCGCTTCACGCACCAGTTGAATGGAGATGGTGTCTTTTTCCGACATTGACCGAGGCGAGCCTTGTTCTTGTTTGAGTGGTGAGCATATTAGCGCAGCCACCACAGCCAGGCGCAGATCCCTGTGGGCAGCCTAAATCCCTGTGGGAGCGGGCTTGCTCGCGAAGGGGCCATAACAGTCAACATTGATGTCGCCTGACACACCGCTTTCGCGAGCAAGCCCGCTCCCACAGTGGATTTGAGTCGATGCACGATTGTGTGACCGACACATGGCTCACTGTGGGAGCGGGCTTGCTCGCGAAGGCATTATCACCGGCGACACACCTTCGACGCCGGGTTGAACCTCACAAAATCCGATACAACAACCGCTCGATCCGTACCCGACTCACTCGCTTGAGAAACTTGGCAACCCCCGCCGGGTAATCCGGCAGCGTTTCCAGATCCTGATACCGCTCGATGCGGCGGGTGTGCTGGAAAATCTCCGCCAGCTCATTGCCACGCGGCTCCAGCAATTCACCTTTCGGATCATCAATCAGCAACGCGTTTTCCAGATCGAGACGAAACGCCCGTGGATTGAGGTTGTTGCCGGTCAGCAAGGTATAGCGCTGATCGATCCACATGCCCTTCAGGTGATAGGTGTTGTCGCCATCCTTCCACAAATGCAGGTTCAGCTTGCCACTGTCGATGCTGCGCTGATGGCGCTTGGCGAAGCGTCGCAGGCTGATTTCGTAAAGGTATGGCAGCGCCGCGATCACCTTGAACGGCTCGCTCGGCGGAATATAGAAATCGTTGGCGGTTTTGTCGCCGACGATGATGTCGATCTTCACCCCCCGCGCCAGCGCCCGGTTGATTTCCCGGGTCACCGCCAGCGGCAGGTTGAAGTACGGCGTGCAGATGGTCAGCTGATGCTGGGCGCTGGCGATCAGCTCACAGATCACCCGACTCAACGGGTTGTTCTTGCCCACACCGAGCAAGGGGCTGACGGATAAACCGCCCTTCGCCGTGCTGCCCGCCGTGGTGTCGTACGCCGCGTGCTTGAGACGGCTGCGCAGGTCACCGATGTCGTTACGCAGGCTGCGGGTGGTCGGCAGGTTCGGCAGGTCGAGGCGATGCACCGCTTTGGAGGCGATCAGACCGTGCTGAATCAGGTGCTGCATCGAGTCGGCCAGCGCGTGATTCTGCAGCAGGTGATAACGGTCGAAGCGGTACTTGTCGAATTTATGCAGGTAAACATTGTTCAGGCTCGCGCCGCTGTAGAGCACGCAATCGTCGATCACGAAGCCCTTCAAATGCAGCACGCCGAACAGCTCGCGAGTCTGCACCGGCACGCCGTACACCGGTACCACGCTTTCGTGGGTGCGGGTCGTTTCCTGATACCAGGCCGCGTTGCCCGGCTGCTTGCCGGCACCGATCAAACCGCGCTGGGCGCGCAGCCAATCCACGACCACCACCACGTCCAGTTCCGGGCGCGCCAGTTTGGCGGCGTGCAGGGCATCGAGGATTTCCTGCCCGGCCTCATCCTGTTGCAGGTACAGCGCAACGATATAGATGCGCCGGGTTGCCTGAGCGATTTGTTCCAGCAGGCAACGACGGAACTCGGCGGCGCCAGAGAGGATGGTGACGGCATCGGCGGTCAGCGGAAAACTGCGCAGTTTAGGCAGCAGAGAGCGTTTGAAAAGCGACGGCATAGGGCTCGCAAAAGGTCGAATCCGAAGAACCCGAGAGCTTACACCATGGATGGGTTTGGGTCTTGTTACTGTCTGTAATGGCCTCTTCGCGAGCAAGCCTCGCTCCTACGGTTGATTGCATTCCCCTGTAGGAGCGAGGCTTGCCCGCGAAGACAATCTCACAGCCGCCACAAATAACTTCTTGACCAAGGAGAACGATCATTCTACTGTTAGCCACATGAACGAAATCACTAGCAACGACACACGCGACATCATTCTGGATGTCACCGAAAAGTTGATCTACAAAAGTGGCATCGCGGCCACCGGCATGGATCTTCTGGTGAAAACCGCCGGCGTTTCCAGAAAAAGTATTTACCGCTACTTCGCCAACAAGGAGGAGCTTACCGTCGCGGCCCTGCAACGCCGTGATGTGCGCTGGATGCATTGGTACCGAACGGAAGTCGGCAAGGCACAAACCCCGGCCGAGCGCCTGCTCAACCTGTTTACCGTGCTCAGGACCTGGTTCGACTCCGAAGGCTTTCGCGGTTGCGCATTCATTAACACCAGCGGCGAAACCGGCGATGCGCAAGACCCGGTTCGCCTGGTCGCCAAAGACCACAAACAGAAACTGCTCGACTACGTGTGCGAGCTCTGTACCGAACATGGCGCAACAGACCCGGAGACGCTGGCCAAACAGCTGCTGATCCTGATCGACGGTGCCATTACCGTAGCGCTTGTGTTGGGTGATCACAGTGCCGCCGATAATGCGCAATGCATGGCGCGAAAGTTATTGGACCTGTAACACTCTTTAATAAGCCCGACAACTTGCTAGAACGTTAATTTGATAGGGAGACTTAATATGTCTACTGCCGAAGTTCGTCCGCCATTGCCGCCGTTTACCCGTGAATCGGCCATCGAAAAAGTTCGCCTGGCCGAAGATGGCTGGAACTCCCGCGACCCGGAACGGGTGTCCCTGGCCTACACCCTGGACACCCAATGGCGTAACCGCGCCGAGTTCGCTCACAACCGCGAAGAAGCCAAAAATTTTCTGGCCCGTAAATGGGCCAAGGAACTGGACTACCGGCTGATCAAGGAACTCTGGGCCCATGGCGACAACCGTATCGCTGTGCGTTATGCCTACGAATGGCATGACGATTCGGGTAACTGGTTCCGCTCCTACGGTAACGAGAACTGGGAGTTCGACGAGAACGGCTTGATGTTCAACCGTTACGCCTGCATCAACGACATGCCGATCAAGGAAAGCGAACGCAAGTTCCACTGGCCGCTGGGCCGCCGACCGGATGATCACCCGGGCTTGTCCGACCTAGGCCTATAACTTCACCGAGTTCCCAGGGAGTTGGCTTGCCCGCGATGGCGATGTCACAGACAACATTTTCGTTGAATGTGACACCGTCATCGCGGGCAAGCCTCGCTCCTACGGTTTTTCATCGTTAGGGATAATTGCGATTACACCAATTCTGTAGGAGCGAGGCTTGCCCGCGAAAGGGCCAGACCGGTCGCCGCAGAGATTGGATATGGGTAAGATACCGGCCTTCCCCGCAGCCCATCTTCTGCGCCCTGCCGAATAAGCCCATTTCATGCCTTTCGAACTCAGCGTTGACCTCACTACTCTGGCCGTTCTGGCTCTCGTCGCTTTCATCGCCGGTTTCATCGACGCCATCGCTGGCGGTGGCGGTCTGTTGACCACCCCGGCGCTGCTGACCGCCGGCCTGCCGCCGCACCTGGTGCTGGGCACCAACAAGCTCAGTTCGACCTTCGGCTCGGCCACCGCCAGTTTCACTTTCTACCGGCGCAAGCTGTTCCATCCTCGACAATGGACGCACGCGATCGTCGGCACGCTGGTGGGCGCACTCACCGGTGCCGTGGTCGCTCATTACCTGCCAGCGGAATGGCTGAACAAGATGCTGCCAGTGATCGTTTTCGCCTGCGGTCTGTACCTGTTGTTCGGCGGCACACCAAAGGCGCCGCTGGACAGCGACGCACCGATCAAGAAGAAGTGGCAATCGAGCCAGGGCTTCAGTCTTGGTTTCTACGACGGCGTGGCCGGCCCGGGAACGGGTGCGTTCTGGACCGTCAGCAGCCTGCTGCTCTACCCCATCGACCTGGTCAAGGCCAGCGGCGTGGCGCGCAGCATGAACTTCGTCAGCAACATCGCAGCGCTGTCGGTGTTCATATTTTCCGGGCAGGTGGACTGGATCATCGGCCTGAGCATGGGCCTGTCGGTGATGGTCGGCGCCTTCTTCGGCGCGCGCACCGCCATCAGCGGCGGTGCGAAATTCATTCGCCCGGTGTTCATCACCGTGGTGCTCGGCTTGACCGTCCGGTTAGCCTGGCAGCACTGGTTCAGCGTGGCCTAAGCGCCGCGCCACATAGACATCGATGAGGTAACGGGCAATCGAGCGTGACGCCGGCAACGGCGGCAGCTCGTGCACGTTGAACCACTGGGCGTCTTCGATCTCATCTTCCTGACAGACAATCTCGCCACCGGCGTACTCGGCGTGAAAACCGAGCATCATCGAATGCGGGAACGGCCAGCATTGACTGCCCATGTACTGGATGTTCTTGACCTCGATCTGCACCTCTTCGCGGACCTCGCGAATCAGGCAGTCCTCGGCCGACTCACCCGGCTCGGCAAACCCCGCCAACGTACTGTAGACCCCGGCGACAAAACGCGGCGAACGAGCCAGCAGAACCTCGTCGCCACGGGTCACCAGCACGATCATGCTCGGTGAAATGCGCGGATAGTGGCGTATATCACACGGCTCACAGTACATCGCCCGCTCACGCGGCACCTGGCTCATCACCTGCCCGCAATTGCCACAAAAACGATGTTCACGGGCCCAGGTACCGATTTGCGCGGCGTAGCCGAGAACCTTGTAGACGGTGTGATCGCCCTCAAGCATGAACGCTCGCAGGCCTTTCCAGTTGCAACCCGGTACTTCGCTGTGACTGCGCAGCTCCAGCAGGTAGACCGGTTCGCCATCCAGGTGGCCGATGCCATGCTCGGCGAGAATTGACAGGTCCTGACGCTTGAGCCATTCCCGTGGAAACAGCGCGCCATTGTCATCGAACAAAAAGCCTTCAGGGCTGCGCGCCACGGCCCAACCGCCGGGTTGATCGGTGTCCAGTACTGCGGTGGTCCAGCGTGAAATCATGGTTAATCAATCCAGAAATTCGGGTTTCTGTTTGCTCATATGGGCGGCCATGGCCACGCGCAGATCGGTGGATTGCAGCATGGCGGCGTTCCAGGTGGCGACGTATTCGAGGCCGTCGTCGATGCGATGGTCGCGCATGTAGCTGATCATCTCTTTGGTGCCGGTGATAGCGATCGGCGACTTGCTGGCGATCTCGCGGGCAATGCCCATCACGCCGTCAAGCAGGCTGGTGGTATCGCTGTAGACGCGATTGACCAGGCCAATGTTGCGCGCTTCGTCGGCGCCAAAGGTGCGACCAGTGTAAGCCAGTTCACGCAGCATGCCGTCACCGATTATCCGTGGCAAGCGTTGCAAAGTGCCTACATCGGCTGCCATGCCGATGTCGATTTCCTTGATGGAAAATTGCGCATCCTCGGCGGCATAACGCATGTCGCAGGCTGAAATCAGGTCGATGGCGCCGCCCAGGCAATAACCCTGAATCGCCGCCAGCACCGGTTTGCGGCAGTTGTCGACGGCATTGAAGGACGCTTGCAGCGTGAGGATCGTTCGTCGTAGCAGCCGTGCATTGCGGCTGACGTCCTTGCCCAACTCATTGAGCATACCGGCCATCATCATCAGATCGATCCCGGAAGAAAAATGCTTGCCGGCACCACTGAGCACCACCACCCGCACTTCATCGGTATCGTCGATCCACTGGAAAATCTCGATGATCTCGCTCCAGAACGCGGCGTTCATCGAATTGATCTTTTCCGGGCGATTGATCTGCACATGGGCGATGTTATCGGCCAGTTCGACGCTGAAGGCGGTGTATTGAGACATGGCAGTGATCCTTTACCGGGGCAGAAATGAGGCCCGAACTATAACAAGGCATTAGTGCCGACAGTAAGGCAGCGGTTCGGCCAAATGCGGGACTGTTCCGGGTTTAGTGGTGTCTGGACGGGCCTCTTCGCGGGCAAGCCTCGCTCCTACAGGGGAATGGTGTCGGATACATAACACCCGTAGGAGCGAAGCTGCCCGCGAAGGCCACACCGCCGATCCAACTGCCCTTCACCGCCACAAACGCAGTCATTGAACCCGACTTAGCGCTCCAGCAAACTTGTCACTATGCTTGCACCTGACTTTCCAAGGAGGAACCCGCCCATGCCAATCTCTTCACGAGCAGCCCTGCTGGTTATCGACGTACAGAACGACTTCATTCCCGGTGGTCAACTGCCGGTGCCGGAGGGTGACCTGATCGTGCCCTTGATCAACCAGCTCGGGCGCCAGTTCAAGCAGGTCATCATTGCCCAGGACTGGCATCCGCCCGGCCATGCCTCGTTCGCTTCCAGCCACCCGGGCTGCAAACCCTACGACGTGATTCAGTTGCCTTACGGCGAGCAAACGCTTTGGCCTGAGCATTGCGTACGGGCCACACCCGGCGCCGAGTTCCATGCGGAACTGGACCTGCCCCACGCCCAACTGATCATCCGCAAGGGCTGCAATCCGGACATCGACAGCTATTCGGCGTTTCTGGAGGCGGATCGAACCACGACCACAGGCTTGGCCGGGTATCTGAAAGAACGCGGCATCGACACGGTTTACATGGTCGGGCTGGCACTGGATTTCTGCGTGATGTTTTCTGCGCTGGATGCGCGGGCAGCGGGGTTCAATGCGTTTGTGGTGATGGATGCGTGTCGGGCGATTGATCTGGATGGATCGCTGGCGGCGGCAGTTGACCGGATGCAGGTGGCTGGGGTCGGGTTGATTCCATCAACCGAAATACTCGGCTGAACGATAATGCATCGCTCCATGGGCAAAGACTCCTTGCTCCCGTTCGGCTGCGAAGCAGTCGCAAAACAGAAGCCCGCGCCCTGTCTGAAGCCCGCGGTGTCAGATTTCGGGGCCGCTTCGCGACCCAGCGGGAGCAAGCTCCCTCGCCACAGGGACGGTGAAAGATTCAGACCGGAGTCGGCAACCAGAGTCGGAACCGCGCCCCCCCCAGCGGCGAAGCTTGCGCGGTGAGTGTGCCGCTCTGTGCTTCCAGCGCCCGGCGGCTGATTGCCAGGCCCAGACCAAACCCGCCAGTGGCGCGATCCCGGCTGCGGTCCAGCCGATAAAACGGCTCGAAAATCCGCTCCCGCTCTTCTTCCGGTATGCCGATGCCATCGTCATCCACCCAGATTTCACAGCCCTTGGAACACACCTGCACGCCGATCTGAATCCGTTTTTCGCAGTACCGCATGGCGTTGCGCAGCAGGTTCTGGATCGCCCGGGCGGTCAAGCGCGGGTCCAGTGAGAAGCGTTCGAGCTGGCCGTTAAGCAGCACATCGATGACGATTTGCGGTGACTCAAGTTCTTCATCGACGCTGCCCAAAATGCTGTCGATGAACTCATCCAGCGACACATCGACCTGTTCCGACAGCTGCCCCGGGTTTTGCAAACGGCTGTAAGACAGCAATTCCAGCACCAGCTCATCCAGTTCACGAATGTGCGCGACCAGGCCTTGCAGACGTTCACGGCTGGTGGGCGGCAAGTCATCGGACAGCGCCAGGGCCAGGCCGAAGTCCAGCCGCGTCAGTGGCGTGCGCAGTTCGTGGGACACGGCGTTGAGCAGATCGCGTTGCTGGTTGAGCAGGTTTTCGATGTCGCCAGCCATGGTGTCGAACACGTGGGCCAGGCTACCGATGTTGGAGCTGGGGGAAATCTGCGTGCGCTCGCTCAAGTGGCCCTTGCCGAAGCGTTCGGCGGTGCCTTTGAGGCGTTCCAGGTCGCGCCAGTGCGGGCGCAACCACAGCAACAGACAGGCGAGCATGGTCGCGCCGATCAGCACGTTGATGCTCCAGTACAACCAACTGACGTCCGTCGGGTCCGGCGGCACGACCATCTTCACGACCAGTTGCTCGTTCAACGGCGCCACGGCCAAGGTGCGCCAGCCCCAATCGCCGATGCGCACGACGTTTTCCCCGCGCTGCAAGCGCGCACGTTCATCCAGAGTAAATTCGGCGTCATCGTTACGGGCCAGCACAATGTCCAGCGGCTGGAATTCCTTGTCCATTTCGTCTGCCAACACCGGCCACTGCTCAATAGGCACCGCGCGAAACTGCTTGACGATCAGCGTTTGCAAACCTCGGGAATAGTCGAGGTTGTAGGTCACGAAGCGCTCATGGAAAACCTGGATCACCAGGTCCGGCACCAGGTAGATCGCCGCGCTGAACGAGACGATAGTCACCAGATAGAGGCGAAACAGGATTCTGAACATCGACTCAGCATTCCCACTCTGAGCGGCTGAACAGGTAGCCCTTGCCCCACACGGTCTTGATCTTGCGCGCTTCGCCAGCATGGTCGTCGAACTTACGCCGCAACTTGGAGATCGCGACGTCCACCGAGCGGTCGGTGCCGTTGAATTCGATACCGCGCAAGCGTTGCAGAATCTGGTCGCGGCTCAGTACTTCGCCGGCATGCCGGGCCAGCACCACCAGCAAGTTGTATTCACCGCTGGACAGCTCGACCAGTTGCTCGCGCCAGGTCACGGTGCGCTCAGACAGGTCGATGCACAGATTGCCCATGAGAATGCGGTCGTTGGCGGTCATCGGTTCGCTGAGGCTGCTGCGGCGCAGCAAGGTGCGCACCCGGGCCAGCAAGACGCGTGGTTCGCAAGGTTTGGTGACGTAGTCGTCGGCGCCCATTTCCAGGCCCAGCACCTGATCGTGGCTGTCATCGCGGGCGGTGAGCATCAGGATCGGCAAAGTCGCCGAATCGGCTCGCAGCAAGCGGCAAACCTGCAAACCGTCGAGCCCCGGCAGCATCAGATCGAGAATCACCAGGTCCGGAGGATTGAGCCGCGCCCGTTCGCGCACATGATCGCCACGGCTGATCACGCTGACGCAATAGCCGTTGCGTTCCAGGTAGCTGGCAATCAGTTCGGAGAGCGCGGAGTCGTCTTCGACCAGGAGGATGTTGGGCATGGGGTGTTTCCAGAAAGTGCTGTGGTGACCATTAGGGCCTCTTCGCGGGCAAGCCTCGCTCCTACCGGGTTTCGGTTGGTCGCGGATTGGCGTCCGGCACAAATCCTGTAGGAGCGAGGCTTGCCCGCGATCGAGCGCGAAGCGGTCGCCAAGGATATACGCCCTCACGCCCGCGCGAGTAAAACCCTTACAAAATTTCACACAGCACCTACAAAGCTTCACCGCTACCCTCGTCGGCCCCCCGTAGGATACGGGGGTCAATATTGGGGTATTTACATGTCAAAGAATCTGCTTGCCCGGCTCAGCCTGATTGCACTGGCATTGACGCTGAGTGCTTGTGATCAGTCCTCGACCGCCGAAGAACAGGCGTCGCTGGCCACCGTGCGGGTTGAAACCGTCGAAGCCCGGCCGCTGTCGATCAGCAGCGAGCTGAGCGGGCGGATTGTCGCGCCACGCATCGCCGAAGTGCGCGCCCGAGTCGCCGGCGTAGTGTTGCAGCAGGCCTTCCGTGAAGGCAGCGACGTAAAAAAAGGCGACGTTCTTTTCCGTATCGACCCGGCGCCGTTCAAGGCCGATCTGGACAGCGCCGAAGCCGCATTGCGCAAGGCCGAAGCCAATGCGTTCCAGGCCAGATTGCAGGAACAGCGCTACGCCCAGTTGATCGAAGGCAACGCCATCAGCGGTCAGGATTATGACAACGCCCGGGCCAATGCCCGGCAGACCGCCGCCGATGTCGCTGCCAACAAGGCTGCCGTGGAGCGGGCGAAACTGAACCTGGGTTACGCCACCGTCACCGCGCCGATTTCCGGACGCATCGGCCGCGCACTGGTGACCGAAGGCGCGCTGGTCGGGCAGAACGAAACCACGCCGTTGGCACTGATTCAGCAGTTGAACCCGATCCACGCTGACCTGACGCAATCGACCCGTGAACTCAACGACCTGCGCCGGGCGTTCCGTTCCGGCCAGTTAAAGGAAGTGGGCCAAGGTCAGGTCAAAGCCACTTTGATTCAGGACGACGGCAGCCTCTACCCGCTGCCGGGCAAGTTGCTGTTCACCGACATCACCGTCGACCCGGGCACCGGTCAGATCATCCTGCGCAGCGAGTTCCCCAATCCGGACCTCGACTTGTTGCCGGGCAGCTTCGTGCGCGTGCGCCTGGAGCAAGCGTTCAATCAGCAAGGCATCAGCGTGCCGCAACGGGCCGTCCAGCGTGACAGTGCCGGCATCGCCCAAGTGCTGCTGCTCGATGCCGAACAGCGGGTCGGCCAGCAACCGGTCGAACTGGGCGCGGTGCAGAACGATCGCTGGATCGTCACCAACGGTCTCAAGCCCGGCGACCGCATCGTCACTGAAGGCCTGCAACATGCGCGCCCCGGTGAAAAAGTCCGGATAGATGACACCCCTCTTCCACTTGCCCAGGTTTCTGGTCAGTAAGCAGGACGCTTTTTTATGCCGCAGTTCTTTATCGACCGCCCGGTGTTCGCCTGGGTGATCGCCTTGTTCATCCTGCTCGCCGGTGCGCTGGCCATTGTCCAGTTGCCGGTGGCGCAGTACCCGAACGTTGCGCCGCCGAAAGTCGAAATCTATGCCACCTACCCAGGCGCTTCGGCGCAGACCGTGGATGAAAGCGTGGTCAGCCTGATCGAGGAAGAGCTCAACGGCGCGGACCATCTGCTGTATTTCGAATCCCAGAGTAGCCTCGGCAGCGCCACCATCACCGCGACTTTCCAACCAGGCACTGACCCGGAAATGGCGCAGGTCGACGTGCAAAACCGCCTCAAAGTAGTCGAGTCGCGCTTGCCGCAAGCGGTCACTCAGCAAGGCTTGCAGGTGGAGAAAGTCTCCGCCGGTTTCCTGCTGCTGATCACCCTCACCTCCAGCGATGGCAAGCTCGACGACGTGGCGCTCAGCGACTACCTGGCGCGCAATGTGATGAACGAGATCAAGCGTCTGGACGGCGTCGGCAAGGCGCAGTTATACGGTGCCGAACGGGCGATGCGGATCTGGATCGACCCGCACAAGCTGATCGGTTTCAACCTGACCCCGGCCGACGTCAACGCCGCCATCGTTGCGCAAAACGCTCAGGTTTCCGCGGGCAGCATCGGCGACTTGCCGACCCGCACCACCCAGGAAATCACCGCGACCATTCTGGTCAAAGGTCAGTTGTCGACGCCTGAAGAATTCGCCGACATCGTGCTCAAAGCCAATCCGGACGGTTCAACCGTGCGCATCCGCGATGTCGCGCGGGTGGAGATCGGCAGCCAGGAATATCAGTTTTCCACGCGCCTGAACGGCAAGCCGTCCACCGCCGTCAGCGTGCAACTGTCGCCAGGCGCCAATGCCCTGAGCACCGCGACGCTGGTACGGGCGAAGATGGATGAACTGGCGCGCTACTTCCCGGCCGGCGTGGAATACAAGATTCCGTACGACACTTCGCCCTTCGTCAAAGTCTCGATTACCAAGGTGGTCTACACCCTCATCGAGGCGATGGTGCTGGTGTTTGCGGTGATGTTCCTGTTCCTGCAAAACATCCGCTACACGCTGATCCCGACCCTGGTGGTGCCGGTGGCGCTGATGGGGACTTTCGCGACCATGCTTGCGCTGGGCTTTTCGATCAACGTGCTGACCATGTTCGGCATGGTGTTGGCCATCGGCATTCTGGTGGACGACGCGATTGTGGTGGTGGAGAACGTCGAGCGGATCATGGCCACCGAAGGCCTGTCGCCCAAGGACGCGACGCGCAAGGCGATGAAGCAGATCACCGGGGCGATCATCGGCATTACCCTGGTGCTGGTGGCGGTGTTCATTCCGATGGCGTTCATGCAGGGTTCGGTCGGGGTGATTTACCAGCAGTTCTCGCTCTCCATGGCCACGTCGATCCTGTTCTCGGCATTCCTCGCCCTGACCTTGACCCCGGCGCTGTGTGCGACGCTGCTCAAGCCGATTGCCCAGGGCGAACACCACGCCAAGGGCGGTTTCTTCGGCTGGTTCAACCGGCGCTTTGAACAACTGACCGAGCGTTATCAGGGCTGGGTCGCCTATGCACTGAAACGCACCGGGCGTTACCTGTTGATCTACGGCGTGCTGCTGATCGGTCTGGGGTTGTGCTTCAGTCGTCTGCCCTCCTCGTTCCTGCCGGTGGAAGACCAGGGTTACACCATCACCGACATCCAGCTTCCACCCGGCGCGAGCAAGAATCGCACGGTGCAGGTGGTCGAGCAGATCGAAGCACACAACGCCACCGAACCGGGCGTCGGCGACAGCACGGTGATTCTCGGTTTCAGCTTCTCCGGCAGCGGGCAGAACGCCGCACTGGCGTTCACTACGCTCAAGGATTGGTCGGATCGGGGCAGCGACGACTCGGCGAGTTCGATTGCCGACCGCGCCAACATCGCGCTCAGTCAGATCAAGGATGCCATGGCCTTCGCGGTCCTGCCGCCGCCGGTCGATGGACTCGGCACTTCCAGTGGTTTCGAGTTCCGCCTGCAAGACAGGGGCGGCCTTGGCCACGCCACGCTGATGCAGGCGCGCAGCCAATTGCTGGCCGCCGCCGAGAAGAGCCCGGTCTTGATGAACGTGCGCGAAAGCGCCTTGGCCGAAGCGCCGCAGGTGCAACTGGAAGTCGATCGCAAGCAAGCCAACGCCTTGGGCATTTCGTTTGCCGACATCGGCAACGTGCTGTCCACCGCCGTAGGGTCGGCCTACATCAACGACTTTCCCAATCAGGGACGGATGCAGCGAGTGGTGGTCCAGGCTGAAGGCGATCAGCGCAGTCAGGTCGACGACCTGCTGAAGATTCACGTGCGTAACAACGGCGAGAACATGGTGCCGTTGTCGGCTTTCGTTCGGGCCAACTGGACCCAGGGCCCGGCGCAATTAACCCGTTACAACGGCTACCCGGCCATCAGCATTTCCGGCGAACCGGCGCCCGGCTACAGCACTGGCGAAGCCATGGCGGAAATCGAGCGATTGGTGGCGCAAGGGCCGGCGGGATTGGGGCAGGAATGGACCGGGCTATCGTTGCAGGAACGTTTGTCCGGCAGTCAGGCACCGATTCTGCTTGGGCTGTCGTTGCTGATCGTGTTCCTGTGCCTGGCGGCGCTGTACGAGAGTTGGTCGATTCCGAGCTCGGTGTTGCTGGTGGTGCCGCTGGGTGTGCTCGGTGCGGTACTGGCCGTGACCCTGCGCGGGATGCCCAACGATGTGTTCTTCAAGGTCGGGCTGATTACCATCATTGGCCTGTCGGCGAAGAACGCGATCCTGATCATCGAATTCGCCAAGAGCCTGTACGACGAAGGCCATGATCTGATCGACGCCACCCTGCAAGCCGCACGCTTGCGCCTGCGGCCGATTGTCATGACGTCACTGGCATTCATCCTTGGCGTGGTGCCATTGGCGATTGCCACCGGGGCCAGCTCGGCGAGCCAGCAAGCCATCGGCACCGGGGTGATTGGCGGGATGATCACCGCGACCCTGGCAGTGGTGTTTGTACCAGTGTTTTTTGTGGTGGTGATGAAACTGGTGCGCAAGCGCCACAAAAACATCTAAGCCACAACACATCCCCTGTAAGAGCGAGGCTTGCCCGCGAAGGCGGTGTGTCAGTCGACATTAATATTGAATGTGACGGCCTCTTCGCGGGCAAGCCTCGCTCCTACAAGGGATTATCGTTGTGGTCACAACCTGGGCTAAGGTGTTTAGACACCCAGGCCCATCGAGTTCCCATGCCTCTACTCGCCCGCACCCACCCTCGCCTGTCCGCCGCGGCCACACTCGGCATCGCAGTGGGCATTCTGGCTCCGGCCGATTCGATCCTCGGCAAAATCCTCATCGGCTGGAACGCCGGGGTCTGGACGTATCTGGCGCTGATCATCTGGCTGACGATGCGCTCGAAAGCCGACGACGTGAAACGCATTGCCGAAGTCGAAGACGAAAACGCCGGGCTGGTGCTGTTCACCGTATGCATGGCCGCGCTGGCCAGCCTCGCCACCATTACCCTGGAACTGACGGGCAGCAAGGACCTGGACACTTATCACCGACTGTTACGCTACGGCTTCACCGGGTTGACCGTGATCGGCTCGTGGCTGTTGATCGGGGTGATTTTCAGCCTGCATTACGCGCGACTGTTTTACACCTGGGGAGGCAAGGAACCGGCGCTGCGATTCGCCGAGGGGCAGTTGAAACCCGACTATTGGGACTTTTTGTACTTCTCGTTCACTATTGGCGTGGCCGTGCAAACGGCGGATGTTGGTGTGGCCACCCATGATTTGCGCAAAATCGTGCTGGCGCAGTCGTTGATCGGTTTTCTATTCAATACGGCGATTTTGGGGTTTTCGATCAATATTGCGGCGGGGTTGTTCTGATGGCTGCACCAAGCGTTCTAGTTGAGCCAGGAGAGGCCCATGACGGCGACACGCCCGCCAAAGGCAGTTTCGCTTACCGCATGCGGTACCTCGACCCGGCGTAGCTGGAACGCGAACTCGGCGCGTGGGTCGGGGCGAGACGATCTCTTCACTCGGCCCGGTCACGTAATAACTTTAATCGGACACTTTGGGGGCTCTTGTTTCTTTTCACATGGCCCGGCGTGTGGTTTTGATTTATATAAACAAACAAAAATAAGTTTGGCACAACCAACCACATCATAGTCAGCCTGTAAACTAGCAAGTCTTACAGTTTACAACCTTGTTGACTTGGCATTCTATAAGCTAATCCCGCCTGCTGTTCCCAAAGGCGAGATATCACTTGTCATGACAGCGGAGACTGATGAATGAACGCATTTGCGAAACTGGCAGTGCAACCCCTGTTGCTAGGGACATGCACAGGAACGATCGATGCAACAGAACCATTTAATGCCGGCCTGGTAGAGCTTTCAGTCGCAACCTATCCCCCTCCTCACGGTGAAGCGCATGTGATGCTCGCCACGCAGCGGGCCCCCTCGCCGGATTACACGACAAAAGAACTGAAAATTTCATTCTCTAAGGGGGCAGAGGACGGCATTTATGGTCTGTATCCCACCGACTATACTGTTCGGGTGCTTTTCATTGATCGTTCGGTTCCAGCAAAACCGATTGTCTATGAACAGTCTCAGGGCGTCGCCAATGTCAAATACAACTCAACAACCTCAAACTTCTCTGGAGAAATAAGCGTTACGCTCGAAAATCTGGACGAAGACACCCGCAAGACCGTGTGTGTGAAAGTCGATTTCTCAGCGTATCCACACGTACCGACAAGAAGAATTCAACGCCGCCCCTCATCAAAACGTTGCTGACGCTGATCGGTTAGAGACACCAATAAAAAGGAAGCCGAAGCTTCCTTTTTATTTAACTAACTATTTTTATGTCAAAACGCGTATCGAAAACCCACTGTCAATCCGCCCGGCTGCCTGAAGTTTTTACCATCGCTATACTCGTAATCCGCATGCATTTGAAGACTGCTTGTCATTGACACCGCAATACCTGTCCCCAGCAATGTTCGCGCGCCGGAAAGATCATTATTGAATACGTTGTCATTGACCCTGACTTCATTGTTTTTTGCGAACTCATAAGCGCCGCCGACGCGTAAATAGGGTTGCAACTCAGTCTCACTGTTCAGTTTAAAATTACGGCCCGCCGTCATCCCGACCTCACCCAGTAGCGACCGCGCGCGATCACCATCAGCCTGCAAATCATTATCAAGAGAAAAATGTTTGCCCTGAATGACTACCGCAGACCACTTCGTGAAGGGTTCAATGAAATAACCGTCGTCGAATTTGATATGACGGCCAAATTCAATAGACCCACCCAAGCCAGTGTTGTCATAGTCACCTTTCGCTCGGGCTCCGTCGCTCAGGCTGACCTTGGCATCATTGCGAAACCGGTTCACTTTTAGAACCCCATCCATATAGTAACCACTGACGGAATCCAGCCATGTGGCATACGTACCAAGGTAGTAGCTGTCGACCTTGCCCGATGTACCGGCGTCCAGGTCGAGGTCAGATGTGCTATGGCCACCCATAATACCTACCAGCCATTCTCCATCACCGATCGGCAGTCGCGTATCCGCCCCCAGTGTGAAACCTCGCTGAGTTTGCTGGTAACCCACACCGGAACCATCGGCAATCTCATATTTATTGCCATAGGTCCGCCCCCAGGCTCCGCCCTGCCCGCCATTGAAACGCAACTCCCCCATCCGGGTTCGCAATGAGGTCAGCTCTCCGTACCATGTGGGCAAAGGCGTATTAAACAGCGCAAGTACCGAACGCGCTCCCGGGCTTATAACACGTGTGCTCGGATCCAGAATCCAGTCGTTGCCGCTTTTTGCCAGCGCATAGGAATAAGCGCCCTGATCCACGTTGTTGGGAAGTGAAAATTGAGCATCGCCGCCAGCAGTTTTTACAACGGTAATCGGTTGTCCGGCGGGTGGTTCAGTACCACTGCTGGTAATTAACAACTGATGTGATCCACTGGCCGTTCCAGTGACATTCAACAGATCAGTCCGCCCCGTGGCGAGATCTGTGCCCATGATAAATAGACCGTTCCCTGACAGATCGGTCACGTTCAATTGGTAAAAAGCGTTTTTGTCCCCAAATTTCACCGTCCCGCCATTGAGCACGAGTTTGTCAACCTGGCTGTTGTCGACCAGCGCCCATTGTGAGGTGTCGTTAATGGTCGCACTCGCGACATTCACCAGTCGCCCGGTGAGAGAAGAGTTGTTCTGTAACGTGAGGTCAGTGGTACTGCCGGTTTCGGTAACAATATTGCCGTTCAATGTGCTGGCATTGACCGTCATTGAGGTTGTGGCGCCGCCTTTGACCTCAAGCAGTGTGTCGTTGCCCGCCAGCAGTGTGGCGTTGTTCAGCGTCAGGGTGGCCGTGGTAGCTGCAACGTTGTCGAAATCCACCACAATCGCAGATCCGGCTTTGCCTTGAACCGTGGTGTTATCGAGATTCAGAGTCACCGGTGCCACACCGGTCACATCCAGTTCGATGAACACTCCGTTCTGGCCGCCGGTGATCGTGCTGTTTTTGGCGACCGCGTCGGCACTTTGCAACCACAGGCCGTAACCGGTGGTGGCAGTGCCTTCCAGAACGGAATCGATAACATTGATAAGACTGTGAGAAGTCGCAAATGCACCGGCATCCGCGCCGGTGATGGTGCTGCTATCCGTGACATTGACGGTAGAGCCGGTCTGAGTACTGGAGAACCGTACGGCGGCTAACCCGAAAAAATCGCCGCTAACCGTGCTGTTGTTAATGTTGCCTTGGCTGGAAACCAATTCCAGCCCCGTCTGCCCGCCCGTCCCCGTCACCGTGGCACTACTGATATTCACAGTCGAACTGTTTCTTGCGCTAATACCCTGAGTGCTGCTACCTGCGTTGATATTGACCGCCGAACTGTCGGCGTCAATAGCGAGAGTCTGCGCATCATTGACGTTCAGTGTTGCGCTTTGGCTCAAGAACCAACTTTCAACCGCATCTCCATTGTTGACAGTGGCAGTGCCCCCGACGACCGGCGCAGCGGTGGCCAAGGTAGAAAACATGAAAAACGGAACACACAGTGCAGCCTTCGTGAAGGGGGGTGAAAGGAGTGACCTGGAGATGAAGTGCATACTGGACACCTGCTTAGAAAAGCTTAATCGGGTTTTGTGGCGGGCCGTGAACATTCACAGTCCTACCTTTGAAGATCCGCAAGGCTATCGAGTAATTACGCGTTGTTATGTAGGACTTTTCCGAATACTCAGAATGATAAGTCCTGCGAGAACCTCAGATCCAAAAACGTCGATTGCTCAAATGCAGCGAGCGCGAAAAATCATTTCACGCCCGCCGCCCGTCTTTGAACTTCCATCAAGGTATCGGATGAGCCATTTCGCAGAACTGGTCATCGTTATTCAGCATAAACACAAAATGAACAGCAGGATCCGACTCCGGCACAATACCGGTAATGGTGTAGGTCAATTTTCCAAAGCCCTCCGACACTGGCTTGAAATTATCCATATAGTCACCAATATCCGTTTCGATGCCTTCCGGAGGTACAGTGCCGGAAATGGGAATGTCTCTTGTAACGTCGGTACCGTCGATGGGGATGGTCGCAGCTTCATCTGAAAACCCCTGCCATTTCAATGTCACCGTTCGCCCATCAACAAGTGAAGCGCTGTATGGAATAGTGACTTTCAAGTTGCGACGACTTGTTCCATCACCCGGATACTCTGGATGATCCGTTGGCAGGAAGTTCAATGTCGGACAGGAAATCGAATCAAATACAAGCCATTTAATTTCCGGTTTGGGCAACATAATCTTGGTGATATCAACTTCAACGTCTTGATCTTCTGAAAAGACAGGATTATTAACCCCGACGGCCGACAGTTTCCATTTTATTTTCACCGTCGCGTTCAGCTTTCCCTCAATAATTGCCCAGGGTACCGTTGCCGCGTCGATCTCCTTCCCCTCGTCTCCTGGTTGCAACAGATACGGATCATCAAGTTCCTGGTCATCATAAAACACGGTAATGCTTTGGGCCGACTCCGTAGGCGGGGCGTCATATAGCTGGATAAAAATCTTTGCATCTTTACCGTGGTCGTTATCGTCGAGTACGTTGTCCACGCCTTGTGACGAAACCAGCCGAGGCAATTCCAGAGCCTCATTGACAGGGTCCGGTTCATTGGGGTTTGGCGGGCCAGGATAGGAAATGTCGGTGTAAAAGTTCGTCTCTGCCGTCGCGATCATGTTTCCCGATCCGCGAAACATCTTATAGCTGACCTTCGTTGGGACAGGACCATCTGTTGCGCCATAGGCAATCTTGATGACAGCGCTGTAATCCACGGGGAATACAAGGATTGTATTTGTACCTACTCGTTGCTCAGGCAGATCGATGCCCTGCCAGCTGGCGATGATGGTGTCATTAGGGGAATTGGGCAGCGGAACCGTAACCTCGATTGTCACACCCTGTTTGCAGTCTGCTACATCGATCAGGGTATCTCCGTCGGTGCCATCCGCCAACGGCACCACTGGTGGTAGCGCTACCGGGGGAGCCAAACGCCGGACGGTGCGTTGATTCGGTTTGGAACGGCGACTGATGTGGCCCGGCAGATCCTTGACCTCATAAGTTAGCGTGTTCAGACCCTCCCTGGAATCCTCAAAAATCTTGATAGGCATATTGATTTTGCCGTCCACGGGCACGGGCACGTCCTTCAATACGGGCGTCGCATAGGCAGGATCCGCTGGGTCGCCAAAATAAACATCACAGACATCGGTCAACTCCGCATTGCTGGGGGCGCGTGTCAGCGTAATTTCGATACCGCTAGGGTTTTCGCCCATGTAGGCATCATCGATTTCTTTGTCGGGTGGCAAATCGGTAGGGAATGCAGCAGCCGGGGGAGAATAGTCCGTCGGGGGAGTTTTGGTTTGATAGGGTCTCGTCTTATCAATTTTATAACGGGTGATGGCCTCGGGATTCGGGTTCGCGCCGTTGGCAACAAGTACATACACCAGTTCATATTCGGTAGGCGTTTCGGGAGTCGCCAACTCCTGGAGCTTGTCTAACGGGATTGTGAATGGCATCGGCCATGTACGCTCAGCGACCGGGCCCAATGGGTGCCCGGTCATGAGAGGTATTTTTGTTGGATCATCTTTTACTCGTAGAAAGACCGTCAGCAAATCGCGCGCATATTGCGTCGGCGGTTGAGGGATCGTGTAATCCAGAGGTGCACCGAGATGTTCACGCGGTATGCGCAAGTCACCTCCCGGAAGATTTTGTTTAATTATTGTGGCTCCATCGAGCAGAATGGTACCGCCACTTCGAAGCGATACCTGCTTATTAAAACTTGCACTTTCAACTTTAGCATTCATTCGATTAAACTCCTTTTTTATACACGATTGCACCTCGCCCGCAATGCAGCAAAATACGGTGCACATTGACAACGCATTATCACAGCGTTCTTACGGCCCACACGGTAGCGGTTCACCAGCAATAACCCGATCTATCCTCACCATCCTCTCAAGCGAGGTCCCGAGTAATTTGGCACCTCGGTAAATTGAGTAGTTCGCAATCGCCGACGCTTTATTCTTCATGGGTTCTAAATGTGGTATGAACGGCTCTATCGTGACCGAAAAACCCTTTGCGATTTCAAGATCACTCAACAGCATTTTATCTATTCTTTTATAAGTGTCGGTTATGGCATCGCCGCTTCCATTTGGACTCAGATAACCCACCCATTCCACCCTACATACATCACCCACCTTGCAAAAAGAAGGAAGTGGAGGAACCTTTACCTCTACCCCCGACCAAATGGGCGGATCCGACTCGCAATTTAAATATCCTCCATCGTTTTTGGCTGGAAAATCAACTTCCGGAAGGTTCTCGAAAATCGGCGCATGATCGATGGTCAGCTTTCGAGGCAGCGAACTGGCTGGATTGCCTAGATAATTACGCGTCTGATAAGTAACTTCGACAACGCCATCGATGATTAAATATTCAGGACCTATTGGAATAGTAAATTCCACGTCTTTGATGGGAGTGACATAACTTCTCTCCCATTTGAATGGTGTATTTCCGCTGCCCGCTGCCTGAACAATGAGTGTATCTGTTTTTCCATCAGGAGATTGCTTGGGCCATATTGGCACTACGACCTCGATCCCCTTCTGCAATAGTTCGAGTGGTATGTAACCCTCCGGATCGTCGTCGGCCACTCCTTTCACTTTAGGCGGGTCATAGGCCAGAATTTCATTGGACGGCATAGTCGCTTCCTCGGTTGTCTCTTCAACTTCAGACTTGAAGCAAATTAGGCGCCTGTTTCCATCGGCGGACTACTGTCATATCTGACAGGTAAAGCTACCGTTCGTCGGCTTTTTCCTACAAAGCAAGGCTTCACTGGCTTGACGAGCTCTCGTTAATGGTGTCTTCTGAAACCGGTTTCATAGCCAGCCTGCACACACTCCAATAACAAGGTTGAAAACCGTGAACGACTTCTCCGCCGCCCAACGCAGCCGCGTCACCATGCTCGACGTCGCCGAACATGCAGGCGTGTCCAAGGCCAGCGTCTCGCGCTTCATCGGCGATGACCGCTCCCTGCTCTCCGATGCCATCGCCCTGCGCATCGAGCAGGCGATTGCCGAATTGGGCTATCGCCCGAACCAGATGGCCCGCGGCCTGAAACGTGGGCGAACTCGCCTGATCGGCATGTTGGTGGCCGATATCCGTAACCCTTATTCGATTGCCGTGATGCACGGGGTGGAAACCGCTTGCCGTCAGCACGGCTACAGCCTGGTGGTGTGCAACACCGATCGCGATGACGAGCAAGAGCGTCAACACCTGGCGTTGCTGCGCTCGTACAACATCGAAGGCTTGATTGTGAACACCCTCGGTCATCACCGGGATGAACTGCGCGAACTGCATCAGGAAATGCCCATGGTGCTTGTGGATCGCAAGGTCGAGCAGCTCGAGAGCGATCTGGTGGGGCTGGATAATCCGGCCGCGGTCGAGATGGCCGTTGCCCACCTTGAAGAGCGCGGTTATCGCGATGTGCTGATGGTCACCGAGCCGTATGACGGCACCAGTTCGCGGATCGAGCGGGTCAGCAGTTTCAAGGCGCAGATCGAGCAGCGTCCGACGCTTTCGGGGGCTGTGGTCGAAACCGGCGGCGATCTGACCGCTCGTTTGGATAACTTTCTGCAAACGCCTGGCCCTGGCCCGAAAGCGCTGTTTTGCGCCAACGGTATCGCCGCGCTGGCCAGTACTCATTCGTTGCGTGAGTTGAAGTGCAACCTGTTCGGGGATGTCGGGCTGATTGCCCTGGATGATCTGGATTGGTATCCGCTGGTGGGGAGCGGGATTACCGCCCTCGCCCAGCCGACGGCGGAGATGGGTGCGAGTGCGTTTGAGTGTTTGCTCAAGCGGCTGCGTGGGGATGATGGGCCGGTGCGGATGCTGGATTTTCCGGCGCGGTTGATAGTGCGGGGGTCGACCCTGGGGAATCTTCGGTGAATATTCGGGCCTCTTCGCGGGCAAGCCTCGCTCCTACAGATTTTGTGTACGCCACAGATCCCTGTAGGAGCGAGGCTTGCCCGCGAAGAGGCCCCAAAGACCACCCCACAACTCACATCAATATTTTTTTGACCAAAGATGAAACCGGTTTCAGAGGTGAATAACAATGAACAAACCACCCGTTTCCATCAGCCTGTCCAGCTACGGCGCCGACCTCGTCCGCCAACGCGGCCAAGGCAGTTTTGTCGAGGTGCTGTCCACTGCCGGCGCCACGCATATTGAATGGCGCGAAGAGCTGCTGACACTCGAAGACCCCATGCAATTGGCCAGCGCCACGCAATCCTGGGGCCTGGAAAGCATCTATTCCTCACCGATGGAATTATGGCTGGCCGGGCAGTCGACACCCAATCCTGAACTGCTCCCGACCCTGGAGCGTGCCGAGTCATTCGGCGCCCAATGGCTGAAAGTCTCCCTGGGCTATTTCACCGACAACAACGATCTGCAGACACTGGCGCTTGCGTTGCAACAGAGCCCGGTGCAGCTGCTGGTGGAAAACGATCAGACCTTGCACGGTGGCCGAATCGAACCCTTCCAGCGTTTCTTCGCCGACGTCGAGCAGCACAACCTGCCGATCAAAATGACCTTCGACATCGGCAACTGGCAATGGCAGGACCAGTCCGCCGCCAGCGCCGCGCGGCTGCTTGGTCGATACGTCGGCTATGTGCATTGCAAAGCCGTGGCACGGCGGGCCGACGGCAAACTGGTGGCCGTGCCGCCGGCTGCCAGCGACCTGCATCTGTGGGGCCAACTGCTGCGGCACATGGATCACGGCGTGATGCGCGCGGCGGAGTATCCACTGCAAGGCGATGACCTGGTGCAGTTGACCACCGAGCATGTCGCCGCCCTCGCCCGCCTCGGTCAACACCGCCAGGAGCCTGTTCATGTCTGAGATCGATATTCTGTCATTCGGTGAAACCATGGCGATGTTCGTCGCCGAGCAGAACGGTGAACTGGCTGACGTCGACCACTTCCACAAGCGCATTGCCGGGGCCGACAGTAATGTCGCCATTGGCTTGTCGCGGTTGGGGTTCAACGTCGCCTGGCTGAGCCGGGTTGGCGCGGACTCGCTCGGCAGGTTCGTCATCGATACGCTGGAAAAACAAGGCCTGGATTGCACCCATGTTGAGATCGACCCGGCGCACCCCACCGGGTTTCAACTCAAGTCCCGCACTGACGATGGCAGTGATCCGGTTGTCGAGTATTTCCGCCGCGGCTCGGCGGCCAGTCATTTATCGGTGCAGTCCATTACGCCAGAGCTGCTCGAGGCCAGGCATCTGCATGCCACGGGCATTCCCCCGGCACTGTCTGCGTCGGCTAGGGAAATGTCTTTCGAGCTGATGACCCGCATGCGCAATGCCGGGCGCAGCGTGTCGTTTGACCCCAACCTGCGCCCGAGTCTGTGGGCCAGCGAGCAACAGATGATCCGCGAGATCAACCGCCTCGCCGCCCTCGCCCATTGGGTGCTGCCGGGTTTGAGCGAAGGGCGTTTGCTCACCGGTTTCGAAGCCCCCGCCGACATCGCGGCGTTTTATCTCGACCAAGGCGCTGAAGCCGTAGCGATCAAGCTCGGGCCGGCCGGTGCGTATTACCGAACCCATCTGGATGAAGGTTTCGTTGCAGGCGTGCCGGTGGAAACGGTGGTCGATACGGTCGGTGCCGGCGACGGGTTTGCCGTCGGCCTGATCAGCGCCTTGCTGGAAAACCACAGCGTTGCCCAAGCGGCGCAGCGTGCCAACTGGATCGGTAGCCGCGCGGTGCAGAGCCGTGGGGATATGGAGGGGTTGCCCACCCGAGCCGAAATGGATGCTGAATTTGAGGCCGCCTTCGCGGGCAAGCCTCGCTCCTACAGGTCTTGCGCGATCCCGTAGGAGCGAGGCTTGCCCGCGAAGAGGCCCTAACAGTCACCGCAAAAAACCGATTCAAAACCGTTACCTGCTGCGACAAAAACAACAAGCTCAGGAGCATCACTATGAAAACCGCAACACTGGCCACCCGCCGCTGGTGGTACATCATGCCGATCGTGTTCATCACCTACAGCCTGGCGTATCTGGACCGCGCCAACTATGGATTCGCCGCCGCCTCCGGAATGGCTGCAGACCTGATGATCACCCCCGGGCTGTCGTCCTTGCTCGGCGCGCTGTTCTTCCTCGGTTATTTCTTCTTTCAGATTCCGGGCGCGATCTACGCCCAGAAGCACAGCGTGAAGAAGCTGATTTTCGTCAGCCTGATCCTCTGGGGCGGCCTGGCGACCTTGACCGGGATCGTCTCCAACGCCTACTGGCTGATCGTGATTCGCTTCATGCTCGGCGTGGTCGAAGCCGCCGTGATGCCGGCGATGCTGGTGTACCTGTGCCATTGGTTCACCCGTGCCGAACGCTCGCGCGCCAACACGTTCCTGATCCTCGGCAACCCAGTGACCATGCTTTGGATGTCGGTGGTCTCGGGCTACCTGATCCAGCATTTCAGCTGGCGCTGGATGTTCATCATTGAAGGCTTGCCGGCGGTGCTGTGGGCGTTTATCTGGTGGCGGCTGGCCGATGATCGTCCGGCTCAGGCCAAGTGGCTGAGCGACCAGGAAAAGCAGGATCTGGAAAGCGCCCTGGCCGCCGAACAGGTCGGCATCAAAGCGGTGAAAAACTACGCCGAAGCCTTCCGCTCGCCAAAAGTGATCATCCTTGCCTTGCAGTTTTTCTGCTGGAGCATCGGCGTCTACGGTTTCGTGTTGTGGCTGCCGTCGATCCTCAAGGCTGGGGCGAAAATGGACATGATCGAAGCCGGTTGGCTGTCGGCGTTGCCCTACCTGGCCGCCGTGATCGCCATGCTGCTGGTGTCCTGGGGCTCGGACAAACTGCAAAAACGCAAACGCTTCGTGTGGCCACCGTTGTTGATCGCCTCGATTGCCTTCTATGGCTCGTACGCCTTGGGCGCTGAACATTTCTGGTGGTCCTACACGCTGCTGGTGATTGCCGGCGCCTGCATGTACGCCCCGTACGGGCCTTTTTTCGCCATCGTCCCGGAAATCCTCCCGGCCAACGTCGCCGGTGGCGCCATGGCGTTGATCAACAGCATGGGCGCGCTCGGCTCGTTTGGCGGCTCTTATCTGGTCGGTTACCTGAACAGCTCCACCGGATCGCCCGGTGCCTCTTATCTGCTGATGAGCGGCGCGTTGCTGCTGTCGGTGGTGCTGACGATTTTCCTCAAGCCCGGCGCCAGTGACCGGGTCGCTGTGCCCCGGCCGATGGCGGCTCATTCTTGATTTGATATAGAGATGACAACGATGAAAAAGCAGGTTGTGCTGTACAAGAAACTCTCGCCGCTGCTGATGGCTCGCTTGCATGAGCAGACCGAGGTGACGCTGATCGACAGCCTCGACGCAGAGGGCTTGGCGCAACTGCGCCGGGCCCTGCCCCGTGCCCAAGGATTGCTCGGCGCCAGTCTCAAACTGGACGCCGGGTTACTGGATCTGGCGCCGAACCTGGAAGCCATTGCCAGCGTGTCCGTCGGCGTCGACAACTACGACATTGATTACCTGACCGAGCGCCGGATCCTGCTCAGCAATACCCCTGACGTGTTAACCGAAACTACTGCCGACACCGGTTTCGCCCTGATCCTGGCCACCGCCCGACGCGTGGTGGAGCTGGCCACTATGGTTCGCGCCGGCCAGTGGAACCGCAACATCGGCCCGGCGCATTTCGGCAGCGATGTACACGGCAAGACGCTGGGCATTATTGGCATGGGGCGGATCGGTGAGGCGCTGGCGCAACGCGGTCATTTCGGTTTTGGCATGCCGATTGTGTATCACAGCCATTCGCCAAAACCGGCGGTGGAGCAGCGATTCAACGCGCAATACCGCAGCTTGAGCGATCTGCTGCAGCAGGCCGATTTCGTTTGCCTGACGTTACCGTTGACCGCTGCAACCGAAGGGATGATCGGCGCTGAACAGTTCGCCCTGATGCGCCCCGAAACGATCTTCATCAACATTTCCCGGGGCAAGGTGGTGGATGAGCCGGCGCTGATCGAGGCGTTGCGGCAGAAGCAGATTCGCGCGGCGGGGCTGGATGTGTTTGAGCGTGAGCCGCTGGACAATGACTCGCCGTTATTGCAGTTGAACAACGTGGTGGCGACGCCGCACATCGGGTCGGCGACGCATGAGACGCGGGAGGCGATGGCCCGGTGTGCGGTGGATAATCTGTTGGCGGCGTTGGCTGGGGAGCGGCCGGCTAATCTGGTGAATGCCGGGGCGTGGGGGGGTCAGGAAGAGCCGAAGCTGGTTCTCGCGACTGGCGGCATACAACCCGGTTAACCATCGCTTAACCCCATGGTCCAAAACTTTACTGGACCGCACGCCCTCAGCTCCTCTGACGCCCAGTGCGGCAGGTTCGACGTTCTTCAGTCGAACTGATTTCCCCTCTGCACTGGAGATTCACCATGAACACGCGAACACTGCTGATAATCACCACCCTCGCCTGCACCGCGTTCGCCGGGCTTGCTCAGGCCAACGAGACGTCGTCCTCCCAACCCGTGCCTTATCACTACGGCATGCCGTTGCAGGTGGCCAAGGTCATTTCCCTGACTGAACCGCAAACGCAGGACTGCCAAGTGGTGACGGCCAACATGAAGTACATCGACACATCGGGTGAGCCTGCGCAGATTACGTACCAAAAACTGTCTGACGCGTGCAGCTATCAGAACTGACAGTAGGCTTGTGAGGGTTCTGGCGCTAAGCTCTGGCACTTCCCTCACTGCCGCAAGGATTCGCCATGCAGTTCTCGTTTCGCACGCTGTCGACGTTCACCGCCGCACTTTGTTTTCTGCTGGCGCTGGTCTGGGGGTTGATGCCGCAAGGGTTGTTGGCGATCTGGAGTATCGAGTATTCGTCCGCGGCGGGCTTTATCGCCCGGCGCAGTGCAGTGCTGTTCGGCGCATTGGGGGTGATGTTTTATCTGGTGCGGCAGGCCCCGCCCTCGGCAGCGCGAAGCGCAATGTGCAGCGGCTTTATGGTGGGATGTTTCGGTTTGGCGGCACTGGGCTTCGGCGAATGGCTCAATGGTCATGCCGGGCCGGGTATTTTGCTGGCGATCCTGGTGGAATTGGCGCTGGGTCTGGGGTTTATCCAGACCCGGCGCGTATCGGTCGAACTCGGTGAAACGGCCGGTTAATGGGCTTTTGACGTCGGGTGCAACAGCTCGCTGCGCCTGTTGTACTCAAGGTCGGTGCGTAACTCGGCGATCAGATTATTGATTTCCCGGCACCCGTTGAGACGATGGGCGTCTATGCCGGTGACGAACAGGTCGAGATGGTCAGTCTCGCCGTCCGAATACACCTTGACGGTCATCGACAGGTCCGGCGACAGCGTGCATTGGCAGCGTTTCGGGAGAAAACTGCTTTCAACGATATTGCGTAGTTCCAAGGCAGAAAGAAACATGGCCACCCTCTCGGTATTGTGAGATTGCCAATCAAAAATCAATGTCGGTCGGAGCTAAAATCGCCCGTTGTTTTTCTTCCTTGGGGAACCTCATTGTTCCAACGTCCCAACCGTCTTCTTGTTTCAGCGCTGACTCAGTAAGGATCGTGGTCAGCTCAAGACAGCTTCAGCATAAAACATGCCCGAGATTTCGCCCTGCGCCTCGTCGGCAAATCAAGGCTTTGGGAGAAATGGCAATACATCGCGTCATGCAAAATGCAAGAAAGCTCTGCTTCAAGACCTGCATTTTGCAAACACCCCGAAGGTGGGTTTGCATTGGCTGAGGACGGCAGTGAGAATGCGGCCCATCCATTCAGTATCCGCTGACCCCGCACACACGCAAGGAGGCATCATGGGTGCTTTGCCGCTTAACACGACCGTCGGGCTGATAGTTGCCATTTTGTCGTCCATAGCCCACGCCGCAACCCTCGAAGACGTCGCGCCGTATCCCAAGCCTGAGAGCGGTTTTACCCGCCAGGTCATTCACCTCGCCCCGAAACAACAGGAAGACGGTTATCAAGTCGAGATCCTGGCCGGCAAGACCCTCACCGTCGACTGCAACCGTCAGCGCCTGGGCGGCATGCTCGAGGAGAAAAATCTCGAAGGCTGGGGCTATCTGTTTTACCGGCTGGAAAAAGTCACCGGCCCAATGAGCACGCTGATGGCCTGCCCGGATGGCAAGCGCAAAAAGGACTTCGTGCCGGTTGTCGGTGACGGTTTCAGACTGCGCTACAACAGCAAATTGCCAATCGTGCTCTACGTGCCCAAGGACGTCGAAGTGCGCTACCGGATCTGGTCGGCGTCGAGCCATGTCGGGAAAGCCGTTCAGGAATAATCGGACCAGCCCTCACGCCAGCACGCCGCTCAACGCGGCGCGCTCGGCCACATGCCGCAAACTGTCGAAATTGATATTCGCGCCCGAATCAATGGCCACCAGGGTCTGACCCCGAGCGCCGGTTCGCGCCACGTACTGCTTGATCCCGGCCACGGCCAGGGCGCCGGAAGGTTCGGTGATCGAGCGGGTATCGTCGTAGATGTTCTTGATGGCGGCGCAGAGTTCGTCATTGCTGACGGTCATTACCTCGTCGACGCAAAACCGACAGACCTCGAAGCCATGGACGCCGATCTGAGCGACGGCCACGCCATCGGCGAAGGTGCCGACGGTTGGCAGCACAACCCGTTCGCCGGCCCGCAATGCGGCCTGCAAGCAGGCGGAATGTTCCGACTCGACGCCGATGATGCGGATTTCAGGGCGCAGGTATTTGACGTACGCGGCGATGCCGGCGATCAAGCCACCGCCGCCCACCGGAACGAAGATCGCGTCCAGCGGCCCTTGGTGCTGGCGCAGGATTTCCATGGCGACGGTGCCCTGCCCCGCGATCACGTCCGGGTCGTCGAAGGGCGAGACAAAGGTGCGGCCGGTTTGCTGTGCCAGGCTCAATGCGTATTCCAGGGCAAACGGAAAACTCTCACCGTGCAGCAGCGCTTCGGCGCCTCGACTGCGAACCCCGAGCACCTTCAATTCCGGCGTCGTGCAGGGCATGACGATGGTTGCGCCGATCCCCAGCTCGCGGGCCGCCAACGCTACGCCTTGGGCATGATTGCCCGCCGAGGCCGTGATTACGCCGCGAGCCTTCTGTTCATCGCTCAGGTTCACCAGTTTGTTGTAGGCGCCACGGATCTTGAAGGAAAACGTCGGTTGCAAGTCTTCGCGCTTGAGCAGGATCTGATTGCCCAACGCCTCGGACAAGGCCGGCGCCGCTTGCAACGGCGTGCGCACGGCGAGTTCGTAAACCGGCGCGGCGAGGATCTTTTTCACGTAGTGCTCAAGCAAGCTCTGCTGGAGGGGGGTACTGTTCATGGTCGTCTCCTTGGTATCCGGGTTTACGCGGTCGGCAGCTCCTACGCCGGTTGCGTGCGCCCGGTAAGCTCAAAACCCAAGAGACAGAAAGTAAAAACCCGCCTCTAGGGCGGGTTGGGTGCTGCAGTCGTGAGCTAGCCCGCCAAATAAGGAATGGCGGTAATAATGCTTGGCTGGCAGCGCAATACGGTGGAAGTCATGGCTGGAAATTAGCCGGAGGCTGATGGCAAGTCAATGGCCAATTTTCAAGGGCCGATGTAGGCTGGCGATTCTGCTCATTGTCCCAAGGAAGGAAACCATGAAGTCTGTCGCACTGCCCCTGATTGCCCTGATCGCTTTCGCCGGCTACACCGTTTCGGTGATGCTGCAGGCGGAGCAGTCGTTGCTCGACTTCGGCATCAGCCTGATGTCGCGGCCCGATACCGCGCAAGTGGTGATCGATTTATACCTGCTGGCGACGCTTGCCGGTATCTGGATGTACAAGGATGCGCGCCAGCGGGGGCAGTCGGGGTTGTTGGTGGTTCCCTATCTGGTGGTGACGGCGGTTTTTGTGTCGGTCGGGCCGTTGTTGTATCTGGTGGTGCGGGGGCTTCAGGAGCGGAAAAACTCTGGCGAGGCAGCTCAAGAGGCCTGATCCAGGCGTTGTTGTGCTGTTGAGATTGCCTTCGCGAGCAAGCCCGCTCCCACATTAGATCTTCCGTGAACACATAATTTGTGAACACCAGAGATTAAATGTGGGAGCGGGCTTGCTCGCGAAGGCGATCTGACAGCCGCCGAAATCACTTCGCCAGGCGCTTGAGCCCGAGCACCATCACCCCCGCCCCCAGCATCATCGCCGTCAGAAACAACGGATAGGAAATCCACCACGGCGTACCAGCGGTCATCATGCTGAACTCGGACATGCCGCCAATGCTCGCAATCAGGTTCAACGGCAGAAACACCACGTTGATCAGCGTCAGTTTGCGCAGCAGGTTATTCATGCTGTTGTTCATCAGGTTGCCCCGGGCGTCGATCAGCCCGGAGAACACCGTGGAGTAGATTTCCGCCTGCTTGTAGCACTGGTTGTTCTCGATAATCAGATCGTCGATCAAACCGATGGCTTCAGGGCTGAAGTGTTCCTTCGCCGCATGATTACGCAGCCGGGTCAGGACCGCGCCGTTGCTGTGAATGGCGTTGATGTAATAGATCAGGCTTTCGCTGAGGTTGAACATCTGGACCAGATGCTGGTTCTGCATCGAGGCATTGAATTTTTGCTGCAACTCCCGGGCAACCATCTTGATCACCTTAAGGTGCCCCAGATAGTGGTGAATGTTGTTGAACAACAGGTCGAGCAACACATCCAGTGGTGTCTTCAGTGACTGCCGCGTGCCGAGGCCGCTGAGCGGTGAGTCGTCGGTGGCGATCACCAGCAGACGCCCCGGGGAAAACAGCAAGCCGCAGGATGACACTTCGAAGGCCAGGCTGCCGCCGCCGGAGTAGTTTTCCGGGCGTTTCCAGATCAGGAACAGGTTGTCGGGGTGGAACTCGATGCGCGACACCTCGTCGGGGTCCAGGGCCGAGGCGAGAGCGTGTTCATCAAGCTTGAAATGGCTGTGCAACAGATCCCGCTCGGCCGCATCGGGGTTGCTGAACAGCATCACGTCGGCGTCCAGCCGTTCGACCGCGTGCAGGGCGCCGTGGCTCAGTTCAAAGCTTTTGATCATCGGCCGCTCACCAGGCCTGGCCGCGGCGCTTGAGCTCCAGCCGACGGACAAACTCTTCCAGCACCAAGGAATACAAATCGTCCTGCAAGTAGGCGTCTTCGATGCCGGCGTCCATGTTCGGGTTGTCGTTGACTTCGATTACCACCACTTTGTCGCCGGACTGTTTGAGGTCGACGCCATAGAGGCCGTCGCCGATGAGATTCGCGGTTTTCACCGCCAGTTCAACCACCGCTCGCGGCGCTTCGTGAACCGCCAGGGTGCGGCATTCGCCGTTGATGTCCTGGCCTTTGGCTTTGTGGTTGTAGATCTGCCAATGGCCCTTGGACATGAAGTACTGGCAGGCAAAGATCGGTTTGCGGTTGAGCACGCCAATGCGCCAGTCGTATTCGGTGTAGAAAAACTCCTGGGCCAGCAACAACACCGAGTGTTCGAACAGTTCGGCGGTGGCTTCAAGCAAGGCTTGCTGGCTTTCGACCTTGATGACGCCCTTTGAGAAACAACCGTCGGGGATCTTCAGCACCAGTGGAAACCCCAGACGCTCGCCTACCCGCTCGAAATCTTCCGGTCGCTCCTTGTAGAGGATTTCAGTGGCGGGCATGCCCAGTTGATGGCTCTTGAGCAAATCAGTCAGGTAAACCTTGTTGGTGCAGCGCAGGATCGACGCTGGGTCATCCATCACGACCAAACCTTCACTCTCGGCTTTTTTGGCGAAGCGGTAGGTGTGGTTGTCGACGCTCGTTGTCTCGCGGATCAGGAGCCCGTCGTATTCGGCGATTCGGGCGTAGTCCTTGCGCTCAATCAGCTCGACGTCGATACCTAGTGTCTTGCCGACTCTGACGAAGTTGTCCAAAGCCTTGGGATTGGAGGGCGGCAATGCTTCTTGCGGATCGTGCAGAATGGCCAGGTCATAACGGGCCAATCGCCTGGAGCGCGGCATGCGCCAGATCTTGCGACTGAAACTGTCGAGCGCATTAGCGAATTGATCTTCCTGATCTTCACGCAACTTATGCAAGGCGCCAGACTTTACACCTTCGATGTGCCAACCGTTAGTTCGACGAAACTCAACTAGCAATATTGGACAAGGAAAAACCTCGAACAACTGCCGAGCCAGATCCTGTAATGGCTCGATAGCGGTTTTGCCGAAATACAGTGTCAGGGTAAATCCTTCGGTATCGCTGTAAAGATGATTGCTGAGAGCCTTTTCCAGGGTTTTATCCAGATCATCCAGGGCCAGCCCATACAGGGATTTTCGGGTCAGTTCGCTGATGGTCCGCACCGACGGTATAACCTTGTGCCCCCGCGCTTCGGCCAGCAGCGAGCAGTAATAACCGTGCCCGAGGTACTTGTAGCTGCGGCACAGGTTAATCACCTGAACCCGCTTGCCCTGCTCGTTGTCGCGGGTCTGTTCGAGGTATTCCTGGGCGGTGACGATGTCTTCACTGGGGAAGTAGGAGGCCCAGTCTTCCTTACGTTCGACGATGATCATCAACTGGCTGGAAGTTCTGATCGAGCCATTTAAATAGTTTGTGGAAGTTATTGCTGTCGGCAACGTTTGCTCAGATACTTCGCGCCAATGACCTTGTACCGCTGACATAGTGATTGATCCATTGAAGAACAAGACCTTTCCTATTAAGCACGAACTTTTTCGAAAGTCCCGTTTCGTTACGCAATTTTTACGGCGATTATATGAATCCTGTTTTTCGCTTGGCGGTAGTTGAAGACATACCGTCACTGCTGGCACTCGAACAGCAATGTTTCACCACGGACCGGCTCAACAGTCGCAGTTTTCAATGGATGATTACTCGGGCTCACGGGCAACTGCTGGTGGCCCAACGAGGCGAGCAATTGGTGGGCTATGCGGTGGTGCTGTTTCACCGGGGCACTTCATTGGCGCGCCTGTACTCGATTGCGATAGCCCTTGATGCTCGCGGCAGTGGACTGGGCAAGCAGTTGCTCGAACGTGTCGAGGCCTGCGCCATTGAGCATGACTGCGCCTACCTGCGGCTGGAAGTGCGCATCGACAATCCAACGGCAATTGCTCTGTATGAGCGTAACGGTTACCGGCGTTTTGCGCTGATTCACGACTATTACCAGGACCATGCCGACGCGCTGCGCCTGGAAAAACGTATCCTCCAGCACCGCGATTCACGCAACATCAAGGTGCCTTACTACCCGCAGACCACCGAGTTCACCTGTGGCCCGGCCTGCCTGCTGATGGCCATGGGCGCGCTGCAAGACGATCGAGCGTTGGAGCGCGGTGAAGAACTGCAAATCTGGCGCGAGGCGACCACGGTGTTCATGACGTCTGGCCACGGTGGCTGCAGCCCTCAAGGTCTGGCGCTGGCAGCGTGGCGGCGTGGCTTTCGGGTGCGGCTGCAACTGAGCATGGCCGGGCCACTGTTTCTCGACGGCGTGCGCGATGCGCATAAAAAAGACGTAATGCGCCTGGTACACGAGGCGTTCACGGCGCAGTTGCAAGCCACCGACGTGGAACGAATGATCGGCGGACCACTGGATCTGCCACGGTTACTGCACGATGGCGGACAGCCGCTGGTATTGATCAGCAGCTATCGCCTGACCCGTTCCAAGGCGCCGCACTGGGTGATCGTCACCGATTGCGATGAAGAGTTTGTCTACCTGCACGATCCGGATGTGGATCACAGCCAGCATCGTCAGCCGATGGACTGCCAGCACTTGCCGGTCAGCCATGGGGAATTCGACAAAATGTGCAGTTTCGGACGAGGCAAGCTGCGGGCAGCGGTGATTCTCTATCGCCGTGAGTAAACCTGTGGCGAGGGAGCTTGCTCCCGTTCGAGTGCGAAGCAGTCGATTGCATGGGGGCGCTTCGCACCCCAGCGGGAGCAAGCTCCCTCGCCACAGGTTATGCGATTACTTAAGGCCAAGCTTGTACAGCGCCCCGTCATCTTCATCGGTCAGCAAATACAGATAACCATCCGGCCCCTGCCGTACATCACGAATCCGTTTGTTGAGCTCACCCAACAACCGCTCTTCGTGAACAACCTTGTCGCCTTCGAACTGCAGGCGAATCAGCTCCTGACTCACCAGCGCCCCGATAAACACGTTGTGCTGCCAGGCCTTGAAGCGATCGCTGTCATAGAAGGCCATGCCGCTGAGGCCGGGGGATTTTTCCCAGACATGGTGCGGGCCCACGGTACCTTCGGCGGTTTCGCCCTTGGCTTCCGGGATCGGCAGGCCGGAATAGTTGATGCCGTGGGTTGCCATCGGCCAGCCATAATTTTTGCCACGCTCGATGATGTTGATCTCGTCGCCGCCCCGTGGGCCGTGCTCGTTTTCCCAAAGCGTGCCGCTCCAGGGGTTGAGCGCCGCGCCTTGCGGGTTGCGTTGGCCGTAAGACCAGATTTCCGGGCGAACGCCTTTTTGCCCGACAAAGGGATTGTCTGCCGGCACCTTGCCATCCGGATAGAGCCGCACGATCTTGCCTTGCAGCTTGTCGAGATCTTGCGCCGTGGGCCGGTCGTTATTCTCGCCCAGGGTGACGAACAGATAACCGTCACGGTCAAACACCAGTCGTGAGCCAAAATGATTGCCGACGGAGAGCTTGGGCTCCTGACGGAAGATCACCCTGAAATCCTTGATCGCCGTCAGGTCTTCCGACAACCGTCCGCGACCGACCGCCGTGCCGGCCTTGCCGCCCTCACCGCCCCCTTCGGCGTAAGACAGATAGACCATGCGGTCTTGCTTGAAATCGGGCGACAACACCACATCGAGCAATCCGCCCTGCCCCTTGGCCCAGACCTGAGGCACGCCGCTGAGCGGGCCCGAGAGTTTGCCGTCGCCACTAACCAGCCGCAGGTTGCCGGGCCGTTCGGTCACCAGCATCCCTTGGCGGTCAGGCAGAAACGCCAACGACCAAGGGTGGTCCAGGCCTTTAACGATCGGCGTGAGCTCAAGGGTGCCCTGCTCGCTTTTAAAATCCTGTGTTGGCGCTGCAAAGGCGGGCGCCGTGACGGTTAATAACGCGCTGGCACAGAAAGTGGCCAAGAGGGTTTTACGCAACATGCACGATTCCTTTTGTCGTCAATAGAGCTGGCAAGACTTCTGTCTCGCCGTTCAACGGTAGTTGCGGTCCGAGCCCCGGGGTGGTGGATTGGGAATGAGTTTCGGTTGGCCGGTGGGAGCCTGTCGATCTTGCGGATAGCGATTGCCGATGCCGCCGTTATCGAGCGTTGGCGGTCGTGGCACAGGCACCGTGTTTGGCCCGCGGATTACCGGGATATTGGGTTGCGTGCCTTGCATGCTGTTGGGATTGGCCCGGCGAATCGGGCTGTTGTAGGGATTGTTGTTGCTTCCCGGCAGGTTCTGCGCCAGCAGCAAGGGCGAAGAAGACGATGCGGCGTCTGCCAGAGCCAAAGGGCTTAGCACGCCACTCAATGCCAGCGCGATGACGCCGAGCACACATCGGTTCATGGGAGACCTCTCTAAATGAGCGTGCCATGCTTCATGGATGAATAGAGCCACGCTACGCCCAGGGTTCGGATTTGTTAACTAAAACCTCCCCCGCAACATGTAACACGAGTTAACCGCACCGCCGATCCGCCCGCAGGACCGGGCCGCCGCCGACTGAAACTTTTGCCCTTGGCCACAGGTCACCTGAACATCAACGACGAGGTCACGACGATGGCACGGGCAATCTGGAAAGGCGCAATCAGTTTCGGTCTGGTGCACATTCCCGTTGCGCTGGTTTCGGCGACGTCTTCGCACGGGATCGATTTCAAATGGCTCGACAGCCGCAGCATGGACCCGGTCGGCTACAAGCGCATCAACAAGGCCACCGGCAAGGAAGTCACTCAAGAGCACATCGTCAAAGGGATCGAGTACGAAAAAGGACGTTACGTGGTGCTCAGTGAAGAGGAGATTCGCTCGGCTCATCCACTGTCGACCCAAACCATCGACATTTTTGCCTTTGTCGGCAGCGAGCAAATCCCTCTGCAAAACATCGACACGCCCTACTACCTGGCGCCGGACAAACGCGGCGGCAAGGTCTATGCGCTGTTGCGCGAAACCCTCAGCAAAACCGACAAGGTCGCCCTGGCCCGCGTGGTGTTGCATTCGCGCCAGCACCTGGCGGCCCTCATGCCGCTGGAATCAGCCATGGTGCTGGTGATGCTGCGCTGGCCCGCCGAAGTGCGCAGCATTGCTCAACTGGAACTGGGCAGTGAAGTGACCAAGCCGGATCTGGCCAAAGGCGAGCTGGAGATGGCCAAACGACTGGTGGAGGACATGAGTGCCGACTGGACGCCCGAAGAGTACCGCGACAGTTTCGAAGACAAGATCATGGCGCTGGTCGAGAAGAAGGCGAATGAAGGCAAGATCGAAGATGTCGAAACCGTGACGGGTGAAGAGGTGCGTAAAACCGCCGATGTTATCGATCTGACCGAACTGCTCAAACGCAGTCTTGGTGGCAAGGGCGGCGGTAAAGCGGCTACCAAAGCCAAATCTACTGCGCAGAAAAAACCCACGAAACGGTCGAGCGGCTGACCCTTGTTGGCACCCATGAGTTATGGGGTGCAAATACTGGCCTCTTCGCGAGCAAGCCCGCTCCCACATAGGATCTGTGTCGTTCACAGGACAAATGTGGGAGCGGGCTTGCTCGCGAAGGCGTCATACGCCTCAATACCAAACTCAGATCAAAACAAAAATCGCCAGCAACCCGCCAAAAACCGCCCATTTCTCCAGGTAGTAGCGAGTACGGTTACGCTTCTTGAGCGCTTTGCCGCGCAGGCGAATCGTGTAGATTCTGGCGAACAAGCGGTTGATACCACCGACCTTGTCGCCGGCATCGTTCGGCGCCCCCGCCGCTGCCATCACCGTGCGGCTGAACCAACGGTTGAACGCCGCCGCCCAGCGATACTTCATCGGCCGCTCGACGTCGCAGAACAGGATGATGCGGTTCTGCGCAGTGGTGTTTTCGGCGTAATGAATGAAGGTCTCATCGAACATCACCGCTTCGCCATCGCGCCAATGGTAGTTCTCACCATCGACGTTGATGTAGCAACCGGCATCGTTCGGCGTTTCCAGCCCCAAGTGATAACGGTAAGAACCGGCATACGGATCGCGGTGACGGACCAGTTTCGAACCCGGCGGCAGTTCGGCGAACATCGCGGCCTTGATCGAGCCGATGCTTTGCACCAGTTCAGTCGTACGCGGGCAGAGCTTTGCGGCCGACGGGTGACTGTCGCCGTACCATTTGAGGTAGAAACGCTTCCAGCCACTTTTGAAAAACGAGTTGAAACCAACGTCGTCGTACTGATTGGAACGTTTGATCTCTCCGGCCTTGAGTAAATTCTGGCCTTCTGCGCGAATCTCCTCCCAATGAGCCTGCAAAGGGCTCAAGTCGGGAAAGTCTGCCGGATTGAGATAAGGTTTGTTGGGCGTTTTGGAGAACAGATAAAGGAAGCAATTGACCGGCGCCAGAAACGTCGAGTGGTCGCTTAGTTGACGGCCTAATTTGTGGCGCACTTTTCCGCGCAAGTGCACATACGCGATGGAGATGACATAAATAGCGGCAATGATAAGTTTCACGAAAATCGTCACACGTCAGAAGTGAACAAACTGCGTCCGATGGCGCGTTCTTGAGCCATGCCGATGGACGGCACGACGTCGAAAGATGGCATTTTAGCCACACTTTGTAACTAATAGTTAACCTTCAACTGTGAAAATGCGTGCACGTTGTTAGTAGCGCGGGCGGTTGCTAATGGGAACCCGCTCTTGCGGTGGTAGCCCCCTGCCACTCCACCATTCGTCGCCTATAAAAACGTGGCACGCAATACGCGCCCTGTCTGGCTTAGGCCTTGCAGAGGCCGGACGTAGCAGCCCCAGAACGACGTAATTCTGACGCGGCGGCAATTAAATCAACGCTTAGGACTCCAGCGATACGCTTGGTCAGTCACCGGGAGATGTAACGTGTCAACTCTCAATGAAATCGCAGCGAACCACGCGAGAATGGCTAAGGCAAAAGAAGAAGAGTCGACCGGGCTGAGTGAGCGGCACCTTCAAATAGTGGGAAGTTTCGAAATCCCGTCTATCGATGACCAACAACACATTCCACTGCACCTCATTACCGGAGGGCAAGACAACCATCCCGGACACGCCGCTGGTTATTTGCTTTAAATCCCGACCGGGTCAGTCTGGCTTGTCGCACGCTGTTCAGCGTGCGGCAAGCCAGACGTTCAGTCAGAAAATCGGGTTTCAAAACGCCCCCATTTAAAATTTTTTCTTAAATCATTAAGCCTGTCGCTGAGCGGCAAATAGTCATTGGCACCACTGCGACTCACAGGGGATTGCGTCGTTGTCGCCGTCCATTTTCATTCCTGGACAATTTTGCAGAAAGTTTTTGGCCTCTGCGCACGAGGTCATCTGTGAACAATATTTGCGCCCATCACATTTGAATGGCGCTGAAACAGGCTTCGGCGCAGTCACGACTGTAGCTATTTCTTTGGGATTCGATAGTTGAGCCGTAGCCCAGGACTGTAGTTCAGGGGAAAACTTCCAAGCCAACAGACCCACAACAAGCATCACCAAAATCAGTTTCATTTTGATCCCACCCATGATGAGAGACCATTTGCGTTCTCACGTTGCGCGTCTTGGGCAAGAACCAGGAACAGTATCTGCAAGACGAAGCGCCAGCGCGCCCGGAAACCCGAGCCCTGACGAAGAAGAATAGACCCCTCCCCACTTTCTGCTGTCACGCGTGGTATGGAGAGACGAATCTGAAGAGGTGCCCACCCTGACCAAGTGCTGGCCATTCAGTAATCCATCTGAAACACACGAGGCCGGGCAAGCGGTGCTGACTTTACCCAGCGCCACGCCAAGTGTCCCGAACACAACGCTGAACAAAAATAACATCGAGGCCGCTCTACGCTCCCCGGCCTGTCCATGATGAACCCTCTTCCAGTCAGCCCCGATTCTGCACAAACCGGGGCCGAACCTTGAAGAAGCCTGCGACACGTTATCGCCCACCGTACAACTGCCGTCACACATATGCGACAATATGCGCAATGTCTGGCATGAATCCCGCCTTTTTGCCCAACAGCTTGGACACCGCGTCCAGATGCTGCTCTCGACTTATGCGCGCTGGTTGAACTCTAGCGGTGACTGGGAAGAGATGGAGAGAAACTCCAGAATGTCCCAGGAATGGCCCAAGCGCCAAATGCGCAGCTCGCAACCCATTGATAGGTAAAGTAATTGATCTCCACAGCTAACATCACGATGCAGTTCGGCGCCAAGCCGCTATTCGAAAACGTTTCGGTCAAATTCGGCGCCGGTAACCGCTACGGCCTGATCGGTGCCAACGGTTGCGGCAAGTCGACCTTCATGAAAATCCTCGGTGGCGACCTCGAGCCGTCCGGCGGCCAGGTCATGCTCGAGCCGAACGTGCGTCTGGGTAAATTGCGCCAGGACCAGTTCGCCTACGAAGAATTCACCGTGATCGACACCGTGATCATGGGTCACGAAGAGCTGTGGAAGGTCAAGGCCGAGCGCGACCGCATCTACTCGCTGCCGGAAATGACCGAAGAAGACGGCATGGCCGTGGCCGAGCTGGAAACCGAATTCGCCGAAATGGACGGCTACACCGCCGAATCCCGCGCCGGTGAATTGCTGTTGGGTCTGGGTATCGGCATCGAGCAGCATTTTGGCCCGATGAGCGAAGTGTCCCCGGGCTGGAAACTGCGCGTGTTGCTGGCGCAGGCACTGTTCTCCGATCCTGAAGTGCTGTTGCTCGACGAACCGACCAACCACCTGGACATCAACACCATCCGCTGGCTGGAAAACATTCTGACCCAGCGCTCCAGCCTGATGATCATCA